>NZ_FNSA01000003.1:1855621-2164892 GCF_900104775.1 Tsukamurella tyrosinosolvens
ACGTCGATCACGGTAAGACCCGACTGCTCGACACGATCCGCAAGGCCAACGTCCGCGAGGGCGAGGCCGGCGGCATCACGCAGCACATCGGTGCCTACCAGGTGCTCACGGAGCTCGACGGCAACGAGCGCCTCATCACGTTCATCGACACCCCGGGTCACGAGGCGTTCACCGCCATGCGTGCCCGTGGTGCGAAGGCCACCGACCTCGCGATCCTCGTGGTCGCGGCCGACGACGGCGTCATGCCGCAGACGGTGGAGGCCATCAACCACGCGCAGGCGGCCGACGTGCCGATCGTCGTCGCGGTGAACAAGATCGACAAGGAGGGCGCGCAGCCGGAGAAGATCCGCGGCCAGCTCACCGAGTACGGCCTGGTTCCCGAGGAGTACGGCGGCGACACCATGTTCGTCGACATCTCCGCGAAGCAGGGCACGAACGTCGAGGCGCTGCTCGAAGCGGTGCTGCTGACCGCCGACGCCTCGCTGGACCTGCGGGCCAACCCCGACATGGACGCGCAGGGCGTCGCGATCGAGGCGCACCTCGACCGCGGCCGCGGCCCGGTGGCCACCGTGCTCATCCAGCGCGGCACCCTGCGGGTCGGCGACTCGATCGTCGCGGGCGACGCCTACGGTCGCGTGCGGCGCATGGTCGACGAGAACGGCGATGACATCACGGAGGCGACCCCGTCGCGCCCGGCGCAGGTCATCGGCTTCACCTCGGTGCCCGGGGCGGGCGACAACCTGCTGGTGGTCGACGAGGACCGGATCGCTCGGCAGATCGCCGACCGGCGCGCGGCGCGCAAGCGCAACGCCCTGGCCGCGCGCTCGCGCAAGCGGGTCTCGCTCGAGGACCTGGATGCCGCGCTGAAGGAGACCAGCCAGCTCAACCTCATCCTCAAGGGCGACAACTCGGGCACCGTGGAGGCGCTCGAGGAGGCCCTGCTGGGGATCGAGGTCGACGACGAGGTGCAGCTGCGCGTCATCGACCGCGGCGTCGGTGGCGTGACCGAGACCAACGTCAACCTGGCGTCGGCGTCGAACGCGATCATCATCGCCTTCAACGTGCGCGCCGAGGGCAAGGCCACGGAGCTCGCCAACCGCGAGGGCGTCGAGATCCGCTACTACTCGGTGATCTACCAGGCGATCGACGAGGTCGAGGCCGCGCTCAAGGGCATGCTCAAGCCGGTCTACGAGGAGAAGGAGCTCGGCCAGGCGGAGATCCGCGCGATCTTCAAGTCGTCCAAGGTGGGCAACATCGCGGGTTGCATGGTCCAGTCCGGCATCATGCGCCGCAACGCGAAGGCGCGCCTGCTCCGCGACTCGACGGTCGTGGCCGAGAACCTCACGGTCACGTCGCTCAAGCGCGAGAAGGACGACGCGACCGAGGTCCGCGAGGGCTACGAATGCGGTCTGACGCTCTCGTACTCCGACATCAAGATCGGCGACGTGATCGAGACCTACGAGTTGGTCGAGAAGCCGCGCGACTGATGTTCCTCCGGCCGGGTGCGGCCGGCGCGATCTGCGCCGGCCGCACCCGCCGACTATCCCCAGGGCCGGGTGGCCCGACTGATGTTCACAGGTGTCATTGAGATCGACCTGCTCCTGGGCGACGTGCATTCGCTCAAGCACAAGCGCTCCGTGCTCCGGCCCATCCTCGCCGAGCTGCGCCGATTCTCCGTCAGCGCGGCCGAGGTGGGGTATCAGGACCTGCATCGCCGCGCCGTCGTCGGCGTCGGCCTCGTCGGTCCGGACGCCGGTCACGTCGGCGACGTGCTCGATCGTTGCGAACGCACTGTCGCGGGGCACCCCGAGGTGGAATTGTTGTCGGTGCGGCGGCGCCTCTGGGGTCCGGAGGACTGACGCACCCGCGCGACACGGGATTGAGTGCGGTCGACGCAGGTGCCGAGACCGCAGTGCCGCACCGGGATATGCTCGCTGTTCCATCGGTTGATCACACCGTTCCGCCGATTGATCGTTCGACGTGTTAAGGGAGGGACTGGCCATGGCTGACCCGGCACGGGCCGCTCGGCTCGCCAAGCGGATCGGGACCATCGTCGCGACCGCGATCGAGCACGACATCAAGGATCCGCGGCTCGACTACGTCACCGTCACCGACACCCGCGTGACCAACGACCTGCACGATGCGACGGTCTTCTACACCGTCATGGGCCCGACCCTCGACGTCGAGCCCGACTACGAGGCGGCCGCCGCCGGCCTGGAGAAGGCCCGCGGCCAGCTCCGCAGCAAGGTCGGGGCCGGTACCGGCGTGCGATTCACGCCGACCCTGCGCTTCGAGCTCGACGGGGTCCCCGCCGCCGTCGCGAACATGGAGGCGCTGCTCGCCAAGGCTCGCGAGCAGGACGAGCGGGTCGCGGCCGTGGCCGCCACCGCGAAGCCCGCGGGCGAAGCGGACCCGTACAAGCACGACGACGAGGACTCGGACGACGAACCGGACGGGGCCGAGCGGTGACAGACGCCGCAGTGGCCGCTGCGGCGGCGCTGGACGGTGCGCGCAGCGTGGCGGTGTACTGCCACGTGCGCCCCGACGCCGACACTCTCGGCTCCGGCCTGGGACTCGCGCGCGTACTGCGCGCCCGGGGCGCGCGCGTCACCGTCAGCCACCCGGGACCGGATCTGCCGTCCGGGATCGGCCTGCTGCCCGGCGTCGACGGCTTCACCGCGCCGATGGCCGATGCGGAGGTCGCCGTGGCCGTCGACTGCGCCAGCTCGGAGCGGCTCGCGGGACTCGAGGAGTCCTTCCAGGGACATCCGGTGCGGGTGGTCATCGACCACCACGCGACGAACACCGGGTTCGGCACCGTCGACCTGATCGACCCCGCCGCGAACTGCACGACCGAGCTCGTGCTCGCCGTGATCGACGCGCTGGGCGCGGAGCTCGACGCCGGTACCGCCGATTGCCTCTACGCCGGGTTGATCACCGACACCGGCTCGTTCCGGTGGGCCTCGCCCGCCGGTCACGTCATGGCGAGCCGGCTGCTCGCCGCGGGCGCGCGCGGGCGGGATCTCTCGCGCGACCTGCTCGACAGTCATCCCCGCGCCTGGTTCACCATGGTCGCCGCGGTGCTGGGCTCGGCGACGGCGGTGCCCGAGGCCTTCGGGGGCCGCGGCGCCGTGTACGCCGTGTGCCGTGCGCAGGATCGCGGGCCGCTCGGATGGGACGCCGCGGAGTCGCTGATCGATCTCCTGCGCACCGCCGAGGACTGCGAGGTCGCCGCGCTGTTCAAGGAGAGCGACAGCGGCGAATGGTCCGCCTCGCTCCGCGCGCGCACGGACCTCGATGTCTCCGAGGTCGCGCGTGGTTTCGGCGGCGGCGGGCATCGGCTCGCCGCGGGGTACTCCGCCGCCGGCTCGGGCGACGACGTGGTCGCGGCCTTCCTCGCGCGCGTCTGATCGCCCGAACGTGACGGGAACCGCGTGACCGAGACCGCCTCCGTGCCCGCCGGACTGGGCAGGCGCATCGTCGGCCAGGCCCTGCCCGCGCTCGGAGTGCTCGCCGCCGAGCCCCTGTACCTGCTCTGGGACACCGCCGTCATCGGCCGCCTGGGGGCGCTGCCGCTGGCCGGCCTCGCGGTCGGCGGCCTGATCCTGGCGACCGTCTCGACGCAGCTGACCTTCCTCTCGTACGGCACCACGTCGCGGTCGGCCCGCCGGTTCGGCGCCGGCGACCCCGGCGGCGCGGTCGTCGAGGGCGTGCAGGCGACGTGGATCGCGCTGGCGGTCGGCGGCGTCCTGCTGGCCCTCGTGCAGGGCTTCGCCGGGCCCGTCACCCGGGCGGTCGCGGGCCGCGAGGAGATCGCCACGGCCGCCGAATCCTGGCTGCGGGTGGCGTCCTTCGGGATCCCCCTGATCCTCATCACCATGGCCGGGAACGGCTGGCTCCGGGGTGTCCAGCGGCCCCGCGCGCCCCTGGTCTTCGTGCTGGTCGGGCTCGGCCTGTCGACGGTGCTGTGTCCCGCCCTGGTCTTTGGCTGGGGCGGCGTCCCCGAGTTGGGCCTGGTCGGCTCCGCGTGGGCGAACCTGGCCGGACAGGTCGTGAGCGGGGTGCTGTTCCTCGGAGCCGTCGTGCGCGCGGCCGGGGCGGCCGGCGGCGGCGTGATCACGGCGCTGCGCCCGCGGCCGGACCTGGTGCGCGCGCAGCTGGTGCTGGGGCGCGACCTGATCGTGCGCAGTCTCTCGTTCCAGGTGTGCTTCGTCTCGGCCGGCGCGGTGGCCGCGCGGGCGGGCGCGCAGTACGTGGGCGCGCACCAGATCGCGATGCAGCTCTGGAACTTCGTGGCACTCGTGCTGGACTCGCTCGCCATCGCCGCGCAGACGCTCGTGGGGGCGGCCCTCGGGGCGGGGGACACGGGTGCGGCACGGTCCCTGGGCCGCCGGGTCACGGTGTGGTCCACCGCGTTCGCGGTGGGGATCGCGGCGGCGCTCGCCGCGCTGCAGGGCACCCTGCCGCGCCTGTTCACCACCGATGCCGCGGTGCTCGACGCCCTGACGGTGCCGTGGTGGTTCCTCGTCGGGATGATCCCGATCGCGGGCGTGGTGTTCGCCCTCGACGGGGTGCTGCTCGGCGCCGCGGACGCCGCGTACCTGAGGACCGCGACGATGGCGGCGGCCCTCGTCGGCTTCCTGCCGTTGATCTGGCTGTCCTACGCCTTCGGGTGGGGGCTGGCGGGGATCTGGTCCGGCCTCGCCGCGTTCATGGTGCTGCGGTGCGCGGCGGTGGTGCTGCGCTTCCTGGGGCACCGATGGGAACGGGTGGGCACCGCGCCGAGCTGACAGGCTTGCAATGCGGCCCTGAATACGATCGTATGTTGCATATGGCATTCACTGTGATCACGAGCACGGCCGCGTTCCGCAGGACCCTCGCCGGTGCGGCGGTCGTCGCGGCGTGCGGCGCCGCGGTGGCCTGCGCCCCGTCCGATCCCGAGTCGGTGCCCTCGTTCACCGTGAATCCCTCGGCGGCGCAGAGCGCGCCCGCGAGCCCGTCGTCGGCGTCCGCGTCCGCGTCGTCGTCCGCGGCGGCCACCACCACGGCGCCGGCCCCGGCGGTCACCGAGGACCAGCCCGCCGGTGGCGGCGGGCAGTACACGGCGCCCACCACGACCTACCCGACGGCGGAGACCACCACCGCCGCACCGACGACCACGCAGCCCTACCCCACGACCGTGGTGATCCCGCCCGGCATCGACCTGCCGCCGGGCGCGCCCCGCACCATCACGATCCCGCCGGGCCTGCCCTTCCCGCGCTGACCCCGCGCACGCCGCGGCCCCGGGGCGGACGGCGGGTTCGCCGAGGCCGCTTCCCGGGGCCGGGCACGACGAGGATCAGCGGGACGCGCGCGGCGCCCCCTGACCCGGGTCGATCCGCACCGGGCCGTCCTTGCCGGGCGTGACGTCGAAGTCGAAGATCGACGTCGGGATGTACACCGTGGCACAGGAGTTCGGGATGTCGACGACGCCGGACAGGCGGCCCTCGATCGGCGCGGCGCCGAGCAGCAGGTACGCCTGCTCCGGGCTGTAGCCGAACTTGGTGAGGTAGTCGATCGCGTGCAGGCACGCTCGCTGGTACGCGAGATGGCTGTCCAGGTACCGCTGTTCGTCGTCGAGGGTCACCGACGTGCCCGAGAACGCGAGGAACTGCTCGTACCGCGGACCCACGTCGCCGCCGGGCAGGAAGATCGCGTTCTCGCTGACGCCGTAGGTCTCCATGCCGCCCGAGATGATGTCGACGTGCAGGTCGATGAACCCGCCCATCTCGATGGCGCCGCAGAAGGTGATCTCGCCGTCGCCCTGGCTGAAGTGCAGGTCGCCGACCGAGAGGTTCGCGCCGTCCACGAACACCGGATAGAAGACGCGGGTGCCGCGCGTGAGGTTCTTGATGTCCTGGTTGCCGCCGTTCTCGCGCGGCGGGGCGGTGCGCGCGGCCTCGGCGGCGGCCGCGGTGAAGGCGTCGCCCGTGAGGGTGCCGAGGACGGCGTCGTTCGGCTCGGGCGGCAGCGCCAGCGGCGGAACGCGGTCGGGATCGGTCGCGATGAGCGCCGCCTCGCGGGCGTTCCACCGGGCGAGCAGGTCCTTCGACGGCGACGTGCCCATGAGGCCCGGGTGGATGATGCCGGTGAAGCTCACGTGCGGCACGTGCCGGGACGTGGCGGTGTGGCCGGTGAAGTCCCAGATCGCCTTGTAGGCGTCGGGGAACTGGTCGGTGAGGAAGCCGCCGCCGTTCTCCTTGGCGAAGATGCCCGTGTAGCCCCAGCCCTGGCCGGCGAGGGGGCCGCTGTCCTCCTGCGGGATCGGGCCCACGTCCACGATGTCCACGATGAGCAGGTCGCCGGGCTTCGCGCCCTCCACCGCGATCGGGCCCGACAGCGTGTGCACCGTCGTCAGCGGCGCATTGAGGATGTCCTCGGCCGAGTCGTCGTTGTGAATGGCACCGTCGAACCACTCCCGGCAGTGCACCCGGAAGGTGTCTCCGGGCTTGACGGTGACCGCCGGCGGGATGGCGTAGTGCCACCGGTTGTGGCCGATCTTCTCCTGGTCGGTGAACTTCTTACTGGAATCGAGCGGAAAGACGACTTCGGGCATGGAGCGGGCCTTTCTTCTTCGGTTGTTCGGTGGAGATCGGGGGGGATTCAGGGGCGGGGGAGGCGCGCGTGCCGCGGGTCGGACGGTGCGCCGCCCCCGGTCCGGCCGGGCGGCGCGGACACGACGGCCGGTCGCTCCGCGGTGGCCTTGGTGGCGTCGAGCAGGCGCATCGCGCCCGACGCGCCGCTGCCCAGCCGCGGCGCCGTGATGCCGCGACGCGCCGGGGCGCCGCACCGGCACGGCGTCGCCGCGGGGACCTCGCGCATGCTGAAGACGGCGTCGAAGGGTCCGCAACTGCTGCACCGGAATTCATAGGTAGGCATGAGTGGACGGTATTCCTTTCATCCGGTTCCCGAGGGGAAACTACCGAATCGGTATCGTCTTTCGTGAGTACCGTATGTCCGTGCCCCCGAAGTCGACTCCTCCGCGTGCGCGGACCCGCAAGGCCAGGATCGCGCGACGTCGCGCGAAGCGCGTGGCGGCCGCGGACAACGACCTGACCGGCGCCCAGTGGGAGGAACTGCTCGGCCTGTGGGGCGTGTGCGCCTACTGCGGCGGCGAGGGGCCGTTCCAGAAGG
The DNA here is from genome assembly GCF_900104775.1 of Tsukamurella tyrosinosolvens. Classification (NCBI taxonomy): domain Bacteria; kingdom Bacillati; phylum Actinomycetota; class Actinomycetes; order Mycobacteriales; family Tsukamurellaceae; genus Tsukamurella; species Tsukamurella tyrosinosolvens. The sequence goes on from NZ_FNSA01000003.1 coordinate 1,862,795, forward strand.
ACTGCGTCCTGCCGATCTCGCGCGGCGGCCGGTACACCCAGCAGAACGTCGTGCCCGCGTGCCGCTCGTGCAATGCGAGCAAGTGCAACTCCGAGGTCACGGGGTGGATGCGGCGCAAGAAGCTCGATGAGAAGGCCTTCCTGCAGGGCCACGCCGAGATCCTGATGCACCTGCGTGTGCGCAACGCCGACGACGGTGCGCCGACCGGGGAGGCCGGCGCACCGTCGGACGGAGCTGACGCGGGGGTCTGACTTACGTCACCGGCGGGTCGGCGGGGAGTACGTGCGCGCCCGTCTTGTCCGTCGAGAGGGCCAGCGAGCTGATGTACTGCTTCTCGCCGTCGGGGCCGGGCACCGCGGAGGCCACCATGTCGGGCCGCTCGAACTCCACTCCGGTCACGCAGCACAGGAGCTTCTCGCCCGACGGGTTGCCGTACTCGTCGAACATCGGCAGGTCGATCCCGTCGTCGCCGCGCCGCAGGTAGTACTTGCCCCGCGTGGCGACGGCGAGGACCGGCGGCAGCACGAGGGCGAGGACCAGGGCGACGAGCGGCGAGTAGGGCTGCAGGCCCGAGCCGAGGAGCCCGAAGAACGCGGCTATGGAGAGACCGGCCGCCACGATCACCGAGACGAAACCGACGGGGTTGACGTCGTAGAGCATGCCGCGGCGGAACTCCGGGACCTTCGGCGAGATCTTCAGCAGGTACTTGTTGATCGCGATGTCGCTGGCGACGGCCACGATCCACGCGATGCCGCAGTTCGCGTAGAAGTTCAGCAGGTTGTTGAGGAAGCTGAACATGTCGGCCTCCATGAGCACGATCGCGATCACCACGTTGAACACCAGGAACACGAGTCGGCCGGGGTAGGTCTTCGTGACCCGGGTGAAGCTGTTGGTCCACGCGAGCGAGCCCGAGTAGGCGTTGGTCACGTTGATCTTGATCTGGCTGATCACCACGAGGATCACCGCGAGGGTGAGCGCGAGCCAGTGCGGCAGGAAGTCCTGGTAGATCTCCACGAACTGGTGCACCGGCTGGTTGGCGATGCCGGCGTTGTCGATGGTGATCCCGATCAGGTAGACGGCCAGGAAGAGGCCGACGATCTGCTTGATGGCACCGAAGAAGACCCAGCCGGGACCCGCGGTGATGACGGCGGTCCACCAGCGGCGCGAGTTCTCGGGCGTCTTGGGCGGCATGAAGCGCAGGTAGTCGATCTGCTCGGCGATCTGCGCGATAAGCGAGAGGCACACGCCGGCGGCGAGCATGGTGCCGGCGAAGCTGACTCCCTTGTGGAGGGGCTCGCCGGTGGCGGTGTCGATGCCGCCGAAGGCGAAGAAGTCGCCGATGGCCTCGGGATGCTTGAACAGCAGGTAGCCGAACGGCAGCACCATCATCACGAGCCACAGCGGGGTGGTCCACACCTGCAGCTTCGCGAGGGTGTTCATGCCGTAGATCACCAGCGGGATGATGAGCACCGAGGAGAGCAGGTACCCCAGCCAGAGCGGGATGCCCAGGCCGAGTTCGAGGCCCTGCGCCATGATCGAGCCCTCGAGGGCGAAGAAGATGAACGTGAACGACGCGAAGATCACGTTCGTGAGCACCGAACCGTAGTAGCCGAAGCCGCTGCCGCGCGTGATGAGATCGAGATCGATGTTGTACCGCGCGGCGTAGTACGCCAGCGGGTATCCGGTGAGCACGATGACCAGCGCGAAGAAGCCGATGCCCCACAGCGCGTTGCCGGTGCCGTTCGCGATGCCGATGTTCGCGCCGATCGCGAAGTCGGCCAGGTAGGCGAAACCGCCGAGGGCCGACGTGGCGACCACGGCGGGGCCCCACTTGCGGTAGCTGCGCGGCGCGAACCGCAGCGTGTAGTCCTCGAGCGTCTCGCGCGCGGCGGCGTCGCGGAGCGCGGTCGACGGTGCGCCGTCGGCCTCCGCGGGTTGCAGTGCGGTCACGGTTGTCCCTTCCGGCCCGCACCGCCCGGTGCGGGGTTGGGGAAATCGTGCTGCCGCGGGGTTCGGCGGGGGTGACTGCGCCGTAACGGGTCGGTTACGGGGACGGGCGGCGTGTGACGGCCGTGTTGCCCGGCGTCGCCCTCGACTCCGCGTCCTCCTTGCGCTTGACCGAGTCGCGGATCTGGTCGATGTTCTCGCGCAGCATGTCCGCGACCAGCTCGTCGGTCCGCTCGTCGGCCAGCACCTGCAGCACCATCCGGAAGGTGGTGTCGACGATGAGCTGGATGATGTCGTCGTGGAAGGGGATGTACTTGACCCGCTTGGTCTGCGGGTCGTTCTTGATGGTCTCGAGGATCATGCCGCTCATCTCCGGCTTGTTCTCCTCGAGCGCCGCGGCGATGTTCTTCGTGTAGTGGCCCGACTTGAGCACCTCGGCGACCTCGTCGAGGACGGCCACGGTGATCGGGCGCTTGACCGCGTCGACGACGGTGTCGGTGGCGCGGTTGACGACGGCCGCGGTGATCCGGTCGCCGTAGACCCGGTCGATGGCGCGGGCCAGACGGGCCAGGGCCACTGCAATGCGGATGATCCGGAACGCGCGGGGGATGGGCGAGGTCACGACGACGGCCGGGATCATGCCGAGGATCTCGTACCAGTTCACCAGGAGGAAGCGCCGGTGCCAGCCCACCTGGCGCCAGCGCCACAGGAACTCGGCGGCGAAGATCGCACAGATCACCGCGTCGACGATCAGCACGGTGCGCAGGGTCGTGGGCGAGACGTCGAAGAACGTGATCCACACGATGAGCCCGACCGAGACGAAGGCCAGGGCGACCATGGCCCAGTCGGTCCAGAGGACGGGTGGTTTCCGCGGGTAGGGCGCGAGGCGGGCGTCGGTCGTGGCGTTCATCGCGTCCGAGACTACTGAGCGGTGGGCGTGGGGGAGGCCGGTCCGCGCGGACCGCCCTCCGTCGGGCGGAGGGCCGCCGGGGGTCAGGGTCGTGCTACGGGCTTCACGAGCCGCTGCACGTCGTCGATGATGCGGCCGGCGCCGAGGACGCCGATGCCGACCATCCACGTCTCGTCCTCGACGGCGAACGCCCGGCCGGCGGCGACGGCGGGAAGTGCGCCCCAGCGGGTGGTCACGGTCGCGGCGGTCGGATCGGCGCCGGCTCCGCGGGTGTGGAAGACGGTGTCGCCGTTGATCTCGTCGAAGCGCTCGGGCGAGAGTTCGACCATGGAGTGCTCGTTCCAGGCCTTCTGCGGGATGGTGAAGCCCATCGCGGTGATCACGCTGCCCGAGAAGGTCTCGGGCCCGTAGAGACGGAAGGCCGTGGCGCGGAACCGCACGATGGACAGCGTGGTGCCGGGCGCGCCGACCTGCTTGCCCACGGCCACGGCGCGGGCGTCGAGAGCCGCGAGCTTGGCGGCCATCTCGTCGGTCCGGTTCACGGCGGCCGCGGTGACGGTCGCCTGTTCCTTCCAATTGGTGCCGGAATCCTCGGAGAAGACCGTGGGCGCGATCCCGGACAACTGGGCGTACAGCTTCTCGTGGCGCACCTTGGACCCGATGATGAGGTCGGGGCGCAGCGCGGCGATCGCCTCGACGTTCGGGGAGGTCGTCGATCCCACCGAGGTCGTGCCGCCGAGCTGATCGCGGAGGTACCCGGGGAAGCCGTCGTTCGCGGCGGAGACGGTCGCCCCGACGGGGGTGATGCCGAGCGCCACGAGGGCGTCCAGGTGCGGCGAATCGATGACCACGACCCGCTTCGGCGCGACGGGGACCGTCGACTCGCCCATGGCGTGCTGCACGACCCGCGTGTCCGGGGCGGCGGCGTCGGTGGTGGTCGACCCGCACGCCACCAGCACGGCGGCGCTCGCCGTGGCGATGACTGCGGCGAGGAATCGGCGGCGGTTCGGGCGGGGTGCGATCGTCATGCGGGAAACATAGCATTCGGTTAGGCTTGCCTTTGTTATTGCCCTGTGAGCGTCGTGGGCCGCTCGGCACCCGGTAGCGTGGAGGGGTGGCGAAGCTCTGGGCGATCAGTGACCTGCACGTCGGGCACCGAGGCAACGAGGGCGTCGTCGACACGGTGTGGCCCGAGTCGCCCGACGATTGGCTGATCCTGGCCGGCGACCTCTGTGAGCGCACCGACCAGCTCGACGAGGTGCTCACGGCCCTCGCGCCCAGGTTCGCGACGGTGATCTGGGTACCCGGCAACCACGAGCTCTACACGACGTCGAAGGACCCGATGCAGGTCTTCGGCGAGGCCCGGTACGACCACCTGGTGGAGATCTGCCGGCACCACGGGGTGCTCACCCCGGAGGACCCGTTCCCGGTCTTCGAGGACCCGGAATCGGGGCCGGTGACGATCGTCCCGATGTTCCTGCTCTACGACTACACCTTCCGCGACGAGGGCCTGACCACGCTCCAGGCCCTGGCCCGCGCGAAGGAGAAGAGCGTCGTCGCCACCGACGAGTTCCTGCTCTCGCCCGAGCCGTACGCCACCCGCGACGCCTGGTGCCGGGCCCGACTGGACTACACCCGCCGCCGGCTCGCCGCGCTGCCCGCCGGCACGCGGACCGTGCTCGTGAACCACTGGCCGCTGCGCCGCGAGCCCACCGAGGTGCTGTTCTACCCCGATTTCGCGTTGTGGTGCGGCACCGTCGAAACCCGCGATTGGCACGTGCGTTACAACGCCGAGGCGGTCGTGTACGGGCATCTGCACATCCCGCGCACGACCTGGTACGACGGGGTGCGGTTCGAGGAGGTCTCGGTCGGGTATCCGCGGGAGTGGCAGCAGCGCGGCCTGCCCGAGCCGCTTCTGCGGCGGATCCTGCCCGCGCCGGACTACACGGAGGAGTCGCTGGGGCATTACGGCGTGCATTTCGAGGTGGACCCGAAGTACCGGGACGACCCGGAGAAGTTCGCCGCCGAGCGCGCAGCGGCCCAGGAGCGCCTGAGCGACCGCCGCGTCGCCGCGCGGGAGCGGATCGCCGAGCGTCGGGCGGCGCGGGAGTCCGGCCGGGCGGAGCGCGAAGAAGAGGGGGAGAAATGATCCTGCAGTCGATGCTGCCGCGGGGCGTGGTCGCGCGGGAGGCGCAGGCCGACGTCGACGCGCCCCTGCACCCGCGGGAGGCGGCACAGATCGCGAAGGCCGTGCCCAAGCGGCAGGCCGAGTACGCGACGGTGCGTCACCTCGCCCGGGAGGCGCTGGGCGAGTTGGGTATCGGTGACGCGGTGCTCGTCAAGGGCGAGGGCGGCGGCGTGGACTGGCCGCGCAACGTCGTCGGCGCCCTCACCCACTGCGAGGGCTACCGCGGCGCGGTGGTCGGCTACCGGATGGGCGTGCGCACCATAGGTATCGACGCCGAGCCGCACCTCGCCCTGCCGGACAAGGTGCTGCCGACGGTGTCCGTGGAGTCCGAACGGGACGTGCTCGCTGCGCGCCCCGACGACGGTCTGCACTGGGATCGCCTCCTGTTCTGCGCGAAGGAGGCCACGTACAAGGCGTGGAACCCGATCACCGGGCGGTGGCTCGGCTTCGAGGACGCGGAGATCACCTTCGACCTCGCCGAGCGCACCGACGACGCCGCGGAGGGCACCTTCCGCTCCCGCATCCTCATCGACGGGCGGACCACCGACGGCGGACCGCCGGTCGTCGCCTTCGACGGCCGGTGGCGGATCACCGACGGCCTCATCGTCACCTCGATCGCGGTGGTGTGAGATGACCACGGAGAGAGGCTTCCTCGAACCCGACGGTGCCGGGCTCGTCATCGTCGACAAGCCCGCCGGCCTGACCAGCCACGACGTCGTCGCGCGCTGTCGGCGCGCGATGGGCACCCGCAAGGTCGGCCACGCCGGCACGCTCGACCCGATGGCGACGGGCGTGCTCGTGATCGGCATCGAGCGCGCCACGAAGCTGCTGGGTCACCTCGCCCTCACCACCAAGGCCTATTCGGCCACCGTCCGGTTGGGCGCCTCGACGTCGACGGACGACGCCGAGGGGGAGACCACCGGCGGCGCCCCCGCCGGGGGCCTGGACGAGGACGCGGTCCGCGCCGCGATGGTGCCGCTGACGGGCGACATCGAGCAGGTCCCGAGCAGCGTGAGCGCCATCAAGGTCGACGGTAAGCGGGCCCATCAGCTCGTCCGCGAGGGCGCGGACGTGCAGCTCACGGCGCGGCCGGTCACCGTCGACGAGTTCGCGGCGCACGCCTTCCGCCGCGAGGGCGCGTTCCTCGACGTCGACGTGACCGTCGAGTGTTCCTCCGGGACGTACGTGCGCGCGCTGGCCCGCGACCTGGGCGCCGCCCTCGGCGTGGGCGGGCACCTGACCGCGCTGCGCCGCACCCGCGTCGGCCCCTACGGGCTCGACCACGCGATCACCCTCGACGACCTCTTCGAGACGCCGCGCCTCTCGTACGGCATCGACGAGGCGATCGCCGCGGGCTTCGCCACCCGGGAGATCACGGCCGAGCAGGCCTCCGACCTCTCCCTGGGCCGGTGGCTCGATCCGATCGGCCTTCCCGGCGTCTACGCCGCGGTGACCGCGGACGGCCGCGCCTTCGCACTGCTCCAGGAGTCGGGCAAGCGTGCGAGTTCGGTCTTCGTGGTGCGCCCCTCGGCTTGATTCGGTGGATCGGCTACCGGCGCAGGCGGGTCCACGACTCGCGTGGCGTGGACTCGTCGCCCAGGGTGGGCATCGTCGCACCTTCTGAGACGAACCCGAGTGCCGCCAGTGCGTCGGCGGCGAACGCGTGGCGGTCGGCGAGCGCGACGGTGAGTCGTCGCGTGCCCTGGCGCTCGGATGCTGCGCGGCACGCCGCGACGACGACGGCGCCGCCCGCCACCGCGGCGGTCTCGTGCGAGAGCCGGTCGATGACCTCAGTGGTCGAGGAGCCCAGGTCGACCGTCAGCTGCACCGCGCCGACGACGGCACCGTCGACGCGCGCCCTGAACCGGTCTGCGTCGACCGCCTCGAACCCGACGGAGAGACCGTCGGTCGTGCGGACGACCGCAGGCAGCGGCCGAGTTCTTGTCGACCTCGCGGGTAGTGCGCGGGCGTGCCGCACGCCGAGCCGGGCCGCTCCGAGCGCCGCGCCGAGCGACGGTACCGCCGCAGTGCGGTGCGGCGGTAGGGGGAGTGCGCCGACGGCGTCCACGTTCTGCTCCAGGACCGCCTGGTCCGCCTCGGTGTTCTCCATCGCATAGAGAAAGTGATCGGCGGGTTCTTCGTCGTACTCGCGGAGCAGCCGGAGGGTCTGCGTTCGGCGGGACCCGAGGGATTCGAGTAGTGCGATGGCGCGCCCGTTCCTCACCGCGACCGGGGCGACGATCCGTGGCACCTCGGGGTACGCGCGGAACACGTCGAGCATGGTCGTCGCCACGACCCAGATGGCGATCGGCCTGGATTCGTGCACCCCTGCCAGCCAGATGGACGTTTCCAGGTGTCCGGTACGCCGATCGGGGCCGTGGTGTTCCGCCTGGCCGGCCACGCGCTCGCCCGACGCGTCGTCGACGATCACGATCCGTGAGTCGACGATGGACGGGGCGGTGTGCGCACGCCACCAGGTCTCCGCCCATGCGACGCTCGAGTGCTGGGTACTCCAGTCCGTTCCCGGCCTTCCCAGAGCGGGCCGCAGGCGAAGCTCGTGCTCAAGGCTCGTGCTGCGCCACGAGTCGGCGTCCGAGAGCCGAGGCGCCCGGAGTTCGACCGCGTGCCCTCCGATTCGCCGACGAATGGCGGGCGACCGCGTGTTCACCAGGGTATGCTACTGCAATATCTCACCAGTGGGCATGCCGGATCGCGACGTAGCCGAGATCGATCTTCGGAGCACTTGGACGCCCGGCTAGGTGTCGTTGCGAAGGCGCGTCCAGGACTCTCGCGGCGAGCCCTCGTCCCCGAGGGTGGGCAGTGTCGCTCCCTCGGAGAAGAATCCGATGGCGATGAGAGGGTCGTGGGCGCCGGTGTGGCGCTCGGCGAGCGCCACCGTGAGGCGCCGGGTGTCCTGACGTTCCGCCGCAGCTCGGCAGGCCGCGACCAGGACGTCAGTCGCAATCGCGGGCGGGGTGTCCCTGCGCATCCAGTCGATGATCGTAGTCGTCGAGCTCCCCGCGTCGCCGGTCACTTGCAGTGCGCCCATCGGCACGCCGTCCACGGTCACGGGGTAGCGCCCGTCATGCGGATCCCCGAATACGATGTCCAGCCCGTCGTCGGACAGGGCCCGTGCAGGGAGCGACCTGGTCGCGGGTACCGCTCGAGCAGCGCGTTTCGCGCGGATGCGTCGCACCGTGATCCGCGCCAGGTCGACCGCGGCGTGCGCCGGAGGCAGTGCCGCCCGACTCCGTGGTAGCTCTTGCGGGGCGACCGAGTCGATCGCCTTCTGCAGCTCACGTCGGGATTCGGCGGTGTTATGCAGAACGTAAATGGTGTGGTCGGTGGGTGTGCCCGCATAGTCGCGGAGCGATCGCGCGGTCTGCAAGTAGGTGAAGCCCAGCGATGTGGCGAGCGCCAGCGAGCCGCGATTCTCCACGGGCTGCACGGCGAGCATCGCCGAGACTCGGGGGAACTGCTCGAACGTGTCCAGGACATCCACTGCGGACATCCAGTAGGTGACCGCCTTCGACTGGGGGAGCCCCGCGACCCACGTGAGCGTCTCGGCGTGGCCGGAGCGCGGATCGGGCCCGGTGACCGACTGTTGTCCGACGACCCTCGGCCCGCTCTCGTCATCGACGGTGAGTACGCGTGAGATCAAGGGGTTCTCCGCGTTGCGAGCCGTCCACCACTGTTCCGCCCAAGCGGCTGTGGAGTGCTTTTCATCCCAGGAGACGCCTGGCTCATGGAAGGCGTCCTGCAGCCGCTGTTCGTAATCGAGATTCGTCTTGCGCCATGACGCGCCGTCGGACAGCCTGAGGGAGCGGAGTTCGACGACGTGTTCAGCGATCCGAACGCGGCCTGCGTGTGACTGTGTGTTCACAGGAATTATGCTACTGCAAAGTACCGGTGTAACGCGCGGAGGGGCGGATGATCTTGCCCTGCCGGACCTGTTCCAGCACGTTCACGGTCCAGCCGACCACGCGCGCGACGCCGAAGGTCGGCGTGAACATCGACGGCGGCAGCCCGACCTCGCTCATGAGCACGCCGGCGTAGAATTCGACGTTGGCGTACAGCCGCCGACCCGGCTTCAGCTCGTTGATGCCCGCCTCGATCTCGGCCTCGACCGCGCGCGCCTGCCGCACCAGTGGGGAGTCGAACCTGGTCACGACCTGCTTGAGCAGCTCCGACCGGGGATCGTGCGTGCGGTACACCGCGTGGCCGAAGCCCATGATCTTCTCGTCGCGGGCGATCTTCCCGCGCACCCAGTCCCGGGTGTTCGCCGGGTCGCCGATCTCGTCGAGCGCGGCCAGGGCACGGCTGGGCGCCCCGCCGTGCAGTGGCCCGAGGAAGGCGCCCAGGGCGCCGAGCAGGCACGAGGCCATGTCCGACCCGGTCGAGGCGATCACCCGGCCGGCGAAGGTCGAGGCGTTGAAGCCGTGGTCGATGGTCGCGACGAGGTAGGTCTGCAGCGCGGCCGCGGCGTCCGCATCGGTGTTGCCGGTCGCCATCCTCAGGTAGTCGGCGGCGTGTCCGGCGCCCGGGTCCGCCTCGAGGGGCGCCTCGCCCCGCGCCAGACGGTGCGCCGCCGCCAGGATCGTCGGCGTCACCGCGGCGTACCGCAGCGCGGCCTCGGTCCGCTCGTCCTCCGGCAGGTCCATGAGGGGACGGTCGCCCAGGCCGAGTGCGGCGAGCGCCACGCGCAGCGCGTGCATCGGCTCGGTATCGGGACCGACGACGGCCCGCAGCAGGTCGAGTACGCCGCCCGGGAGCGGGCGGAGCTCGCCGACGCGGTGCGTGAACGCGGCACCGTCGGACGGCCCGGGCAGCGCGCCGTACAGGACGAGGTGCCACGCGTCCTCGAACGAAACCTCCGCCGCGAGGCGCGTGGCGTCGTGGCCGCGGTAGTGGAAGTAGCCCTCCTCGCCGCGGACATCGCCGATCGCGGTGTCGGTGACGATGACGTTCTTGAGCCCCGCCGGGGCGATGAGCGGTGTGGTCATGGCACGAGTGTGGGCGATGTTGATCAATACTTGCAATGTTGATTCAATCAACCCGTGGACCGGTGGATCACGACCTCGGAGGCGGCCGAGCGGCTGGGGGTCAAACGCGGCACGCTGTACTCCTACGTCAGCCGCGGCGTGCTGCATTCGCGGCGCATGCCGGGGCAGGCGGAATCGCTGTTCGACCGCACTGAGGTCGACTCGCTCGCTGCGGTCAAACACGACGGTCGGCGGGAGGCGGACCGGCTGCTCCGCTTCCGCGCCGTGACGACCCGCGTCTCCGCGCTCCGCGGCGACGCGTTGTACCTGCGCGGGCGACCGATCGCCGAGGTCTGCGCGAGCATGGACTTCGCGGCCGCCGCCCGGTTCGCGCTGGAGACCGGTGCGGCCGCGGCGCCGCCCGACGTCGACCTCGACCTCGCGCGGTCGGTGGCTCTCGAGCGCCGGATTCCGCTGGCCGTGGCGCTGCTCGCGGCTCGGGACCCGGTGCGGGCGGACCGGTCCCACGTCGCCGAGCGCGCGCTCGGTCTCCTGCCAGTCCTCGGGGGGCTCGTCCCCGAGGCGCGGCTCGACCACCCCTGGGTCGATGCGCTCGCCACGTGCCTCATCGACAACGGGCTGGCCGCGTCGACCACGGCCGCGCGGGTCGCCGCCTCGGCGCGGGCAGGCTTCTACGACGCGCTGCTGGCCGGGTACGGCGCGATGGCCGGCGTGCTGCACGGCGGCGCGCCCGCCGCTGCGTACGCGATGCTGGGGCAGGTCCTCGGCGGCGGCGACGTCGACGCGGCGATCGCCGATGCCGCGTGGGGAGGGCACCTCGCGGGATTCGGGCACATCGTCTACACGGGGGAGGATCCGCGCGCCACCGTCGTCCTGGGCCTGATGCGTGCGGACGACCCGGACGCGCCGGCGCTGCGGGCCGTCGCCGAACTCGCCGCGCGGACAGGCAGGGCGGCGAACATCGACCTCGCCGGCGCCGCGGTCGCGCACACGCTGGGGTTGCCGGCCCGCGCCACGGAGGTGCTCTTCCAGTACGGCCGCACGGTCGGAATGGCGGCCCACATCGCGGAGGAGTACGAGGAGGCGCCGCTGCGCTGGCGCGGCACGAACACGGGTGGCGTGCGCTGACGGCTGTGGTTCACTAGGTTAGCCAAGCCTTAGGAGAGTCTCGGATGTTCGTCGCTACGCCACCCAGCCGTCGTCAGCTCTTGCGCGGTGCGGGCCTGATCGGTGCGGCCGCCTTCGCGGCCGCGTGCGGCATCGAGGGGGGTGCGGCCGAGCCCGGAACGCGCACCGTCGACCACCTGCGCGGCACGACGGCGGTGCCCGACGACCCGCAGCGGATTGTCACGGTCGGCTTCAGCGATCAGGATCCGGTTCTCGCGCTCGGCGGAACACTCGTCGGTGTGACCGACTGGTACGGCGACTACGAGTTCGCCACGTGGCCGTGGGCGCAGCCGAAGCTGGGGGAGCAGCGCCCCGCCGTCCTGAACAAGGGAAAGTTCACCGGCACCCCCGAGTACCGGTACGAGGAGATCGCGGCGCTTCGCCCCAATCTGATCCTCGGCCTGTACACCGAGATGAACTCCGAACAGTACGAGCGGCTCTCGCGCATCGCTCCCACGGTCGGCCCGCCTGTGGGGCACAAGGAGTTCACCGCTCCGTGGGACGTCGCGACGAGACTCGTGGGCGACGCGCTCGGCCGTCGCGGCGACGCGGACCGCGCGATCGCCGGGGTGAACGAGAAGGTCGCGCAGGCGCGCGGCGCGCATCCCGAGTTCGCGGGGCGGACGGCGGTCGTCGTCGAACGGTTCCAGCCGGGTTCGACCTTCGTGCGCTCCCCGGGGGACCCGCGGTCCCGCCTGCTCACCGAGCTCGGGTTCACGGTCCCGGAGGTCGCCGGCAGTGGCTCCGGCGGGAACGACGGCACGAACCTCCCGGACGAGCGCATGGCGGAACTGGACCAGGACGTGCTGGTGTGGAACATCGGCAGTACCCCCGCGGTGCGCACCGAGATCGAGGGGCTGCCCATCTACCGCACCGTGCCCGCCGTACGGGCGGGGCGATCGGTGTTCATCGACGACCCGCTCGTCTCGGCCGCGTGGACCTGGGGGACGGTGCTCAGCATCCCCACCGCCGTCGACGCGCTCGCGAGTAGCATCGCGCGCGTGATGACGAGGTGAAGCTGGTCGACGGGATCCGGGCGGAGTTGCGGGCCGCCGCCGATCCCGAGCGGGCGCCGAAGATGCAGGCGTACATGAAGTCCGCGATGCCCTTCCTCGGCGTGCCCTCGCCGCAGGTGCGCACGATCACCGCCGCGGTCCGGCGCGAGCACCCGCCCGCCGACCTTGACGACCTCCGGGCCGCCGTACTCGCACTGTGGGACGACGCCGAGTACCGCGAGGAGCGGTACGCCGCCCAGAACCTGCTGCGCTACCGGCTCGGCACAGGCGACCCCGCGCTGCTCCCGCTGCACGAGCACATCGCCGTCACCGGGGCCTGGTGGGACCACGTCGACGAGACCGCTCGCCACATCGCCGCGCTCCACGACGCCCACCCCGAGGACACCGCGGCCGTCGTCCGCGCGTGGAGCCGCGGCGGCGACCTGTGGCTGCGGCGTCTCGCGATCCTCTCTCAGCTCGGCCGCAGGGACCGACTCGACACCGTCCTCCTCCAGGACGTGATCGAGCCGGCTCTGCCCGAATCGGAGTTCTTCCTGCGCAAGGCGATCGGCTGGGCGCTGCGCGAGCACGGCAAGACCGATCCGGAGTGGGTCCGCGCCTACGTCGCGGCGCACGAGGCCGAGCTCAGCGGGCTGTCCCGCCGCGAGGCGCTCAAGAACCTGTGAGGCACTCCGCCGGGCGTGAAGCGTCCGGTCGCGCGACGCGGGCCGCCGCCGCGTCGAGCGCCGCGAGCACCGCGGCGACGACCGCCAGTGCTGCGCCGGCGAGCGGGAGGGCGCGGTACGACGCCCCGAGATCGAGAAGTGTTCCCCCGAGCCACGGCCCGACGGCGATCCCGACGTTGAAGGCCGCGACCGTGAACGCCGGGGCCAGCGTCGGCGCGCCCGGAGCGAGCGCGAAGACCCGCGAGTTCAGGGCGGGGTTGGTCACGAATCCCGCCGCCCCGAGCAGCGCCGCGGCGACGGCCGCCGCCGCCGGATGCGGAAGTGCGACGGCGAGTGCCACCGAGGCCAGTGTCAGGGCCGTGGTGCCGCCCACCAGGACAGAGCCGGGTCGACGGTCCGCGAGGCGCCCGCCTGCGGCGATCCCCGCCACCGCGCCCACGCCGTAGAGCGCGAGCACGAGGGGCACCGTGCCCGGGGCGGCGTGCGAGCCCTCCAGGAGCATCGCCCCGAGGTAGGCGAAGCTGATGAGCAGCGCGGCGATCGATGACGCGGTGATCGCGTACGACGTCCACAGGCGGCCGGGCCGCAGCGCTCGTACCTCGTCCCGAGGGCGTGCGGGGCCGGTCGCGCTGAGGTGCGCGGGGACCGTCGTCGCGATCGCCACTCCCGCGACGACGGTGGCGACCGCGACCGCGAGGAAGGTCGCCCTCCATCCGAGGTGTTGACCGAGGACGGTCCCGGCGGGGAGCCCGATCACCGTCGCGAGCGTGAGCCCGCCGGCGACGATGCTCATCGCCCGCCCGCGACGGTCCTGGGGTACGAGCGCGATCGCCGTCGTCGCGGCCACGGCCCAGAAGCCGGCGTAGACGAAGGCGCCCACGAACCTGGTCGCGAGGAGGACGGCGAACGAGTCGGTCGTCGCCGCGACGACGTGGGTGGCGGCGAAGATCGCGGTGAAGACGAGCAGCGCCCGCCGCTTCGGCCAGCGCAGCGTCGCGAGGGCGAGGATCGGGGCGCCGAGCATCATCCCCAGCGCGAAACCCGAGATCAACAGGCCCGCCCGGGGGATCGAGACCTGTAGGTCCGCGGCGAGGTCGGGCAGGATCCCGGCGAGCATGAGCTCGGACGTCCCCTGGGCGAAGATCCCGAAGCCGAGGACCAGGACGGCGGGAGGCGTCACAGCAGCGACCCGCCGCTCGCGTCGATCCACTGCCCGGTGACCCAGCCCGCCGCGTCGGAGACCAGGAAGCCGACGATCCCGGCCACGTCGGCGGGCCGCCCGATCCGTCCGAGCGGGGAATCCGCCGCCATGGCCGCACGCCCCTCCTCCGTCGCGAGCCGGGCCGCGTTCATGTCGGTCGCCGTGCCGCCGGGTCCGACGGCGTTGACCGTGATCGACCGGGGCGCCAGCTCCTTGGCGAGCGCGAAGGTCAGCGCGTCGATCGCCGCCTTCGACATCGCGTAGGGAAGCAGGGCGGGGTTGTACGAGCCGTGGGTGAACCGCGTCGAGATGTTCACCACCCGGCCGCCGTCCGCGATTCGCGGGAGCGCGTGCTGGAGGACGAAGAACGGCGCGCGGGCGTTGATCGCCATGACCTGGTCGAAGGCATCCGGCTCGACGTCGGCGAACGGCGTCCGCCCGCCGAGGATCCCCGCGTTGTTGACCACGATGTCGGCGCGCGGGGCCTCCCGGTCGTACTGCTCCCACAGGTGCGCCGGCGCGTCGACGGCGGCGAGGTCGGTCCGGATCGCGAACGCCCGTCCGCCCCGGTCCTCGATCGCGCGCACAGTCCGCGCCGCCGCCTCGTCGTCCGCTCCGTAGTGGACCGCCACCGTCGCACCGCGGTCGGCGAGGTCGTCCGCGATCGCGCGGCCGATCCCGCGGCTCGCCCCCGTGACCAGTGCGTACTTGCCTGTCAGATCGTCGCTCACGTGCTCCGCTCCATTCCGTAGTGAGTGCTACGGAAAGAAGGTAGCAGCAAAGCGTAGCGATCGCTATAGAATGAGGTCATGGCGACGACGAACCGCGGCAGACCGCGCTCCTTCGATCGGGACGCGGCACTCGGTGCCGCCGCGTTGCTGTTCTGGGAGAAGGGCTTCGAAGCCACATCCGTCCGCGATCTCACCGACCGGCTCGGCGTCGAGGCGCCGAGCCTCTATCGCGCGTTCGGGGACAAGCGGCGCCTCTTCGAGGAGGCCGTCGCCGAGTACGACCGCACGTACGGCGGCTTCATCGACCTCGCCTTCGCGGAGGAGTCCACCGCGCGCGACGTGGTCCTGCGCCTCCTCGCGGAGGGGCCGCGGCGGTACACGCGCGCCGGGCTGCCGCGCGGCTGCCTCGTGGTGAGCGGCGACGCCGGCACGGCCGACGCGGAGGTCGCGGGCTACATGGTCGCGATGCGCTCCGCCAACGTCGATCGCCTGGCCGACCGCATCGCCCGGGACGCCGAAGCCGGCGAGTTACCCGCCGCCGTCGACGCGCTCGCGTTGGCGCGGTTCGTCTTCGCGACCCTCAACGGCCTCGCCGAGGCGGCCCGCGAGGGGGTCCCGGTGGAGGAGCTGGAGTCGGTGGCCGCGATCGCCGCGGGCGCCTGGCCCGTCAGCTCCTGACCCAGATGGCCTGCGCGGCCACGTCACCCAGGTCCAGCGGCGCACCGTCGTCGACGGTGACGGCGACGGTCCCGAGGAACTTGCGCAGTTCCACGACCTCGATCCGCGCGTCGGGCGCGATGCCGACCTCCTGGAAGTAGCGCAGCATCTCGGGGTCGGAATCGGAGATTCGGGCGACGGTGCCCGACTGCCCCGCTGCGAGTTCGGAGAGCAGGCACGCGTCGGGGGTGGGGACGGTGCCGTCCGGCTGGGGGATCGGGTCGCCGTGCGGATCGCGATCGGGGTAGCCGAGGCGCTCGTCGAGTCGCGCGAGGAAGCGCTCGGAGACGGCGTGCTCGAGGACCTCCGCCTCGTCGTGCACCTCGTCCCAGCCGTAGCCGAGCTCCGAGACCAGGAAGGTCTCGAGGAGCCGGTGCCGGCGCACCATCGCCGTCGCCGCGGCGCGGCCGTCGTCGGTGAGGGTGACAGCGCCGTACTTCTCGTGGTCGACCAGCCCCTGGTCGGCGAGCTTGCGAATGGCCTCGGACGCGGTGGAGGCGGAGACGCCGAGCGCGTCGGCGAGCGACTTGGTCGTGACCTTCACATCGGACCACTCCTGGGCGGTCCAGATCTGCTTGAGGTAGTCCTGCGTGACCGCGGACAGCTCGCCGACGGGGCGCGGCGAATCGGGCAGGGGAGGCTTGGGCACGCACCCACCATAGGCCGTCCGATAGGGTGAGTGCGTGCTTCGCTGGCGAGGGCTCGATGACGTTCCCGCGGACTGGGGACGCTGTGTCGTAACGATCGGCGTGTTCGACGGTGTACACCGCGGACACGCCCAACTGATCGCACGAGCGACCGCGGAGGCCCACGAACGTGGCCTCCCCGCGGTCCTCATGACGTTCGATCCGCATCCCGCCGAGGTGGTGCGGCCCGGATCGCATCCGCCGCAACTGACCACGCTGACCCGGCGCGCCGAGCTCGCCGAGGAGCTCGGCATAGACGTCTTCTGCGTGATGCCCTTCACCGCCACCGTCATGGCGCAACCGGCCGAGGACTTCGTGCACTCCGTGTTGGTCGAGCGGCTGCACGCCGCCGCAGTGGTGGTGGGCGACAACTTCACGTTCGGTTACCGCGCCCTCGGCAACGTCGAGATGCTCGCGCAGCTCGGCCACAAGTTCGGCTTCTCCGTCGACGCGGTGCCGCTCCTCACCGAACACTCGGTGACGTACTCCTCGACCTACATCCGTTCCTGCGTCGACGCGGGCGACGTCAAGGCCGCCGCCGAGGCGCTCGGGCGCCCGCACCGCGTGGAGGGCGTCGTCGTGCGCGGCGACGGCCGCGGACGCGAGCTGGGCTTCCCGACCGCGAACGTCGCGCCGCCGATGTTCGCGGCGATCCCCGCCGACGGCGTCTACGCCGCGTGGTTCACGGTGCTCGGCGCGGGCCCCGTCGTGGGGCAGGTGACGCCCGGGGAGCGGTACCCGGCCGCGGTCTCCGTCGGCAGCAATCCGACGTTCTCGGGGCGCACGCGCACCGTCGAGGCGTTCGTGCTGGACACCTCCGCCGACCTCTACGGCCAGCACGTGGCCGTCGACTTCGTGGACCGGGTGCGCGGCATGGAGCGGTTCGACTCCGTCGAGTCGCTGCTCGACGCCATGGGTGGCGACGTCGACAAGACCCGCGCGATTCTGGGAATCTCCTGACCCCTGGTAATGTGGCCTCTTGTGCCTGCTGCGGTTCGCGGTGGCGGCACGGAATTCTGACGACGCGATACTGGAACAAGGAGCCTCGCATGGCGCTGACCACCGAGCAGAAGAAGAGCATCCTGGCCGAGTACGGCCTGCACGAGACCGACACGGGCTCGCCCGAGGCGCAGGTCGCGATGCTGACCAAGCGCATCACCGACCTCACCGAGCACCTCAAGCAGCACAAGCACGATCACCACAGCCGCCGCGGCCTGCTGCTGCTGGTCGGCCGTCGTCGCCGCCTGCTGAAGTACGTCGCCTCGGTCGACATCAACCGCTACCGCGCGCTCATCGAGCGCCTCGGCCTGCGTCGCTAAGAGCCTTCATGTCAACGGCCCGCTCCCGGATCTCCGGGGCGGGCCGTTCGGCGTTTCCGGGGTCCGCCGGCGGCGGGAGCCTCACGATGTCGACCTCTGAGGCGGTGCGTGTGTTCTGACGCACCTCCGACGGCGCAGAACTCGATATCGTGAGCGGGCTCAGCCCCGGCCGAGGAGCGTGCCGCCGTTGACCTGCAGGATCTGACCGGTGGTCCAGCCGGCGTCGGGAGCGGCGAGATAGGAGACCGCCGCCGCGACCTCCTCGGGGGTCCCGGGGCGGCCCGCGGGGATCTGCGCGACGCGGCTGTCGTGCAGCTCGGCGGTGAGGCGATCCGTCCAGAACTCCGTCGCCGGCACGAAACCGGGCGCGACCACGTTGACGGTGACGCCCTCGGACGCCAGTTCCAGGGCGAGCCCCGCCGACCAGGCGTGCAGTGCCCCCTTCGCCGCGCCGTACGGCCCGGGCCCGCGCAGCCCCGCGATCGAGCTGATCGAGACGATCCGGCCGCCGGGACGGGCGAGGTGCGGCCGCAGCGCCTCGGTCGCCAGCACGGCGGTGACCACGTTGAGCCGGAACGTGGTCGCGTAGGAATCGGCGACCGCCGCGAGGTCGTCGGGCGCGCCGTCGCGGGCCGGGTTGCCGCCCACGTTGTTCACCAGGACGTCGACGGCGCCGCCGGCCCCGATCCGGGCGGCGAGCGCTCCGACGGCCGAGGGATCGGCCAGGTCCGCGACCTCGGCCGATACGCGCCGCGCGTCGAGCCCGGCGTTGATCGCGGACGCGGTCTCCTCCAGTACGTCCGCCCGCCTTCCCACGATCACGACGTCGTTCCCGTCGGAGGCCAGACGGTGCGCGATCGCCCGCCCGATGCCCGTCCCGCCGCCCGTCACCACTGCGCGCCTCGTCATCGTTCGAATGTCTCACGATCTGGGCGCGCCCGCAGGACTCGCGGCGGCGTCAGCGATCCTGCGGCTTGACGAAGGGGAAGGCGAGGGTGGCGCGGATGTTCACGCCCGCGAGCAGCATGACGATGCGGTCCACGCCGATGCCCAGGCCACCCGTCGGCGGCATGGCGTAGGAGAGCGCGTCCAGGAAGGACTCGTCCAGTTCCATCGCCTCCGGATCGCCCGCGGCCGCGGCCATGGACTGCTTCGTGAGCCGCTCCCGCTGGTCGATCGGGTCGGTCAGCTCGGTGTACGCGGTGCCGAGCTCGGCGCCGAATCCCACGAGGTCCCACTGCTCGGTGAGCCGCGGATCGTCGCGATGCCTGCGCGCCAGCGGCGAGACCTCGATCGGGAAATCGCAGTAGAACGTGGGGAACTCGGTCTGCTTCTCCACCAGGGCCTCGTACAGCTCCATCACGAGCTTGCCCGCGGTCGCGCCGCGCGGCACGGCCACGTGGTGCCGCGCGCAGACCTCGGACACCTCCTCGAGCGTCGACGCCGACGTCAACTCGACGCCCGCCGCCTTCGAGACCGCGGAATGCACCGTCACGACGGGCCACTCGGCCGTCAGGTCCACCTCGCGCGTGCCGCCGGCACCGTCGGGCCGCACCGCGACCGGCTTCCCGTTGACCGCGACCGCCGCGGCGAGGATCACCTCGCGCGTGAGCGTCCGCATCGTCGTGTAGTCGCCGTAGGCCTCGTACGCCTCGAGCGCGGTGAACTCCGGGTTGTGCGTCGCGTCCGCGCCCTCGTTGCGGAAGTTGCGGTTCAGCTCGAAGATCCGGCCCATCCCGCCGACCGCCAGCCGCTTGAGGTACAGCTCCGGCGCGATGCGCAGGTACAGCCCCATGTCGTAGGCGTTGATGTGCGTGGTGAACGGGCGGGCCGCGGCGCCGCCGTGCACCGACTGCAGCATCGGCGTCTCGACCTCGGTGAAGTCGCGGCCCACGAAGACGGCCCGCATCGCGGCGACGGCGCGGGAACGCCGGTACAGCAGGTCCACGGCACCGTCGTCGGTGATGAGCTCCAGCGGCCGGTTGCGCGCCCGCGTCTCGTCGCCGAGCCGCGCGCGCGTCTTGGGGACGGGGGAGAGGCACTTGCCGGCCATGGCCCACGACGCGAGGAGTACCGACGGCTCGCCCGTGCGCGAGCGGATCACCTCGCCGGTCACCGACACCAGGTCGCCCATGTCGATCGAGGTGCGCCACAGCGCCCGGACATCGTCCGGGGTGCGGTCTTGCTCCGCGATCACCTGCAGGTGGGCACCGTCCTCGTGGAGGTCGACGAAGGTCACGCCGCCGTAGTCGCGCACCGCCCGCACCCGTCCGGTCACGGAGACGACAGTGCCCGAGGCGCCGTCGGGCGTGAGGCCGGACGCCTGCGCCCGGACCGTTTCGAGGGACGCGGTGCGCGGGACCGACGGGGGGTAGCCGGGCATTCCGGCGTCCTCGAGGGCCTGGAGTTTGCGCCGGCGCACGCGCTGCTGCTCGGAGAGCCGCACGGGTGGCGCCTCGCGGCGGAGCAGGCGCTCCTCCTCGGCGAGCAGCCGGTCGACGAACTCCGAGTCCCGCGGGAACTCGTCCGGGATCGACGGTCCGGCCAGGAACTTCGGTCCGATCTGCGGCAGGAAGCCCTCGGCGGTGCCGACGGCGATGCCGGCGCGGACCGCGCTCAGCGACTGGTCGTAGCAGAGGACGCGGGGAACCCAGTCGGGGCGGTACTTGTCGTTCGATCGGTAGAGGCTCTCCAACTGGTAGAACTTCGACGCGAAGCTGAGCACCGAGTCGACCATCCGGGTGATCGGCCCCGCGCCCACGCGGTCCGCTTCGGAGAAGACCGACCGGAAGACCGCGAAGTTCAGCGAGATCCGCCGGATCCCGATCTCCCCGCAGTGCTCGATGAGCTTGGCGACCATGAACTCGTTGAGGCCGTTCTCGGCGTCGCGGTCGCGGCGCATCAGGTCCAGCGAGAGGCCGCGCGTGCCCCACGGGACGAAACTGAGCAGGCCCCGCACCACGCCGTCGGCGCTGTGCGCGGAGACGAGCACGCAGCGGCCGTCCACCGGGTCGCCGATCCGGTTGAGGGCCATGGAGAACCCGCGCTCGGTCTCCTCGCCGCGCCACTGCTCGGCGAGCTCGGCCACCTCGGCGAGCTCGGTGGCGGTGAGGTCGCCGTGCCGCCGGACCTTGAGCGTGTAGCCGGCGCCGGCGACGCGGGTGACCGCCTGCCGCACGGCGCGCATGTCGCGGCCCTTGAGGGTGAACGCGTCGACGTGGATGATCGCCTCGTCGCCGATGGTCAGCGTGCGCAGACCGGCGTCCTCGTACACGGTCGCGCCGTCGGCGCTCGCCGCGAGCACCGCGGGGTAGAGGCTGTGCGACCGGCAGTCCTCGATCCACGCCGCGACCGCCGCCGGCCAGGAGTCGCGATGGCCGATGGGGTCGGCGCTCGCCATCGACACGGGTCCGACGGCGCGGCAGGTCACGACGGCCCGCCGGTCCGGGGAGGCGATCACCGCCTTGTCGCGCCGGGTGGCGAAGTAGCCCAGGGAGTCGTCCTCGCCGTACTCGAGGAGCAGCCGCCGGACCTCGAGCTCCTCGGGCTCGGTCATCAGCTCGTCCCCGCGGCCGGCCCGCCAGAAGGCCATGAGCGCGAGGATCAGCACCGACGCGGACAGCACGCCGGCGAGGGAGTACAGCCACATCGGCCCCGAGTGCCCGTTGAGCGCCACGTCGATCCGCCGCGGGACGGCGACGCCGAACGTGGACCGCAGTGACCACACGAGGATCTCGACGGTGCCGCTCAGCCGGTTCGGGCCCCGGCCGGGGAACGTGAAGGCCAACGCGACCACCACCAGGTAGACGCCCACGAAGCCGCCGACCAGCACCCCGATCGCCGCGCGCCGCGAGCCCCGCGCGAGCTTCGCCGGGTATTGCGGACGGGCGGCGATGACGAAGGCGAGGCACACGGCGCTGATCGCGGCGGTGAGCGCGGCGCCCGGTAGGGAGAAGCGCACGGACACGTACGCCTCGATGAACGCCGGCAGGTGCCGCATCTCGTCCGGATCGAGCTGGTCGGTCGCGACGATCACGAGCGTCGCGATGTTCACCAGCACCTGCAGCGACATCATGATCACCGCGACGGTGTGCGCGGCCCGCAGGCGCCGGCGCAGCGCGCCGAGGAGGACGGTGAGCGCCGCGACGAGCAGCAGGCTCGGGTGCGAGGGGATGCCGACGATGCCGAGGAGGTCCGCCACCAGGGGCAGGACCCGGTCGCTCCGGATGATCACGCTCAGCAGGGAGACGATCCCCGCGGCCGTGATCATGTGCGCCAGCCACGTCGCCGTCGCCTCCTGCACCCGTTCCCGGCTGGTCTGCGACACGGCTCGATTCCTCCTCGGGGGTGCGCGCACGGCGTGTGCGGCTCACGTGGAAAAGACTCCCGATGATAGCCTTGACGCAGGTCCGTCCGACGTCGGTGCCGGTAGATCCGGTTCCCGACTTCTGCGGTGCGCCGTCACGGTGTCACTCCCCGCGGGGTGGTCCTCGGTAGTGGTTGCCGGAAGCGCCGTCGTCCTCGACGCGCGGGTCCGGCGGCTTCGATCGATGACCGCGCCCACGTCGCCCCGCCGCCATGTCGAACGACTCCGGCCGCGCGCAGCATGCGCGCCGCCAGGTGGGGACGGACCGCGCGAAGAAAGGCTTCCCCACACTTCATGTCGGACAACACTCAGGTCGAATTCGACGACGACATCACCGAAGCGGTCGCCGTCATCGACAACGGTTCCTTCGGCACGCGCACCATCCGGTTCGAGACCGGCCGGTTCGCGCAGCAGGCCGCCGGCTCGGTGGCCGCGTACCTCGACGACGAGACGATGCTGCTCTCGGCCACGTCGCACAGCAAGCACCCGAAGGAGCACTTCGACTTCTTCCCGCTGACCGTCGACGTCGAGGAGCGCATGTACGCCGCGGGTCGCATCCCCGGCTCGTTCTTCCGTCGCGAGGGTCGCCCGTCGACCGACGCGATCCTCACCTGCCGCCTGATCGACCGGCCGCTGCGCCCGTCGTTCGTCGACGGCCTCCGCAACGAGATCCAGGTCGTCGTGACCGTCATGTCGCTCGATCCCAAGGATCTGTACGACGTGGTCGCGATCAACGCCGCCTCGGCGTCGACCCAGATCGCCGGCCTGCCCTTCTCGGGCCCCGTCGGCGGCGTGCGCGTCGCCCTCATCGACGGCCAGTGGGTCGCCTTCCCGACCGTCGAGCAGCTCGAGCGCGCCGTCTTCGACATGGTCGTCGCCGGCCGCATCGTCTCGGGCTCCGGCAAGGATGCCGACGTCGCGATCATGATGGTCGAGGCCGAGGCCACCGAGAACGTCATCGAGCTCATCGCGGGCGGCGCCACCGCGCCCACTGAGGCCGTCGTGGCCGAGGGCCTCGAGGCCGCCAAGCCCTTCATCGCCGTGCTGTGCGAGGCGCAGAAGCAGCTGGCCGCCGGTGCCGCCAAGCCGACCGGCGAGTTCCCGCTGTTCCCGGCGTACCAGGACGACGTCTTCGCCGCCGTCGAGGCCGCGGGCGCCGCGAAGCTCAACGACGCGCTGTCGATCGCCGGCAAGCAGGAGCGCGACAACGCCACCGACGTCGTCAAGGCCGAGGTGCTCGAGGCCGTGGGCCCGCAGTTCGAGGGCCGCGAGGGCGAGATCGGCGCGGCGTTCCGCTCGCTGACCAAGAAGCTCGTGCGCCAGCGCATCCTCACCGACCACTTCCGCATCGACGGCCGTGGCATCACCGACATCCGCTCGCTCAGCGCCGAGATCGCCGTGATCCCGCGCGCCCACGGCAGCGCGCTGTTCGAGCGCGGCGAGACCCAGATCCTGGGCGTCACCACGCTGGACATGGTGAAGATGGCGCAGCAGATCGACTCGCTGGGCCCCGAGACCAGCAAGCGCTACATGCACCACTACAACTTCCCGCCGTACTCGACCGGTGAGACCGGCCGCGTCGGCTCGCCGAAGCGCCGCGAGATCGGCCACGGCGCGCTCGCCGAGCGCGCCCTCGTGCCGGTGCTGCCGTCGGTGGAGGAGTTCCCCTACGCCATCCGTCAGGTCTCGGAGGCGCTGAGCTCCAACGGCTCCACCTCGATGGGTTCGGTCTGCGCCTCGACGATGTCGCTGCTCAACGCCGGCGTGCCGCTCAAGGCGCCCGTCGCGGGCATCGCGATGGGTCTCGTCTCCGACGAGGTCGACGGCCAGGCCCGCTACGTGGCCCTGACCGACATCCTCGGCGCCGAGGACGCCTTCGGCGACATGGACTTCAAGGTCGCCGGTACCTCCGACTTCGTCACCGCCCTGCAGCTGGACACCAAGCTCGACGGCATCCCGTCGCAGGTCCTGGCCGGCGCTCTGGGCCAGGCGAAGGACGCCCGCACCACGATCCTCGAGGTCATGGCCGAGGCGATCGACGCCCCCGACGAGATGAGCCCGTACGCCCCGCGGATCACCACCATCAAGGTGCCGATCGACAAGATCGGTGAGGTGATCGGACCCAAGGGCAAGACGATCAACTCCATCACCGAGGAGACCGGCGCCAACATCTCGATCGAGGATGACGGCACCGTGTTCGTCGGTGCGGCCGACGGCCCGTCGGCCCAGGCAGCGATCGACCGGATCAACGCCATCGCCAACCCGCAGCTGCCGAAGGTGGGCGAGCGCTTCCTGGGCACCGTGGTCAAGACCACGGCGTTCGGCGCCTTCGTCTCGCTGGTCCCCGGCCGCGACGGTCTGGTGCACATCAGCAAGCTGGGCAACGGCAAGCGCGTGAACAAGGTCGAGGACGTGGTCAACGTCGGCAGCAAGCTGCAGGTCGAGATCGCCGACATCGACGAGCGCGGCAAGATCAGCCTGATCCCCGTCGTCGAGGAGACCGCCGCCGAGGCGGCTCCCGCGGGCGAGGAGTAGGAACTGAGCAGCCTTACATCACGGGCTGCGCGGGCGGGGGCATCCGGATCGGGTGCCCCCGTTCGTCGTAGCGTCCTGCCCGGCGGCCTGCGCGTGGTCACGGAGACGGTGCCGGGGTCCCGGTCCGCCGCCGTGGGCCTGTGGGTCGCGGTCGGCTCGCGCGACGAGCACCCGGCCTCCGCCGGGTCCGCGCACTTCCTGGAGCACCTGCTGTTCAAGGCGACGCCGCATCGCGACGCGGCGTCGCTGGCCGCCGAGGTCGACGCCGTGGGCGGCGAGATCAACGCCTTCACGTCGAAGGAGCACACCTGCTACTACGCCCACGTGCTCGACACCGACCTCGAGCTCGCGGTCGACGTGGTGACCGACGTGGTCCTGGGCGGCCTGTGCCGCCCCGCGGACGTCGAGGTGGAGCGCGAGGTGGTGCTCGAGGAGCTCGCCATGCGCGACGACGACCCTGAGGACCTGGTCAACGAGGCGGCGACCGCGGCCCTGTTCGGCGATCACCCGCTCGCCCGGCCCGTGCTCGGCACCGAGGAGTCGGTCTCGGCGATGACGGCCGCGCGGCTGCGCGGTTTCCACCGCCGGCGGTACACGCCCGAGCGGATGGTGCTCTCGGTCGCCGGGAACGTCACGCACGCGCAGGTGGTCAAGCTGGCGCGCAAGGCCTTCGCGGGCCGCCTCGACGGTGCCGCCGACTCCGTCCCGGTACGCACGGGCGTCCGGCGCCGGCCGGGCGCGCCGACCCTCGAGGTCGTGAATCGCGACGGGGAGCAGTCGCACCTCGTCGCGGGCACCCGCGCCTACGGCCGGTTCCACCCGGACCGGTGGGCGCTGTCGGTGCTCAACACCGCGATCGGCGGCGGTCTGAGTTCGCGCCTGTTCCAGGAGATCCGGGAGCAGCGCGGCCTCGCGTACACGGTGTACTCGGCCGTGGACACGTACGCCGACACCGGGCTGTTCTCGGTGTACGCCGGGTGCTCCCCGGAGCGGCTGGGGGAAGTGGCGACGGTGGCGCGGAAGGTCCTCGAGGACGTCCGCGACGACGGCCTCACGGCCGAGGAGCTGGCGCGCGCCAAGGGCTCGCTCCGTGGTGGCCTCGTCCTGGGGCTGGAGGACGCGCAGTCCCGGATGCACCGCATCGGCCGCAGCGAGGTCAACTACCAGAACCAGCGCACCGTGGCCCGGACCCTCACCGCGATCGAGAAGGTCTCGGCGGCGGACGTGAACCGCGTCGCGCGGGACCTGCTCTCGCAGCCCTTCGGCGGCGCCGTCCTCGGCCCGCACCGCGGGAAGCGCGGCGTGCCGTCTCCCGTCCGGAACTGGCTGGGCTGAACGCGGCGGACCGGCCGGGCTAGGCCGTTCCCGCTGCGCCGTGTTCGGCCCGGCCGGGGGTACCGGTGGCGACCCGTCGTACATGCTCGCGCAGCGCGGATCCCGCTGCCAGCAGGGGATCCGGGCTGCGCAGCGATCGCGCGAGGATGAACGCGCCCTCGAGCGAGCTCAGCACCGCCAGTGTCAGTTCCCGCGCTGCCGCGTCCTCGAGGCCGCGCGCGGCGAAGTACGCGGTGCCGCCGGCGATCCAGTCCGCGAAGACCTCCGCCGCCGCGGCGGCCACCTCGGGCTCGGAGTCGGCGACCTCGCCCGCGACGGTTCCGACGGGGCACATCGTGATCCAGCCCGCCTCGGCGATGTGCTCGGCGGCCAGCGCGAAGGCACCCGGGATCGCGTCGTCGAGGTCGGGCGCACCGTCGAGCAGGGTGGGGAGCAGCGCCAGGTACGCGGCTCCGGAGGACCGCAGCGCCGCTGCGGCGACCTCGGGTTTCCCGCCGGGGAAGTGGTGGTAGAGCGAGCCCATCGTGGCGCCCGCGGCCTCCGTGAGCTGCTTGACAGTGGTGGCGCCGTAGCCCTGGCGGCGCAGGAGTTCGCCCATCGCCACGACGAGGCGCTCGCGGGTGGGCATTGACCGGTCGACCATCACGCCCTAGATTCTAGAGTATCCGCTCTAGAGTGAACGCTCCAATGGAGGTGATGGGAATGCCGGAGGTGTCCGTCTCTGCGGGCCGGGTCCACTACGAGGAGTTCGGCGACGGTCCGCCGGTCGTCCTCCTGCACGGCCTGCTCATGGACCACACCGTGTGGAACGCCGTGCTGCCGCTGCTGCCCCAGGGGCACCGCTACCTGCTGCCGGACCTGCCGCTCGGCGCCCACCCGATCCCGCTGAACGCGGACGCGGACCTGTCGAACGAGGGGATCGCCCACCTCATCGCGGACTTCCTCGAAGCTCTCGACCTGCGCGACGTCGTCCTCGTGCACAGCGATTGGGGCGGGGGCCTGCTTCTGACGGCGCTCGGGCGCGACGAGCGGATCGGCCGGCTCGTGATCCTGCCGAGCACCGCGTTCGACAACTTCCCTCCGGGCCTCCCCGGGAAGGCGGCCACGGTCGCCGCACGCCTGCCCGGCCTGACGCTCGGCCTACGTGCTCTGCGCATCGGCGCCGTCCGGCGCCTGCCGATCCTCTTCGGGCGCATGGCGCGCGACGTTCCGGACGCGACGATGCGGGCCTGGACCCGTCCCGCGATCGAGGATCCCCTCATCCGCCGCGACCTGCTCAAACACGCCCGCGCTCCGTTCGACCGCGCCGACCTCGTGCGCGGGACCGAGGCTCTGCGCGCCTTCACCGGCGACGCCCTCGTGCTCTGGATCGCCGACGGCACCGTCATGCCGCGCGACCACGGGCGGCGGCTCGCCGACCTGCTGCCGCGCGGTCGGCTCGTGGAACTGGCGGACTGCTACGTGCTGGCGATGATCGACAGCCCGCGGACCGTCGCCGACGAGTTGTCCGCCTTCCTCGCGGAATCGGCCCCGGCGCGGCGGGATTGACGTGCCTCGTCCCGCCAGGGACTACTTCGCGAACGCCCGGGGGAGCGGCTTCCCCGCCGCGGCGAGCACGCCGCGCAGGCGCGTGGGGTAGTCGGTGATGATGCCGTCGACGCCGAGCCCGAGCTGCGCGCGCATGTCCTTCTCGTCGTTGACGGTCCAGGGGATGACTTTCAGCCCGGCGGCGTGCGCGGCGGCCACCGTCTTCGCGTCGGACAGCTCGTAATCGGGGGAGAGCACGTCGAAGCCGGCCTCCGTCGCGGCCCGGACGACGTCGCCGCCGGACTTCTCGTAGCTGACGGGGCCGAGCCAGGCGGAGCCCTTCTTCCACGTCGTGGCGTCGTACAGCGCGACCAGCGGCACCGACGGTGCCTGCGCCCGCACCAGCGGCAGCGAACGCCAGTCGAAGCTCTGGACCGTGATCCGGTCGAGCACCCCCGCGCGTCGCGCGGCACCCAGGATCTGTGTGACGAAGGCGGCGGGCTCCGCCGACTTCGCGCGCTCCTCGGCCTCGATCTTGGTCTCGATGTTGAACCGCGCGGTGTTGCCCTGGTATTGCGCGACCAGGTCGAAGAGCTGCGGCAGCGTCGCGATCCGGTTGCCCTCGACCACCTTCGCCGCGGGGAACTTCGCCAGCTTCTTCGCGCAGACCAGGGTCTGCACCTGGGCGTACGTGAGGTCGTGAATCGTCTTGCCCACGTACGGGAACTGCTTGTCCCCGGGCGTCGCGGGCGCCGTGTCGGTGCACTT
This sequence comes from Tsukamurella tyrosinosolvens, assembly GCF_900104775.1. Taxonomy (NCBI): domain Bacteria; kingdom Bacillati; phylum Actinomycetota; class Actinomycetes; order Mycobacteriales; family Tsukamurellaceae; genus Tsukamurella; species Tsukamurella tyrosinosolvens. The sequence goes on from NZ_FNSA01000003.1 coordinate 1,890,876, forward strand.
GTCGGCCTGCACCGTCGGGTCGTGCCAGATGAGCGGGACGTCGTCCTTGGTGAGCACGACGTCGAGCTCGAGCGTCGTCACCCCGAGCTCGAGCGACCGCGCGAAGCCGTACAGCGATTCCTCGGTGTGCTCCCCCCGGCCGCCGCGATGCGACTGCAGGTCGAAGGAGCCCGACGGTGCCGCCCAGACGGGGGCGGCGACCGCCCCGCTGCCGAGTGCGACGGTGACGGCGGCCGCGAGCGCGGCGGCGCGGGACAGGATGCGGGAGCGGGTGGTCATGGCGGCAACGTAATCGCACACGATGAATCGCGGGTGAACGGCGCCGCCGGCGGTCAGGCGTGTGGCGGTCCCGCGGGCGCTCCGGGCGCGGTGCCCGGCGAGGGCGAGGGCGAGGGCTTACCGGGTGCGCCGAGGACGGGCGGGGCGGGCTTCCCCGGGGCGCCGGCACCGGTGCCCGTGGCGGGCGCGGGTGTGCCGGGCGCGACGTGCACGGTCGGTGCCACGGGCGCGGCCGGCGCGGCGTGGGCCGCGGCGGCGAGGGGGACGCCCAGCGCGGCCGCGGCGACGGTGGCGAGGAGCAGCCGGCGACCGGCGGCGATGAGGATCGACATGGTTCTCTCCCTGGTGACGAGCCGCCTCGCCCGGTGCGGACGGCCGGTGCCGACGCTAGGAGCGCCGCGTCACCGCCCCGTCGGCGTCCGGTCGCAGGCGCGTCCCGTCCCGGTCCCGAGAGACGACGGACGCCCGCCGGCGAACCGGCGGGCGTCCGAGGGACGTGCGCTACTTCTTCGGGGCGTCCTTGAGCGACCAGGAGGGCGAGAGGTCGCCGCCGGTGTGCTCGAGCACCTTCGGCTTCACGGCGATCCAGCCGATCGCCAGGATGGCGACGAAGGCGGGGATGCCGAGGATGACGACGATGAGGTTCGTCTTGTCCCAGAAGCCGCCGTCGGACTTGTAGCCCGAGTAGGCCATGCCGACGAGGACGAGGAACAGGAAGACCAGGCCGACGTAGCTCATGAACGGTGCGAGCGGGGCGCGGAACGGGCTCTTGGTGACGATGCCCGCGTCGGAGAGCTTCCGGTACCGGATGTGGCACAAGAAGATCAGGCTCCACACGCCGACGACCGCGATGGCGGAGGCCTCCAGGGCGATGTCGAAGGCGTGGCCGGGGACGAGCGCGTTGAGCACGGCGCCGAGCACGTAGAAGATCGACGTCACGATGATGCCGGTGGCGGGGACGCCCGACTTGCTCATCTTCATGAACATGTTCGGGGCCTCGCGGCTGGCGGCGAGGCTGCGCAGCATGCGGCCCGTGGTGTACAGGCCGGCGTTGAGCGAGCTCATGGCCGCGACGATGAGCACGCCGTTGATGAGCGTCGCCATCCAGCTGATGCCCATGCGCTCGAAGACGGTGACGAAGGGGGACTCGAGGTCGCCCTCGGCGTTCCGGGTGCCGTACTGGCTGGTCGGCAGGATGCAGACGAGCAGGAAGATCGAGCCGCAGTAGAAGACCGCGATACGCAGGATCACCGAGTTGACGGCCTTGGGCACCTCGCGCTGCGGGTTCTGCATCTCGCCCGCGGCGATGCCGACCATCTCGATCGCGGCGTACGCGAAGACGACGCCCGACATCACGACGATCGGTGCGATCCAGCCGAAGGTGTCGCTGTGCGGCCAGAAGCCGCCCGGATTCGACCAGAGGTTGGAGATCCCGGCCTTGTGCGCCTGCTCGCCCTCACCCACGGTGATCTGCCCGACCACGATGACGAGGCCGACGACGAGGAAGACGACGATCGCCGCGACCTTGAGCACAGACGCCCAGAACTCGAACTCGCCGAAGGCGCGCGCCGAGAGCAGGTTGATCACCAGGACCACCGCGAGCGCGATGATCACCGAGATCCAGTTGGGCAGCTCCCACCACTTCCTGACATACACCGCCACCGCCGAGAGCTCGGCGACGCCGGTGAGCGCCCAGAAGATCCAGTACAGCCATCCCGCGGCGTAGGCGGCGGCCTCGCCGAAGAACTCGCGGGCGTAGGAGACGAAGGCGCCCGAGCTCTGGCGGTACAGCACGAGCTCGCCGAGGGCGCGCATCAAGAAGAAGGCGATCACGCCGACGAAGGCGTAACTGAACAACAGGGCCGGGCCCGTGCTGTTGAGGCGGCTTGCGGAGCCCAGGAACAGGCCCGTGCCGATGGCGCCGCCGATGGCGATCATCTGCACGTGTCGCCGACCGAGGGTCTGCTTGTAGCCCTCCTGCTCGGCCGCGAACTTATCGACGGAATGCGTCATGGATGAGTCTTTCTCCTCGACGTATCGGTGCGCATGGGGTTGTGCGCTGGATGGGAATGTAGACCTCGCAACGCTTCCGCGGACGCGTTACCGAGAGATGACTTCGGGATGTCGATCGGCACGAGCGTGTAAACATAGGTCCATGACCGACTTCTCGGACCTCGGGGAGCTGTTCGCCTTCCTCTCCGGTCATGCGCCGTTCGACGGGCTGCCCGACGACGTTCGCGCACGTCTCGCGGCCGAATCGTCGGTCAGCGAGTTTCCCGAGGGCGCGACGATCCTCGACGGTTTGTCCGCTTCGCCCGACCACGCCTTCGTCGTGCTCGCGGGCCGGGTCGGGGTGTGGAACTTCCCGGCGGCCTCGCCGACCGAGGTGGGCGACGTCGACGAGGTCGTCGGCCCCGGCGGCGTGTTCGGGTACGTGGTCATCCTGGTGGGCGCGAAGGGCGGGCCGCGCGCGGTCGCGCTGTCCGACGTCACGCTGCTGCGCCTGCCCGCCTGGGCGGTGGGCGACATGTTCTCCACTCCCGCCGGCGCGGCCTTCCTGGCCACCGAGCTCGCGAAGCCCACCACGGCCGTGTCCGCCGAGGAGGTGCGCGAACGGACTGCGGGGGAGATCGTGCGGCGCCCGCCCGTCATCTGCCCGCCCACCGTCACGGTGCAGGAGGCGGCCACCGCGATGACGGCGGCCAAATCGGGCTACATCCTGGTCGAGAGCGCGTCGCGCGAGCCGCTGGGCATCGTGACCGACCACGACCTGCGCGCCCGCGTGATCTCCGTGGGGCGTCCCGTCACCGATCCCGTGACCGCGGTGATGACGGCGCCGCTCGCCGCCGTGCCGGAGTCGGCGCTCTCGTCCGACGTACTCATCGAGATGCTGGACCGCAAGCTCCACTACATGGCGGTCCTCGATGAGCACGCCGCCGTGCGGGGCGTGGTGCAGGACGTCGACTTCCTCACGGTGCCCACCACGTCGACCTTCGCGCTGCAGCGCCGGATCGAGCGGGCCGAGGCCGCGGAGCTGCCGGAGATCGGCGCCACGATCCGTGAGATCTTCCCGGTGCTGTGGGGCCAGCAGGCGCCGGTCCGGCACATCTCCGGCGTCGCCGCGGTCGCGATCGAGGCCATGGTGCGCCGCTGCATCGAGCTCGAGCTGCCGGTGCATCCCGAGCTGCGGGAGGGTGACTTCACCTGGCTCTCGCTCGGCAGCGTCTCGCGCCGCGAGGTGGTGCCCAGCTCGGACGTCGACAGCGCCATCATCCTCAAGGACGTGCCCGGCGACACGGCGGAGCAGATCGAGGTCCGACGGTCCGCCGCCCTCGCCCTGGCCGCCGCCGTCCACGAGCGGCTGGAGGAGTGCGGCATCCCTTCGGACACCAACGGGGCGGTCGCCGCGCAGACCCGCTTCTGCCGCACCGAATCGGAGTGGCTGTACGCGGCCGGTGAGTGGATCGACGCGCCGCTGTCGAACAACGCGATGATGATGGCCTCGCTGTTGGTGGACGGCCGCCCCGTGTGGGGCGACCTGACCCTGCAGCCCGTGGCCGGTGTGTATCAACATCTTTCGGAACATCCCCGTGCATTCATCCTGATGTTGCGCGAGGCGCTGACCGCGAAGGCGCGCCTGCGCTCCGTGCGCGACGTGATCTCGCTGCGGGGCGGCACCTTCGACATCAAGGCGCACGCGCTGGTGCCGGTGGTGAACATCGCCCGCTGGGCGGCGCTGAGCCGCGGCTCGACCAAGCTGCAGACCCGCAACCGGCTGGCGGCGGGCGCGGATTCGCCCGTGCTGCCCGATGATTCCGCGGAGGTGCTGCGCGAGGCCTTCTCGATCCTCGAACGGCTCCGGATGGAGCACCAGGTGGAGCAGATGGGAGCCGGGCGGGTGCCGGGCGATGTGCTGTCCATCCGGCGGATGTCCTCCCTGGACCGCGGGCTCCTCGAGCAGTGCGTGCGCGAGGTGGCCGCGGTGCAGCGGCGCATGGCCAACCTCGCGCAGTACCTGGACGCCGGCGAATGGTGAACCGGCGCAGGTGACGTCGTGCCTCAGGCCAGGACGGCTTCGGGTGCCTTCGACTCGATGCCCAAGGCCTCGCCGACGCCGGCGTTGAGGAGCACGCCGTCGTGCGTCGACAAGCCCGCGGCCAGCGCGGCGTCCTGGGAGCACGCGGCCTTCCAACCCTGGTCCGCGATGCGCAGCACGTAGGGCAGGGTCGCGCCGGTGAGCGCGAACGTGGAGGTGCGCGGCACGGCGCCCGGCATGTTGGCGACGCAGTAGAAGACGGTCTCACCGACGGTGAACGTCGGATCGTCGTGTGTGGTGGGGTGCGAGTCCGCGAAGCAGCCGCCCTGATCGATCGCGATGTCGACGAGCACTGCGCCGGGGCGCATCCGGTGCACCAGGTCGGTGGAGACGAGCTTGGGTGCCGCGGCGCCCGGGATCAGCACGGCGCCGATGACCAGGTCCGACTCGACGACGGCCTCTTCGAGCGCGAGCGAGGTGGAGTAGCTGGTGTGCACGCGCCCGCCGAACTGGGCGTTGACGGCGCGCATCTTGCGCACGTCCAGGTCGAAGACGGTGACGTCGGCGCCCATGCCCGCGGCGATCTGCGCGGCGTTGATGCCGGAGACGCCGCCGCCGATCACGGTGACCTTCGCGGGCGCGGTGCCGGGGACGCCGCCCATGAGCACGCCGCGGCCGCCCTTGGAGCGCATCAGGTGATAGCTGCCGACCTGCGGCGCGAGCCGGCCGGCGACCTCGGACATCGGGGCGAGCAGCGGCAGCGAGCCGTCGGGGAGCTGGACCGTCTCGTACGCGATCGACGTGGTCTTCGAGGACAGGAGCGCGTCGGTGCAGGGGCGCGAGGCCGCCAGGTGCAGGTAGGTGAAGATCGTCTGGTCCGGCCGCATCCGCGCGTACTCGGGCTCGATGGGCTCCTTGACCTTGAGCAGCAATTCGGCCTCGCCCCAGACGTCGTCCGCCGTCGGGACGATGCGGGCCCCCGCCGCGGTGAAGTCGTCGTTGGCGATCGCCGAGCCGACGCCCGCGCCGTCCTCGATCAGGACGTCGTGGCCTCGGCGGGTGAGCTCGGCGACACCGCCGGGCGTGATCGCCACGCGGTACTCGTTGTTCTTGATCTCGGTGGGGATTCCGACGCGCATCGTGTGCTCCTGTCAGGCGAGGGTGGCTTGTGTCACATAGTCTGAAGAAACATCGAGAACCGATCAAGGGCACGGAAGAAGATTCTGAAGGAGTGGGAGATGGCTGACGTACATTCTGTGAGAACGGCGTATCGCCCACCTTCGTCGAACGATCGTCGCCCGCTGCTCGACGATGCCGACCGGCGCATCCTGCTCGTGCTCCAGCGCGACGGACGGGTCTCCAACGCCGCCCTCGCCGAGGAGGTCGGCCTCGCCCCGTCGACGGTGCACACCCGGGTCCGGCGACTGACCGACGCGGGCGTGATCCGCGGCTTCTACGCCGACGTCGATCCCGCGGCCGTGGGCCGGCCGCTGCGCGCGATGATCGCGGTGACCCTGCGCTCGACCGCCCGGCACCGGATCCGGCAGTTCGTGGAGTCGGTCATCGACCTGCCGCCCGTCATCGACGCCTACTTCCTCGCCGGCGGCGACGACTACCTTCTGCACATCGCGGCCGTCGACACCGACGACCTGCGGCACCTCGTCGAGTACCTCAGCGCACGCGAGGAGGTCGCGGGCACCAACACGTCGCTCGTCTTCGAGCACGTCCGCGGCTCCGCGCCGCTGTAGGTTGCAACCCGCTGCAACGATCGACGGGGCACGCGGACCGCGGCGACTGTGGGACGGATCACACGTCCCGACCGGAGGAATCCCATGCGAGCAGCGCGCTACTACGACCGCAACGACGTCCGGATCGAGGACGTCCCCGCACCCGAGGTGACGGACGGCTCGGTCGCCATCGACGTCGCGTGGTGCGGCATCTGCGGCACCGACCTGCACGAATACGTCGACGGGCCGATCTTCGTGCCCCCGTGCGGCCACCCGAACCCCGTCAGCGGCGAAGCGGCGCCTCTGACGATCGGGCACGAGATGTCCGGCGTCGTCGCCGCGGTCGGCGCGGGCGTCGACGATCTGCAGGTGGGCGATCACGTCGTGGTCGAGCCGTACATCATCGCCGACGACGTGGACACCGGCCCCGCGAGCACCGACTACCACCTCTCGCCGAACATGAACTTCATCGGCCTCGGCGGCCGCGGCGGCGGCCTGTCGGAGCGGATCGTGGTGCAGCGCCGCTGGGTGCATCGGGTCTCGAAGGACGTGCCGCTCGACCAGGCCGCGCTCATCGAGCCGCTCGCGGTCGGGTACCACGCGCTGCAGCGCTCCGGCGCCGGGGCGGGAGCCTTCGCGCTCATCACCGGCGCGGGGCCGATCGGGCTGCTCACGGCCGCGGTGTGCAAGGCGAAGGGGCTGACCGTCGCGATCAGCGAGCCGAGTTCCCTGCGTCGCAGCCGCGCGGCCGAGACCGGCGTCGCCGACCACGTCTTCGACCCGACGCAGGTCGACGTCGTCGAGGCCGTCCGCGGCCTCACGGGCGGCCGCGGCGCGGACGTCGGCTTCGAGTGCACGTCCGTGCAGCCCGCGCTGGACACGCTCTTCGACGCTCTGCGCCCGCAGGCGGTGCTCGTGGTCGTGTCCATCTGGGGCCACCCGGGCAGCGTCGACATGCAGAAGCTGGTGCTCAAGGAGATCGACATGCGCGGCACCATCGCCTACGTCAACAACCACGCCGAGACGATCGCGTTGGTCGAGAACGGCACCGTCGACCTCGCGCCGTTCATCACGGGGCGGATCGGCCTCGACGAGCTCGTCACCGTCGGCTACGACACTCTGCTGCACCACAACGAGACCGCGGTGAAGATCCTCGTCTCCCCGTCGGGGGCGGGGCTGCCCGCCGGAGTCTGACGGCGGTACCGGCCTACGCTGTCGGGGTGAGCGAGAGCAGGATCGTCCCGGCCGCCGACCGCACGCATTGGCGCGGCGAGGGGATCTACACGCGGCAGTCGATGCCCTTCACCGGCAACTTCGATCTGGGTGAGAACGCGCACGGGCAGCTGCTCGTGCACAACGACGACCTCATCGACCCCGGCTCGGGCGTCGACCGGCACTTCCACCGTGACGCGGAGATCGTCACCTGGGTGATCGCGGGCGAGGTGCACCACGACGATTCGTCCGGCGAGACGGGACTGGTCCGCGCCGGCCAGGTGCAGGCGATGAGCGCGGGCAGCGGGGTGAACCACCGGGAGCAGAATCCGCGCGCCACCGGCGTCGTCGCCCGGGTCATCCAGATGTGGCTGCCGCCGAACGAGCCCGGCGGCGAGCCCGAGTACCGCACCGCCGACGTCCCGCTCGACGGGCGGGGCCTGGTCCTCGTCGCCTCGGGGATGGCGGGCCGCGACCCGGCCGTCGCGATCAACAACGACGCCGCGGCACTGCACGCCGCCCGGCTCGCGGTGGGGGAGTCGGTCGTCCTGCCGGCGGCGCCGTACGGGCACCTGTTCGTCGTCTCCGGTGCCGTCGCCGTCGGCGACGACCGGCTCGGGGAGGGCGACGCGCTGCGCACCGTCCACACCGGCGCGCTCACGGCGACCGCCACCGAGCCCGCCGAGATCCTGTTCTGGGAGATGCACGCGCAGGCGGTCTCCGCGCGCTGATCGCTCACGATGTCGGCTTCTGGCGGCGCGCATGTGCTCAGGAGCACGTGCGCCCGCGCAGAACTCGAATTCGTGAGGAGGACGCCCGAGTCCCGGGAATGCCCGTTCGAGCCCGTTCGCCTTCGGCTCGGTCCACCTCCTGCGGCGCGGCCCGCGGTGTAGGAGGATTCTCCGGTGCAGACCACCGAATCCACCGCCGAACACCGCCGCCTCGCGGAGAGCCCGGGGCCCGACGGACCGTGGCGCCTGTGGGGCCCGTACCTCGCGGGGCGCCAATGGGGCACCGTGCGGGAGGACTACAGCGGCAGCGGCGACGCCTGGGCGAGCTTCGGCTTCGAGCAGGCGCACCGCCGCGCGTACCGGTGGGGTGAGGACGGACTCGGCGGCATCTGCGACCGCTACGGCTTCCTCAATCTGGCCGTCGGCCTGTGGAACCACAACGATCCGATCCTCAAGGAGCGCCTGTTCGGCCTGACCAATGCGCAGGGCAACCACGGCGAGGACGTCAAGGAGTACTGGTGGCCCGTCGACGGGACCCCCACCCACAGCTGGATGCACTGGATGTACCGGTACCCGCAGGCCGAGTACCCGTACCAGCAGCTGCGGGACGGCAACGCCGCCCGCGACCGGACGCAGCGCGAGTACGAGCTCGCCGACACCGGCGTGCTCGCGGACAACCGGTTCTTCGACGTGCACGTGCGGTACGCGAAGGCCGCGCCCGACGACATCTGCGTCGAGATCGAGGCCGTCAACCACGGTCCGTCGCCCGCCCCGCTGGACCTGCTGCCCCAGCTGTGGCTGCGCAACACCTGGGCCTGGGGCCACGACGAGCGCCGCGGTGAGATCACCCGCGTGCGGTCGCCGCAGGCCGGCGGGCTCGAGGCGGTGCGCGTGACGCACCAGTGGCTCGGCGAGTACCACCTCGCGGCCGAGGGCGCCCCGCAGCTCCTGTTCTGCGACAACGAGACCGACGCCGTGGACCTCTTCGGTGCCGCGGCGAACGCCTCGCCCTACCCGAAGGACGGGATCACCAAGCGCGTCGTGCAGGGCGACGAGGCGGCGGTCAACCCGGAGGAGCACGGCACGAAGGTGGCGCTCTGGTACCGCTTCGCGTCCGTGCCGCCGGGGGAGAGCGTGCGCGTACGGCTGCGGCTCGCGCGCACCGAGCCGACGCTGGACACGTTCGGCCCCGGTTTCGACGCCGTCTTCGCCGACCGGCGCGACGAGGCGGACGAGTTCTACGGCACCGTGATCCACGAGGACGTGCAGGGCGAGGACCGCGCCGTCGCGCGCCGCGCCTACGCGGGCATGCTGTGGAACAAGCAGCTCTACCGCTACGACGTGGAGTCCTGGCTCGAGGGCGACCCGGCGGTCGACCCGTCGCCGCGCGAGCGCGCCGATCCGGGCCGCCGGAACACCACGTGGAAGCACTTCTCGCTGGCCGACGTGATCTCGATGCCCGACGAGTGGGAGTACCCCTGGTTCGCCGCGTGGGACCTGGCCTTCCACTGCATCCCGCTGGCGCACGTCGACCCCGAGTTCGCCAAGGAGCAGCTCGTCCTGATGTGCCGCGAATGGGCGATGCACCCGAACGGTCAACTGCCCGCGTACGAGTGGGAGTTCGGCGACGTCAATCCACCGGTGCACGCGTGGGCGGCCTGGCACGTCTACCGCATCGACGGCTGGCGCGATCAGGACTTCCTCGTGCGCGTCTTCACCAAGCTGCTGCTCAACTTCTCCTGGTGGGTCAACCGCAAGGGCTCCGACGACGCCGGCGTCTTCGAGGGCGGCTTCCTCGGCATGGACAACATCGGCTTCTTCAACCGCTCCGCGCCCCTGCCGCCCGGGTACCGGCTCGAACAGTCCGATGCCACCAGCTGGATGGCGTTCTACTGCCAGCAGATGTTCAAGATCGCCATCGAGCTCTCCCGTCACGACCCGGTGTGGCAGGACTGCGCCACCAAGTTCCTCGAGCACTTCCTCCAGATCTCCAAGGCCACTTACAACTTCGGCTCGCACAGCCTGTCGCTCTGGGACGAGGAGGACGGCTTCTTCTACGACGTCCTCGTCCGGCCCGACGGCAGCGCCCTGCCGATGCGCGTGCGCTCCATGGTCGGCCTGCTCCCGCTGCTCGGCGCCACCGACGTCCCGGTGTGGGCGGCTCAGGAGTGCCCGGACGTGACGGCGCGGCTGAACTGGTTGCGCTCGCGCCGACCGGAGCTCGTCGAACCGGTGCTCTCGGGCGCCGCGGCCGACGGCGCCGGCGACGGCCGGATGCTGCTCTCGCTGGTCAGCCCCGATCGGCTGCGGCGGGTCCTGGAGCGCATGTTCGACCCGGCGGAGTTCCTGGCGCCCTACGGCATCCGCTCCCTCTCCAAGGCCGAGCAGCAGGTGACCGAGGATGTGGACGGGAACACCGTTTCCATCCAGTACGAACCCGGTGAGTCGACCACCGGGATGTTCGGCGGCAACTCCAACTGGCGTGGGCCCGTGTGGTTCCCGGTGAACGTGCTGCTCGCCGACAAGCTCCGCACCTACGGCCGGCACTTCGGCGACTCCTTCACCATCGCCATCCCCACCGGTTCCGACAACCTGTGCACGCTGGAGGAGGCTGCGGACGTCATAGACGAGGGCCTCGTCGGGTTGTTCCGGCCCGTCGCGCGCGCCGACGGTGGCGGCGCGCGCCGCCCCGCCGACGCCGGCCGGATCGAGGGGAGCGACAACCCGCTCTGGGCGCAGCATCCCACCTTCTACGAGTACTTCGACGGGGACACCGGTGAGGGGCTCGGCGCCACGCATCAGACCGGGTGGACGGGGCTCGTCGCGCACCTGCACAACCCCCGTCTGCCGATGGAACCCCCGCCCGCGCCGGGGTCCTGAAGAACCCCTGTCCGTTTTCGGACTGCAAAGCGCAAAACCTCTGGAATCAAGTACGGTGTACAGGTTTTTTCCGGGAGTACGATCCGTCCAGGCGGATGATCAGCACCCGCCCCGACCCGGTGGGAAAGGGTGTGATGCGCGCGAAGGATCCGGTGGACGACGGCGACGTCGTCGACGTACTCGGGGTCGGATTCGGACCCGCCAACCTGGCGCTGGCGATTGCGCTCGCGGAGTCGCCCGACCGGATCGGCACCGTGCGGTTCCTGGAGCGCCGCGAACGCTTCGCATGGCATCCCGGCATGCTGCTTCCCGGTACGTCCATGCAGATCAGCTTCCTCAAGGATCTGGTCACGCTGCGCAACCAGGCCAGCCCGTACTCCTTCGTTGCCTATCTCGGCAGCCGCGGCCGGCTCGTGGACTTCGTCAATCGCGCCGTCCTGACCCCCGAGCGCGCCGAGTTCGCGGACTACCTGGCCTGGGCGGCTGCGTCGTTCGCCGATCGGGTGCGGTACGGCCGCACGGTGACGGGACTGTCCCGCTGCCCCGACGGTCCGCGGTTCGCGGTTCGCCATCGGGGCCCGGACGGCGATGAGCGGGTGACCCGCGCCCGGTCCGTGGTCGTCGCGCGCGGCCTGCGGCCGGTACTGCCGGTGTGGACGGACGGGCTCGATCCGCGTCGCGTCTTCCACAACATCGACCTCGTTCCTCGGCTCGGCGAGTTGGAGCGAGATCTGCCCGACGGCGTCGCGGGCGCGCGATTCCTCGTGGTGGGCGGCGGGCAGTCGGCCGCCGAGGTGGCGCTGCACCTGCACGACTGCGGCGCCCGCGTGGACATGGCGTTCCACGGCTTCGGCCTCGCGGACGTCGACGAGAGTCCGTTCGTCAATCAGGTCTTCGATCCGGACGTGGTCGACGAGTTCGCCTCCGCGGCACCGGAGGTGCGGGAGACTCTGCTGCACCGGCACGGCAACACCAACTACGCGGCGGTCGAGCACGCGTTGACGCGGGAGCTGTACGACCGGTGGTACCGCCAGAACGTGAGCGGCCCACGCCGGCTGGGCGTGCACCGCACCAGCGAGGTCGTCACCGCCGGAAAGGCGCGCGACGGCGGGGTCGAGACGGTGCTGCGCCGCCGTACCACCGGCGAGCGCACGGCCGTGACGGTCGACGCCGTGGTGTGTGCGACGGGCTTCGAGCCGGGCGGCCTCACCGGGCTGGACGGCGTGGCACCGCCCGACGCGACGATCCGCGTCGCCCGTTCCCACCTCGCCGTGATCGACGGCACCGCGGTGCCCGGCCTCTACGTGCAGGGCGCCGACCTCCCGGGCCACGGGCTCGGGACCACGCTGCTGTCCAACGTCGCCGTCCGTGCGGGCGAGATCGCCCGCGCGCTGTACCAGGAGGAGTCGTCATGACCACGCGGACACCGGCGGGCACCGTGCTCTTCGCGGCGACCGAGCGCACCCCGTTCACGGTCTTCGTCGCCGAGGACCCGCACGACGTCGAACGGGCGCAGGCCCTGCGGTACGACGCCTTCTCCACGGAAATGGGAGCGCCGCTGCCCGGTGCGGTGTTCAGCGAGCGACTCGGCAGGCCGATCGACGTCGACCGGTTCGACGACTACAGCGCGCACCTGCTCGTGCGGCACGACCCGACCGACGAGATCGTGGGCTGCTACCGGATCATCCTGCCCGCGCCCAGCGGGCAGCGGGAGGTGTTCACCACCAGTATGTTCCGCCTCAGCCCGGCATTCGCGGCGATGGCGGACGACGTCGCGGAGTGGGGGCGTGCGACGATCGCCGCAGGCTATCGCGGCGGCGTGGTGTCGGTGCTCCTGCGGATCGCGCTTCTCGCCTTCTACGAGCGATCGGGCTTCAGGTACGCGATGGGTTGCATGTCGGTCCGGATGGAGGACGGCGTGCATCCGCGCGCCGCCCTGGTCCGTGCCGCGCTCGGCTTCCTCGCCGACAACGACGCCCTCGCCGACGGGGCGGTGCGCGCCGACCCCCTCCGGCCCGTCGCCGTCGACGGGGTCCCGATCGCCGAGCTCCCGCGGCCCGAGGGCGCCGACGCGGACCTGGTGCCGCCGACGATTCGCATCGCGGTCCGGTACGGCGGCATCGTCTGCGGCATGCCCTCGTACGACCCCGATTTCGAGATGGCCGACTTCCTGGTGCTGTTCGAGGACGAGCGGATGCGCGCAGCCGGATGCCTCGACGAGGTCCGCTCCTTCCTCGCGGCGCTGTGATCGCCCGCCTCACCCGCGCCGTCGCTGCGCGCCCCCGCACGGTGCTCGCGGCGTCGCTGCTCCTGCTCGTGGTGCTGGGGTGGCTCGGTGCCGGCGTCGGCGGCGCGCTCCGCAGCGGCGGGAGCACCGACCCCGCCGCCGAATCCGCCCGCGCGCAGCGGAGTCTGGAGGACGACTTCCGTCGCGGCGGCTCCTCGCTCGTCCTCACGGTGCGCTCGGAGAAGCCCGACGCGGCGCCCGCAGCCGCCGAGTACGGTCGCGCCGTCACCGACGCACTCCGGCGGACTCCGGCGGTCCAGTCAGCCGTCTCCGCGTGGTCCGATCCCGCCGCCGCGGCCCGCCTGACCTCGACGGACGGTCGCATCGGTCTCGTCGTCGCGAGTCTCGCCGGTGGTACCGGGGACGCGCCCGACCATGCCCGCGCCATCGTCGACGGCCTGCCGCGCCCGCCCGACGGGGTGCGGATCGAGGCCGGGGGCGAGGCGATGACCTACCTGCAGATCAACGAGCAGTCGGGCGAGGACCTGGTGCGCGCGGAGCTGATCGCCCTGCCGCTCACCTTCCTGGTCCTGGTGTGGGCCTTCGGTGGGCTCGTCGCCGCCGCCGTGCCCGTCGTCGTCGGGATCGCCGCCATCATCGCTACGTCCGGGCTGTTGCGGCTCGTGGCCGAGGCGACCGACGTCTCGGTGTTCGCGCTCAACCTCATCACCGCGATGAGCCTGGCGCTGGCCATCGACTACACCCTGCTGGTCGTGAGCCGGTACCGCGAGGAGGTACCGGGCCGGGGCCGTGACGAGGCGCTCGTCGTCGCGATGGCGACCGCCGGGAGGACGGTGCTGTTCTCCGCGATCACGGTGGGGCTCAGCCTGGCCGCGATGGTGCTCTTCCCCATGTACTTCCTGCGCTCCTTCGCGTACGCCGGCCTGGTCGTGGTCGCGTTCACGGCACTCGCCACGCTGATCGTGACGCCGGCGATCCTGGCACTCCTGGGCGACCGGATCGACAAGCTCCGCGTGGGCCGCGGGCCGCGCCCCGCGGACGAGTCGCGCTGGTACCGGGCGGTGAAAGCCGTGCAGCGCCGGGCGGTCCCGCTCGGCATCGCCGTGGTGGTACTCCTGCTCGCGCTCGGCGCACCCTTCCTCGGCGCGAAACTCGGCTATCCCGACGACCGCGCGCTGCCGACCACGGCCTCGTCGCACGCCGTCGGCGACGAACTGCGGACCGGCTTCCGCCCGAACCCCGCCGCCGACGTCCTGATCCTGTTGCCGGAGGGGGCACCGTCGGGGACCGAGGACTACGCCCGGGACCTGTCCCGGACCACCGGCACGGGGCCGGTCGTCGGGCCCGACGGGACGTGGCTGCGCGGCGCCCGCGTCGCCGACGGCGACCCGACGGCCCGAGCCGGTTTCGCGCGCCTGGTGACGGTGGCGAGCGAGCACGACCCGCGATCGGAGGAGGGGCGCGCCCAGCTGGATGCGCTGCGCGCAGTCCCGGCGCCCGCCCCGACGCTCTTCGCCGGTGCGGCGCAGGCGGACCGGGACGCGGTGGACTCCATCCTCGGGGCGGTGCCGCGGGTGCTCGCGGCGATCGCCGTGACCACCTTCCTGCTGCTGTTCCTGCTCACCGGGAGCGTGCTGCTGCCGCTGAAGGCGCTGGTGCTCAACGTGCTCTCGCTCTCGGCGACCTTCGGGGCGATGGTGTGGGTCTTCCAGGAGGGCCACCTCGGCGGGCTCGGGACGACGGTGACCGGCCACCTCATCGCGGACATGCCCGTTCTGATGTTCTGCATCGCCTTCGGCCTGTCGATGGACTACGAGGTCTTCCTGCTGTCCCGGATCCGCGAGGAGTGGCAGGACCTGCCCGGCCGGGACCGCGCCGCGAACGACGAGGCCGTCGCCCGCGGCATCGCGAGCACGGCGCGGGTGGTCACGGCCGCCGCGCTGCTCATGGCGGTGGTCTTCGCGGCGATCGGCTTCTCCGAGGTGTCGTTCATGCGGATGCTCGGCGTCGGGCTGGCGATCGCCGTGCTGCTGGACGCGACGCTGGTGCGGCTGGTGCTGCTGCCCGCGTTCATGCGGATCGCGGGCACCGCGAACTGGTGGCCGGGACTCAGAGCCAGCCGCGGCGCTTGAACGCCGCGTAGAGCCCACCGGCGAGGGCGATCATCGTCAGGAGGCTCAGCCAGAAGCCCCATTCCTTCCCGAAGCCCGGGTAGGGCACGTTCTGGCCGAAGTAGCCGGTGATGGCGGTGGGGACCGCGATGATCGCGGCCCAGCTGGTGAGCTTCTTCATCACGGTGTTGAGCTGGTTGTCCACCAGCGCCAGGTTGGTCGAGCGGACAGATTCGACGTTGTCACGCAGGCCCTCGGTCCAGTCCGCGGCGCGCATGGTGTGGTCGTAGACGTCCTCGGCGTAGGGCAGCAACTCGTGCAGGTCGGGCGCTGCGGACACCCGGCGCAGCACCGAGCCCACCACGTCGCGCATCGGCAGCACGATGCGGCGCAGGTCGCCCACCTGCTTGTGCAGGTCGAAGGTGGTCTGGGAGACGCGGTCGCTCGAGCGGCCGTCGAACAGAATCGATTCCACGTCGTCGAGCCGCTCATCGACCGCCGTGATCCGGGCCGTGTAGCCGTCGACGACCGCGTCCAGCAGCATCAGCTCCAGCGACTTCGGGCCGTACTGCAGCAGATCCGCGTTGTCCGAGATGTTCTCGGCGACGTCGTCGACCGGGAAGCCGTGGCCGAGGCGCACCGTCAGCACTCCGTGCTCGAAGAGGAACAGCGAGAGCCGGCTCGTGGCGCCGTCCTCGGCGATCGTGTACGCGGTGACGAACATGATCTCGCCGTAGCGCAGGGACTTCGGGCGTTCGTGGACCGTGAGCGCGTCCTCCACGGCGAGCTTGTCCAGCCGCATCGCCTCGACGAAGGGCGCGAACTCCGCCTCGGTCGGGTCGAGCACGTCCACCCAGATCAGTCCCGACGGTGCCGCCAGCGCCCGCGTGGCGTCCTCCGTCGCGGCGTGGTGGACGACGTCGAAACACGCGTCGGTGTCACCGACGAAGGTCCGGATGGTCACGTCCATGGGGCAACCCTAGGGCCCGGCGGCCTCGGGTCGCTCCACGAGCTCGGCGAGGGACGCCGGTGCCTGCACGCAGTAGGAGTCGGTGAGCAGCTCGGCGACCTCGGCCCAGTCGGTGCGCTCGTCGACGATGATGCCGACGGTGCTCTCGCCCCAGTTGACCCGGAAGTACGGGTCGCCGAGGTTCTCGAACGCCGGGACCTCGCCGGGCTCGGCGCGGAAGATGAGCCGGAACTGCTGGTCCTCCCCGCCGAAGACGTGGGCCACCGTCGCCCCGCGGACGCGCCAGCGCGTGCCCACCCAGGCGCGGTCGGCGACGCACTCGGGGAAGGCCTCGAGGATCCCGGCGAGGCGGTCGATCCATTCGTCGGGAACGTCTGGTCGGGCGGTCACGGAGCAAGGGTATCGTCGGGCGCATGCTGAACGTGGGTGTCCTGGGATCCGGCGGCAAGGTGGGCCGCGCCATGGTCGATGCCGTGGAGGCGGCCGACGACCTGTCGCTGAGCGCGGCGGTGGACGCGGGTGACATGCTCACCGGCCTCCTCGACTCGAACACGCAGGTGGTCATCGACTTCACCCACCCCGACGTGGTGATGGACAACCTGAAGTTCCTCATCGACAACGGGATTCACGCCGTCATCGGTACCACCGGGTTCACCGACGACCGGCTCGACACCGTGCGCGAGTGGCTCGCCGAGAAGCCCGAGGTGGGGGTGCTCGTCGCGCCCAACTTCGCCATCGGCGCCGTGCTCACCATGCGCTTCGCCGCGCAGGCTGCGAAGTACTTCGACTCCGTCGAGATCATCGAGCTGCACCACCCGCACAAGGCGGACGCCCCCTCCGGCACCGCCACCCGCACCGCCGAGCTCATCGCCGAGGCCCGCGAAGAGGCCGGCCGCGGGAAGATGCCCGACGCCACCTCGGCCGAATTCGATCGCGCGCGCGGCGCCCGGGTCGACGGCGTCCGCGTGCATTCCGTGCGCGTCGCGGGTCTCGTCGCGCACCAGGAGGTGCTGCTGGGCACGCAGGGCGAGACCCTGACCATTCGGCACGATTCCCTCGACCGCAGCTCGTTCGTCCCCGGCGTCCTGCTCGGTGTGCGCGGCATCTCCTCGCGGCCCGGCCTCACGGTGGGCATCGAGCCGTTCATGGATCTGTGAGCGTCGTGGAGCGCCGCGATCGGGGGAACCTGGGCCAGCTGCTGGTCATCGGGTTCCTGTCGGTCGCGATGCTCATGTACATCGGCCTCATCGGCGCGTGGGCGTGGATGATCGCCCGTCGCGGCGGGGGAGCGAACCTGGGCCTCGCCGCCGGCATGGTCCTCGTCGGCCTCGTGGGCCTCTGGATCCTGTGGTCCGTGCTCAGCAACGGTTATGCGCACCAGAAGCTCGCCGCCTCGGCGAAGGCCCTCGGCCGCGACCTCGACGTCTCCGACCTGCCGACGATGCCGTCGGGCCGCGTGCAGCGCGATGCCGCGGACGCACTGTTCTCCGACGTCAAGGCGGAGTACGAGGCCGATCCGGAATCGTGGGTGAACGCGTACCGGCTGGCCCGCGCCTACGACTACGCGGGGGACCGCTCCCGCGCGCGGGAGTGGATGACCCGCGCCGTCTCGATGGAGAAGAAGGCCCGCTGATGGCCGTGCTCCTGGTGATCCACCACACGCCGTCTCCGCACTGCCAGGAGATGTTCGAGGCGGTGATCGCGGGGGCCACCGATCCGGACATCGAGGGCGTCGAGGTGGTGCGGCGCGCGGCGCTCGCCGTGACCGCGTCGGACGTACTGGCCGCGGACGGCTACGTCCTCGGCTCGCCCGCGAATCTCGGTTACATGTCCGGTGCGCTCAAGCACGCCTTCGACACGATCTACTATCCCTGCCTCGATTCGACCCGCGACCGGCCGTTCGGGCTGTACCTGCACGCGAACGAGGGCGGCGAGGGAGCCGAGCGGGCCGTCGACTCGATCACCGCCGGGCTGGGGTGGCAGAAGGTGACGCCGCACGTCGTGGTGTCGGGCAAGCCGTCGAAGGCGGACGTCGAGGCGTGCTGGAATCTCGGTGCGACGGTCGCCGCACAGCTCATGGGGCAGTGAGGCGGATCGCCCACCGGGAATCCACGGCTCAGCTGCGCACAAGGCCGAATCCTGCTTCGTGTCGATCCGAGCCGTGGATTCACAGCGCGCTCGGGCTCACAGTGGGCGGCGACGAGCCCGACGCCGATAGAGTCGAGTGGTGGCTGAATCGCGGCTCGACCTCCTGCGGTGGCAGTTCGATCTGACCTGGGCGCTCGGCGAGGTGCATCTCGCCGAGCTGACGCCCGACGACTTCCGGTGGGAACCGGCGGCCCTGTGTTGGACGATGCGCCGTGGCGACGACGGGGTGTGGATCGCCGATTGGGCCGAGACCGAGCCCGACCCGATTCCCGTCCCGACGATGGCGTGGCTCAGCTGGCACATCGGCTGGTGGTGGAGCACCACCGCCGACCACCTGCTCGGCCGCCCGGTCCGGGAGCGCGAGTCCGTGCGGTGGCCCGGGCCCGACGGTGCGGTGGCCTGGCTGACGGGGATCCGCGACGAGTGGCTGACCGTCCTCGACACGCTTACCGAGGAGCGCCTGGACGAGCCGTCGGGGTTCCCCTGGCCGCCGGACGCAGATCTGACCGTGGGGAACCAGGTCGCGTGGGTCAATGCCGAGCTGATGAAGAACCTCGCCGAGATCGGCCAGCAGCGCGTCGCCCGCGCGGCGCTGAACGCCGGCTGACCGGCGCCGGAGACGCGGGCACGCGCCGCGACCGCCGCGTGTCAGGGGTCGGCTCTAGACTGAGGGTGTGATCGCGACGCCCTACGAAGACCTGCTCCGCGACGTGCTGGAGAACGGCACGCACCGGCCGGACCGCACGGGTACCGGGACGCGGAGCGTCTTCGGGCGCCAGCTCCGGTACGACCTGTCCCAGGGCTTCCCGCTCATCACCACCAAGCGGGTGCACATGAAGTCCATCGCGTACGAGCTGCTGTGGTTCCTGCGTGGCGATTCGAACGTCAGGTGGCTGCAGGACAACGGCGTCACCATCTGGGACGAGTGGGCGGCGCCGGACGGCGAGCTCGGCCCCGTCTACGGGGTGCAGTGGCGCAGCTGGCCCACCCCGAACGGTGAGCACATCGACCAGATCAGCGCGGCGATCGAGACGCTGCGGACCAACCCGTCCAGCCGGCGCAACATCGTCTCCGCGTGGAACGTCGCCGAGATCGAGAACATGGCGCTGCCGCCCTGTCATGCGTTCTTCCAGTTCTACGCCGCGGACGGCAAGCTGAGCTGCCAGCTCTACCAGCGCAGCGCCGACCTCTTCCTCGGCGTGCCGTTCAACATCGCGAGCTACGCGCTCCTCACCCACATGGTCGCCGCGCAGGTGGGCCTCGAGCCCGGCGACTTCGTGTGGACCGGCGGCGACTGCCACATCTACGACAACCACGTGGAGCAGGTCACCGAGCAGCTCAGCCGCGACCCGTACCCGTACCCCCGGCTCGAACTCGCCGAGCGGGCCAGCATCTTCGACTACGCGTACGAGGACATCACGGTCCACGACTACCAGCACCATCCCGCGATCAAGGCCCCGGTGGCCGTCTAGTGATCGGCCTCATCTGGGCGCAGGCGCGCGGGGGAGTGATCGGCGCCGAAGGCGGCATCCCCTGGCACATCCCGGAGGACATGACGTTCTTCCGCGAGAGCACCGCCGGCAGCACCGTTCTCATGGGCCGGCGCACCTGGGACTCGCTGCCCCCGCGATTCCGCCCACTCCCGGGCCGCACGAACATCGTGGTCACGCGGGACCGGTCGTGGCAGGCCGACGGTGCCGTCGTCCAGCACGAGCCCACCGTCCCGGACGGCGATGTCTGGGTCATCGGAGGCGGCGAGATCTACGCCGCGACACTGCCGCTCGCTGATGTCCTCGCCGTCACCGAGGTAGACGCCGACATCGTGGGCGACACCCGCGCACCGTCGATCCCCGCGGAGTTCGCGCTGGAGGAGGACGCGGGCTGGCGGGAGTCGTCGTCGGGCCTGCGCTACCGGCACCTGACCTACCGGCGCGAGCGGTAGTCGTTCCGCGATCCGATAGGAACGATTCCGGATCGGGTGGGTAGCCTTAGCGCTTATGAGTGCGACCCCGGCGACCACAACGCCCACCACCCCGTTCGGCGCGATCTCCGTGGCGATGGTGACCCCGTTCAAGGCGGACGGCACGCTGGACCTCGAAGCCGGACAGAAGTTGGCGTCGCACCTCGCCGACCAGGGCTGCGACGGGCTCATCGTCGCGGGCACCACGGGAGAGTCGCCCACCACCCAGCCGTGGGAGAAGATTCAGTTCCTCAAGGCCATCATCGAGGCCGTCGGTGACCGCGTGAAGATCACCGCGGGCGTCGGCACCTACGACACCGACGAGTCCGCCGTCTTCGCGCGCGACGCCGCCGAGGCGGGCGCGCACGGACTGCTCGTGGTCACCCCGTACTACTCCCGCCCCCCGCAGGCGGGACTGCTCGCCCACTTCACGACGGTGGCCGACGCCACCGACCTGCCCGTGCTGCTCTACGACATCCCGCCGCGGTCCGTGGTCGCGATCGAGACGGACACGCTGCGCAGGCTCGCCGAGCACAAGAACATCATCGGCGTGAAGGACGCGAAGGGCGACCTCGGCGCCGGCGCCCGGCTCATCGCCGAGACCGACCTGCAGTTCCTCTCCGGCGACGACCCGCTGAACCTGCCCTGGCTCTCCGTGGGCGCGCTCGGTTTCGTCTCCGTCATCGGGCACGTCGTCGCGCCGCAGCTGCGCGCGATGCGCGACGCCTACTTCGCGGGCGACAACGCCCGCGCCAAGGACATCAACGCCTCCCTCGGGCCCGTCTACGAGGCCATGGCCGGCCTCGGCGGCGTGACCTTCTCGAAGGCGGCACTGGCCCTGCAGGGCCTGGATATGGGCGTACCGCGGCTTCCGCAGGTGCCGCCCACCGGTGAACAGCGCGACCGGCTCGCAGCGCTACTGACCCAAGCGGGGGTGCTCTAAACAATGACCGACGGTGCAGCAGGCGGAGCCCGACGGAGCCGCAAGGCCACCCGACAGGCGGGACCGCCTGCCGAGCCCAAGCCGGTGATCTCCACCTCGGCGGCGCGGGTCGTCGTCGAGGACAAGGCCCCGGCGGCCCAGGCGCCCCCGGCGCAGGCCCCGGCCGCGAAGCAGGCGCCGGCGAAGGCCGAGGCGAAGCAGCCGCAGAAGTCCGCGTCGAAGGGTGGCGGGAACCGTCGCGGCGGCGGGCGGCGCGGTGGTGGGCAGAAGGCACCGTCGGCCGCGGTGGAGCGGCTGGGCGCCCCGCCCAAGCTGCCCAAGGGCGGCATGCGCGTCGTCGCGCTCGGCGGCATCAAGGAGATCGGTCGCAACATGACCGTCTTCGAGTACGACGGCAAACTGCTCGTCGTCGACTGCGGCGTGCTCTTCCCCGAGGACCAGCAGCCCGGCGTCGACCTGATCCTCCCGGACTTCCGGTACATCGAGGACCGCATCAAGGACGTCGAGGCCATCGTGCTCACGCACGGCCACGAGGACCACATCGGCGCGGTGCCCTTCCTGCTGCGCCTGCGGCCCGACATCCCCGTCGTGGGCGCCAAGTTCACGCTCGCGCTGGTCAAGGCCAAGTGCGACGAGCACCGACTGCGGCCCAAGCTGATCGAGGTGCGCGAGGGCGAGTCGACGAGCCACGGCCCGTTCGAGTGCGAGTACTTCGCCGTGAACCACTCCATCCCCGACGCGATCGCCGTGGCGATCCACGCGGGCGGCCAGGTGGCGCTGCACACCGGCGACATCAAGCTCGACCAGCTGCCGCTCGACGGCCGCCTCACCGACCTCGCCGGCTTCTCGCGCCTCGGCGACGCGGGCGTGGACCTGTTCCTCGTCGACTCGACCAACGCCGAGGTCCCCGGCTTCGTGACCCCGGAGCGGGAGATCGGCCCGGTGCTCGACAACGTGATCGGGCGGGCCAAGGGCCGCGTGATCGTGGCGTCGTTCGCCTCGCACGTGCACCGCATCCAGCAGATCGCCGAAGTCGCGATGGCCCACAACCGGCGGATCACCTTCGTCGGCCGGTCGATGGTGCGGAACATGGCGCTCGCGCAGGAGCTCGGTTACATGCACCTGCCCGAGGGTGTCGAGGTCGACCTCGACACCGCGGCGTCGCTGCCCGACGACCGCGTCGTGCTCATCTCCACCGGCTCGCAGGGTGAGCCCCTGGCCGCGCTCTCGCGCATGGCCCGCGGCGAGCACCGCAACATCACCATCTCGCCGAACGACCTCGTCGTGCTGGCCAGCTCGCTCATCCCGGGCAACGAGAACTCCGTGTTCGCGGTGGTCAACGGGCTGTCGAAGCTCGGCGCCAAGGTGATCACGCAGCAGAGCGCGAAGGTCCACGTCTCCGGCCACGCCAGCGCCGGCGAACTGCTGTACCTGTACAACGCGGTGCGCCCGCGCAACGCCATGCCCGTGCACGGCGAGTGGCGGCACCTGCGCGCCAACGCCGCCCTGGCCGAGGCCACCGGTGTACCGAAGGACCGCATCATGCTCGCCGAGGACGGCGTCGTGGTCGACCTGGTCGGCGGCGTCGCGAAGATCGTCGGGCAGGTGCCCGTCGGTCACGTCTACGTGGACGGCAGCTCCGTCGGCGACGTCGGCGAGTCGACGCTGTCCGACCGCCTCGTCCTGGGCGAGGGCGGCTTCATCGCCATCACCGTCGCGATCGACGAGGAGGGCAACGCCGTCAGCAAGCCCGAGGTCTCCGGCCGCGGCTTCTCCGACGACCCGACCGCGCTCAAGGAGGCGGAGCAGCTCGTCGAGGACGTGATCGCCGACCTGGCCGCCGAGGGCGTCAAGGAGGCGCACCGCATCGCGCAGGGTGTCCGACGGGCCGTGGGCCGCTGGGTCGACAAGGCCTACCGCCGCCGGCCGATGATCGTCCCCACCGTGATCGTGGTGGGGGAGTAGCACACATCTTCTGAAGCGTTCTGCGACGTTTCCGTGGACGGGCGTCGCAGAACGCTTCGAATGATGGTGTCAGGGTTGCCGTTCGACCTTCGCGACCTGGGCGCGCAGCGTCTGCCAGAAGACCTCGGAGTCCGCCGCGGCGTCCTTCTTCCCCTCGGCCTCGACGATCACCGTCGTGCCGCGCACGTCGACCCACGCCTGCAACGTGTTCCGGCCGACGGCCATGATGAACGGCTTCAGGCGGGCCAGATCGTCGGGCGCGGCGAGGATCGCCGGGCGGTCCGCCGCGGCGACATCGGCGCGACAGGCCTCGGTCGCCGCGGCGCGGGCCGCGGTGATCGTCTTATTGAGGACGGAGGCCTCGAGCTCCGTCGTGCCGTGGACGGCCTCGGCTTCCACGATCTCCGTGCCCTCCAAGACGCGCGCGAGTGCGTTGAGCTTGGTGCCGCACACCGAATCGGTGGGCGAATCCTCGGGGAGCCCGTCGGGGGAGGTCAGCGTCTCCCGCTCGACTTTGTAACCGGTACTGCCGGTGGGGAACTCGTGCGCGGCGAGCACCGCCTGGTGCGGGACGACCGGGGCGGCGTGGGCGAGGGCGGGTAGGGAGATGATGGTGGCCGCGGCGGCTGCCGCACCTGCGACCCGGCGTCGAACGTTCATGTTCGCTCCTCCGAAGAAGGATCTTCTCGTGGGCCGGAGCCTAGCGGAGTGTCCGGTTCGAGGTGGCGGAGTCAGCGAGCCTTCTCGACCTTGGTGATCTGCGTCCGGAGGAGCTGCCAGAAGGTCGCGGAGTCAGCCGGCTTCTGAGAGCCCGTGACGGAGACGGCGATGGACATGCCTCGCACATCCACGACGGACTGGAGGAGTCGCCCATCCCGGGTGCGCGTGACGTACGGCGCCATCCGCGCGAGGTCCGGTGGCGGGGCCACCTCCGACGCGGGAACGACGCCGGGATCGGCGTTGCAGGACGTGATCACATCGCGCGCGACCGCCACGCCGGGGCGATCCGATACCTCGACGCGCAGCGTATCGCCGGCCCGCCTCGCCGTCGCCTCGGTACCCGTGGACCCGGCGAGCGCGACATCGGCTCGCCGTCCCGCACGATCGCACGCCGTATCCGGGACGGTAGCGGAGGGAACTCGAGCGGTCGCCGTGCGCACGGTGTAACCGGAACTTCCCGCAGGCATCTCGTGCTCGGTGAGGACCGCCCGCGACGTGGACCCCGGCGAGGCCTGGGCCGCGGCGGGAAACGCGGCGAGGAGCGCTGCGATGATGGCCGTTGCCGCGGACCGCCGCGCTGTCACGGTTGCCGCTCCACCTTGGCGACCTGCGCGCGGAGGGTCTGCCAGAAGGCGTCGGTGTCGACGGCGGAGCCTACGGTTGCCGACGTGATGACGTTGACGGAGATGCCGCGGACGTCGACCCAGCCCTGGATCTCATCCTTGTCGCGGAAGAGGAACGGGTTCAGCCGCGCCAAGTCTGCGGGGGCGGCGAGGACCGTCGAGCGACTCCTCGGTGCGAGGCTCGCCTCACAGGTCGGGAATCCCTCGGCCATGAACCGCGCCATCGGCCGGCTGACGATGGTCGCGTTGATCTTGGTGCCTCCGCGGAGGGCGCCGGCATCGCTCACCCGCGCGCCGCTGAGGCGCTGGAACATCGCGTCGATGAATCGGCCGCACGCGGTGGCGGGGCGCGAGCCCGCCTGCGGCCGGTCGAACTGCCCGAGGGTCTCGGTCTCCACCTCGTACCCCGACGAGCCGAGGGGGAACTCGTGCGCCGCGAGGACGGCCTGGGCGGTGTTCACCGGCGCGGCGTGCGCGAATGCGGGGACGAACAACGACACCGCGGCGACGGGAACCAGCGCGGCGGCGAAACGTCGCGCGATCACGGTTGACGCTCGACCTTGGCGACTTGCGCCCGCAAGAGCTGCCAGAAGGCGTCGCGGTCCGCGGCGGCGCCGTTCTCGCCCTCGACGATGACGCCGACCGTCGTGCCGCGGACGTCGGCCCATCCGCGGATGTCGTCAGCGCCGGTGGTCAGTACACGCGGACGGACGAGCTCGAGGTCCGCGGGGGCGGTGACTGCCACTGCGCGCGGCACATCCGGCTCGGCGCATCGGGTCACGACGTCGGCGATCCGGGACGTCAGCGGCCGATCGACGATCGACACCATGATCGCACTCCGACCGCGGAGGGCTACCGCGTCCGCGACCGCGGACCGGCGGAAATCGCCGTCCAGCCCGGCCCGCAGGGCGATGCAGTCCGCGGACTCGAGACCTCCGAGTCCTGTCGACGGCGTGCGCCGGCCCGGCGTGTAGTGCGTGGACCCGGCGGGGAACTCCGCTGCGGTCAGAAGCGCTCGCGCGGGGACGACCGGGGCCGCGTGCGCGGCCGCAGGCAGGCCGACGGCGGCGAGGACCGCCACCGTCGACCCGGCGACCAGGGTGCGCAGGCGCATCAGCGCGCCCTTTCGACCTTCTGGATCTGCGCGCGGAAGACCTGCCAGAAGCGGGCGGTGTTCGCGGGGGTCTCGCTGAGGCCGCGGACGTAGACGTTGACCGTGTATCCGTTGACGTCGGCCGCGCCCTCGATCGCGCCGGCGCCCTCGTCCTCGCCGTAGGTGATGACGGTGGGGTTGAACCGCGTGAGATCGCCCGGCACCGGGAGCTCCGCGTTCCGCCCGGAGCACGCCTGGGCCACTCCGCGCCAGAGCGTCCCCTGGGCGGGCGAGATGACGCCGGCCGTCATGAACGAGTATCCGTTGCGGGCCGAGGCGGCCACGGACTGCGCGTTCGCATTCGCTCCGTTCAGTCGGTTCGCGGCGTCCTTGCACTGCTGCGGCGCGGTGTTCTTGATGGTGACCGCCTCGCCGTTCAGCCGGCCGGTGCGGTAGTCGTTCGACCCGGCGGGGAACTCGGCCTTGGTGAGCACGAGGTTCGGGCTCACCGGCGCGGCGGACGCCGCCGGGGCGAGGGCCGTGCCCCCGGCCGCGAGGGCGGCGAGGAGGGCGGTGGCCGAGGCGAAGCGCGCGCGGCGGGACGTCGACGTTGAGTTCGCAATCATGCGGTGAAGTATAGAACACTTCGTTTTGATTTCAGTACGAAGTAAGGGAGCGCGAGTGTGCCCTGCGGCACCTCGCCGAACGCGACTAGGGTGACCGGTGTGAAGCCTGCTCGGAGTGAACGCGCCGCCCTCGTCGACGCGGCGCGCGCCGCCGGACCCGACGCCCCGACGCTGTGCGGTGAGTGGACGGTTCGTGAGCTGCTCGCGCACCTGATTCTCCGCGAGGGGCGCCCCGACGCCATGGCGGGCATCCTCGTCCGCCCCCTCGCCGGGTACACCGAACGGGTCCAGGCGGGTATCGCGGCCCGGTCGTTCGACGATCTGCTCGCGACGGTGGCGGGCGGCCCGCCGCGCCTGTCGCCCCTGCGCCTGGTCGATGGGCAGGCGAACCTGGGCGAGTACTTCGTGCACACCGAGGACATCCGGCGGGCCGCGGCGGGGTGGACTCCGCGCGTGCTCGACAAGCGGGTCGAGCGCGGCCTGCACGACGTGGTCGCGCGCATCGCGCGGCTCACGATGCGCGGTGCTCCGCTGCGGATCAGTCTCACCACGGAGGAGGGCACGGTCGCCGTGGCGGGGCGCGGACCCCAGGTCGCCGTGATCGGCGCGATCAGCGAGGTCACGATGTGGGCGTTCGGTCGCGACGAGGCTCTGGTCACCTTCGAAGGCGCTGACGGCGACATCGATCTGCTCGGCTCGGTGGTCCGATCGCTCTGACGACCCGCCGCCGGTCCTGCTGTTACATGTGTGGCACTTGATACGGATGGGGTTAGTGTCGATAGACTGCCCCCATGGCATCGAAGACCACCACCCGCGCGCGCGGGTCCGCGAACTCCCGCTCCGGGGGCGCGCGCACCAGCCGCGCCGCGAGCCCGACGCGCAGCCGCCAGGCCGCCCCGCGCTCGCGCGGTAAGCAGGGCGCCGCGGCCCCGAAGGCCGCCTCGGGCGCCGGTGGGGGAGTGGCGCGCGGCCTCGGCGCCGGATGGAAGCTGCTGGCCAAGGGGGTCGGGGGTGTCGTGCGCACCGGTGGCCGGCCCGACGCCGACGAGCCCGCGCCCGGCGCCACAGGAGAGGTCGCCACCCCCAAGCCGACGCACTCGCGCGACGGACTCGCGCTGGTCCTGTTCGCCGTCGCGATCATCCTCGGAGCGGCCGTCTACTTCGACGCCGGCGGGCCCGTGGGCTCGTTCTTCTCGACGGGCGTCCGCGCGGTGGTCGGCTGGTTCGCCGTGCTCGTGCCGCCGCTCGCCATCGCCCTCGGCGTGGTCATGATGCGCCGCCCCGACAACCCGTCCGCGCATGTGCGGCACCGCGTCGGCGCCGCCCTCATCGTCCTGCCGTTCCTGGGCCTGCTGCACATCGCGTCCGGCGGACCGTCGACCTTCGACGACCGCGCCGCGGCCGGTGGCTACCTCGGGTACGTCGTCGGCGGCCCGCTCACCGACGGTTTCACCGCCTGGATCTCGGTGCCCCTGCTCGTCCTCGTGGCACTCTTCGGCCTGCTCCTGGTGAGCGGAATGACGGTGCGCGAGATCATCGACCGGCTCAAGTTCTACTTCGGCGTCGACATGCGGGAGCAGTACGGCGACGAGGAGCCGCTCGACGACGAGGACCTCGACTCGCCGTTCGCCGCCTTCGACGCGGGGCGCGGCGACACCGCGACCCGCGCGCTGACCCCGTACGGCGACCCGTACGACAACTACCCGGCCGATCCCGAGCCGCCGAAGCGCAGTCGCCGCCGCAAGGCCGCCGCCGAGGACGAGCCGGCCCCGTCGGACGAGGTGACGGCACCGATCACGCCCGAGCCGGCACCGTCGGAGGAGCCGACCGTCGAGGTGCCGCCGGCGCCCAAGCCGCGCCGCGCCGCGGTGGTCAAGGACCACACGCCGCCCCCCGCGCCGAAGGCGACCGAGTTCACCGTCGCGCGGACCATCGACAGCGAGGACTACATCCTCCCGCCCGCCGACCTGCTCATCGAGGGCGAGCCGGCCAAGGCGGGGACCAGCGCGAACGACGCCATGATCGACGCGATCAGCGGGGTCATGGAGCAGTTCAAGATCGATGCGGCCGTCACCGGCTACACCCGCGGCCCGACGGTCACCCGGTACGAGCTCGAGCTCGGCCCCGGCGTCAAGGTCGAGAAGGTCACCCAGCTGCACCGCAACATCTCCTACGCGGTGGCGACGGACAACGTCCGCCTGCTGGCCCCGATCCCCGGCAAGTCGGCGGTGGGCATCGAGGTGCCCAACACCGACCGCGAGATGGTGCGCCTGGCCGACGTGCTCGCCGCCGACAACACGCGCAAGGACACGCACCCGCTGGTCATCGGCCTCGGCAAGGACATCGAGGGCGAGATGGTCAACGCCAACCTCGCGAAGATGCCCCACCTGCTGGTCGCCGGTTCGACGGGCTCCGGCAAGTCGAGCTTCGTGAACTCGATGCTCGTCTCGCTCCTCGCGCGCGCCACCCCCGACGAGGTGCGGATGATCCTCATCGACCCGAAGATGGTCGAGCTCACGCCCTACGAGGGCATCCCGCACCTCATCACGCCCATCATCACCGACCCGAAGAAGGCCGCCGCCGCGCTGGCCTGGCTGGTCGAGGAGATGGAGCAGCGGTACAAGGACATGCAGGCCTCGCGCGTGCGGCACATCGACGACTTCAACCGGAAGGTGCGCTCCGGCGAGATCACCACGCCGCTCGGCAGCGAGCGCGTGTACCGGCCGTACCCGTACATCGTCGCCATCGTCGACGAGCTCGCCGACCTCATGATGACCGCGCCGCGCGACGTCGAGGAGGCGATCGTCCGGATCACGCAGAAGGCCCGCGCCGCCGGCATCCACCTGGTGCTCGCGACGCAGCGCCCGTCGGTCGACGTCGTCACCGGCCTGATCAAGACCAACGTCCCGTCGCGCCTCGCGTTCGCCACGAGCTCGCTCACGGACTCGCGGGTCATCCTCGACCAGCCCGGCGCCGAGAAGCTGATCGGCATGGGCGACGCGCTGTTCCTGCCGATGGGCGGCAAGTCGACCCGTATGCAGGGCGCGTTCATCACCGACGAGGAGATCACCTCCGTCGTCGACTTCGTGCGCAACCAGGCCGAGCCGGAGTACGCCAACGGCGTCACCGAGACGAAGGTCGAGAAGAAGGACGTCGACCCGGACATCGGCGACGACCTGGACGTCTTCCTGCAGGCCGTCGAGCTGGTGGTGTCCTCGCAGTTCGGCTCGACGTCGATGCTGCAGCGCAAGCTGCGCGTGGGGTTCGCCAAGGCCGGCCGGCTCATGGACCTCATGGAGTCGCGCGACATCGTCGGTCCGTCCGAGGGCTCCAAGGCACGCGACGTGCTGGTCACGCCCGACGAACTGCCCGGCCTGATGGTGATGCTGCGCGGCGGCGGCGAGGTCGCTCAGGAAGCGGACGAACCGGACTTCTGATACAGTCCTGCTTGCATGTGTGAGGGGAGTATCCCGCTCGCGGCGTGAACGTCAACACGGTGGATCGATATCCACCCGGGCACGCTGGACCCGCAGGTCGGGTCGGGAGAGACCTCCGGATCTGTACCGGAGGTGTATGCAATGCAAGTTTCTGCTGTCGTCTGGATCGTCTCGATCCTCGTCGTTCTCGGACTCTTCGTCTTCGACTTCTTCAGCCACGTGCGCACGCCGCACGAGCCCTCGCTCAAGGAATCCGGCTTCTGGTCGGCGGTCTACATCGGCATCGCGATCCTGTTCGGCATCGGCGTCTGGGCGGTCTCCGGGCCGCAGTACGGCGGCGAGTTCTTCGCAGGCTTCGTGACCGAGAAGGCGCTGTCCGTCGACAACCTCTTCGTCTTCGTCATCATCATGGCGAAGTTCGCGGTGCCCCGGATCTACCAGCAGAAGGTGCTGCTGATCGGCATCGTCATGGCACTGGTGATGCGTGCCGGCTTCATCGCCGTCGGCGCCGCCGCGATCTCCGCGTACTCCTGGGTGTTCTACATCTTCGGCGCGTTCCTGCTCTACACCGCTATCAAGCTGGTCAAGGAGGCGTCGTCGCCCGAGGGGCCGGTCGAGGACGAGAAGGAGCGCGAGGGTCGCGTCGCCGCGCTGTTCAAGAAGATCGTCCCCACCACGGAGACCTACGACGGCGACAAGCTGATCACCAAGGTCGACGGCAAGAAGGTCGCGACCCCGCTGCTGCTCGCGCTCGTCGTCATCGGCTTCACCGACGTGCTGTTCGCGCTCGACTCGATCCCCGCGATCTACGGCCTCACCCAGGAGCCCTACCTGGTGTTCATGGCGAACGCCTTCGCGCTCATGGGCCTGCGTCAGCTGTACTTCCTCATCGGCGGCCTGCTCGACCGCCTGGTGTACCTGTCCTACGGCCTGTCGATCGTGCTGGGCTTCATCGGCGTGAAGCTCGTGCTGCACGCGCTGCACGAGAACACGCTGCCCTTCATCAACGGCGGCGAGCACGTCGCGGTCCCGGAGATCTCCACCGGCCTGTCGCTGTCGGTCATCCTCGGCGTCCTGGCGATCACCACGATCGCCTCGCTGGTCAAGTCGAAGCGCGACGGGCAGAAGGCCCTGGTCGACGAGGACAGCACCCCGAAGTCGGAGTAGCCGCGTCAGGACGGCTTGACGCCGACCGCCACGGTGGCCTGCCGCTCGTCGTCGACCTCGATGTGGGTGTCGAGGCCGACGGCGCGCAGCGCGGCCACCGTGTACGTGGCCTGCTGACGGCCCGTCTCGATGAGCACCCGCCCGTCGGGTCGCAGCCAGCGCGGCGCGTCCAGCGCGATCCGTCGGTGCAGCGTCAGGCCGTCGGGCCCGCCGTCGAGGGCGCGGTGCGGCTCGTTGTCGCGGGCCTCCGCGGGCATCGTCCGGATCGCCGCGGTGGGCACGTAGGGGGCGTTCGCCGCGATCACGTCGACGGTCCCGCGCAGCGCCGCGGGGAGCGGCCCGAACAGGTCGCCGACGAGGACCGTCGCCGCCGGGGCGTTGCGCGCGGCGTACTCCGCCGCGGTCCGGTCGATGTCGGCGGCGTAGGCCTTCGCGGACGCCGCGGTGGCGGCGACGGGCCCCGCGCCGCAGCACAGCTCCACGAGGACGCCCGAACCATCGGCCAGCTCGGACAGCAACTCGGTGCGCCGCCGGGGGACGAAGACACCGGGGCCGACGAGCAGCCGGCGTCCGCGGAACTCCACCCAGCCGAGGAGGTGCTCCAGGGGCTCGCCCGCGCATCGTCGCCGGACGAGGTCCTCCAGGTCGGGCCCGGACGCCGCTTCCTCCAGCAGTTCGGCCTCGCGCTCGGCGAAGGCGCATCCGGCCGCCCGCAGCTCACCGATCACATTCACCGGAGGAGTCAATCACGGTTGGCCGTGATTCACCACACTCACGACACCCCGGTCCGGGCTGGTTCACAGTGCGCGAATCGCCGTCCGATCAGGTGAAGTCCGGATAGCCGTCAGAGCGTGACAAGCATGCGGGTATTGCCCAGCGTGTTGGGCTTCACGGACGAGAGGTCGAGGAACTCCGCGACGCCCTCGTCGTAGCTTCGGCACAACTCGTTGTAGACCTCGGCGCTGACCGGCGTCCCGTCGATCTCCGCGAATCCGTGGCGGCCGAAGAAGGCGGTCTCGAAGGTCAGTACGAACACCCGGTGCAGTTCCAGCGCACGCGCCTCGTCGAGCAGTCGCGCGACGATCCTGTGCCCGATGCCGTGGCCCTTCACCGTCGGGTCGACCGCCAGGGTGCGGATCTCGCCCAGGTCGGACCACAGCACGTGCAGCGCCCCGCAGCCCACGACGGCGCCGCCCACCTCGTACACGCAGAACTCCTGCACCGACTCGTACAGGGTGACCAGGTTCTTCTCCAGCAGGATCCGTCCCGCGTAGACGTCGATGAGGCGCTTGATCGCGGGGACGTCGGACGTCCGGGCGCGGCGCAGCACATCCTCGTGGTCGGCGGTCACGGGGAGAAACTGTAGCGCGCAGAACCGCCGAATCCGCGTACCGATAGGCTGATCCACGTGAGTGCAACGGACGGCGTGCAGCCCGCGAGCACACCTGTCTCGAACGTCAACGTCGCGAACGGGTTGACGGTGCTCCGGATCGTACTCGTTCCCGTCTTCCTCGCGGCGCTGTTCGTCGACGGCGGGCACTCCACCACGTGGCGGTGGATCGCCTTCGCGATCTTCGCCGTGGCGATGATCACCGACCGCGTCGACGGCCAGATCGCGCGCCGCTACGGCCTGATCACCGATTTCGGCAAGCTCATGGACCCCATCGCCGACAAGGCGCTCACGGGCGCGGCCTTCGTCGGCCTGTCCGTGCTCGGCGACCTGCCGTGGTGGGTGACCCTGGTGATCCTCGCCCGCGAGTTCGGCATCACCGCCTTCCGGTTCGCCGTGATCCGCGACGGGGTGATCCCCGCGAGCCGGGGCGGCAAGCTCAAGACCCTCCTGCAGACCCTCGCGATCGGTCTCTACCTCATGCCGTTGCCGGCCTGGATGGACCTGCCCAGTCAGATCATGATGGGCGCGGCCGTCGTCGTCACGGTCGCGACCGGCGTTGACTACCTGCTCAGCTGGTGGCGTGGCCGCCGGTGACGCCGCCCGCCTGGTAGCCGCACTCGCCGAGTGCGGCCAGACGGTCGCGTCGGCCGAATCGCTGACCGCCGGGCTGTTCGCCGCGACCGTCGCCGACGTCCCCGGCGCCAGCGCCGTGCTGCGCGGTGGCCTCATCGTCTACGCGACCGACCTCAAGGCGAGCCTGGCCGGCGTCCCGTCGGGCGAGCTGGACCGCAACGGCCCCGTCCACCCCGACACCGCGCGCGCCCTCGCCGACGGGGCGCGAACGCGCTGCGGAGCCGACTGGGGGATCGGCCTCACCGGCGTCGCCGGCCCCACCGAGCAGGACGGCGTGCCGGTCGGCACCGTCCACCTGGGGATATCGGGTCCGTCGGGTGCCACGGTGACCACGCTCCACCTCGACGGTGACCGTGCCGCGGTCCGCCGGGGCGCCGTCGACGCCGCCCTCCGGGAGCTCCGCGTGCGGGTTTCGGCGAATCGGGAACCATCCGGGCCCGCCCCGCGTTGACTGGACAGATACCACAACGGAGGTGAGCATGGCTCTACTGCTTCGCGAGGCGATCGGCGAGAACCTGCGTAAGACCCGGGTGCGCCAGAGTCGCACGCTGCGAGACGTTTCCTCGGCGGCACAGGTCAGCCTCGGCTACCTGTCCGAGGTCGAGCGCGGCCAGAAGGAGGCGTCCAGCGAGCTGCTGGCCGCCATCTGCGGCGCATTGGCCATCGAGGTGGCCGAGGTGGTGGCCCAGGCCAGCGTGTCGATGCGCCCGATCCCCACGATGGTGATCCCCGCGCCGGCGCTCGCCGCCGCCTGACCCTGAGACGACCGCTCCGCGGGTTCGGGGATTTCCCCCGAACCCGCGTACCAGGGCGGCGCGGCGGGGTCCTTCCCGATAGATTGGTAAGCACGAGTCCGGCGGTCGCCGGGCGGCCGGACGTGGATCCGGACATGGACGTATCGAGGCGGAGGAGAACTGACGATGGCTAACCCGTTCGTCAAGGGGTGGAACTACTTGATGGCGCTGTTCAACTCGAAGATCGACGAGAACGCCGATCCGAAGGTGCAGATCCAGCAGGCGATCGAGGACGCCCAGCGCCAGCACCAGGCCCTCTCGCAGCAGGCCGCCGCCGTCATCGGCAACCAGCGCCAGCTCGAGATGAAGCTGAACCGCCAGCTCGCCGAGGTCGAGAAGCTGTCCGCGAACACGCGCCAGGCCGTGCAGCTGGCCGACCAGGCCACCGCCGCCGGTGATGCGGCCAAGGCCACCGAGTACACCAACGCCGCCGAGGCCTTCGCCGCACAGCTGGTGACCGCGGAGCAGGGCGTCGAGGACCTCAAGGGGCTGCACGACCAGTCGCTGCAGGCCGCCGGCCAGGCCAAGCGCGCGGTCGAGCAGAACGCCATGCAGCTGCAGCAGAAGCTCGCCGAGCGCACCAAGCTGCTCAGCCAACTGGAGCAGGCGAAGATGCAGGAGCAGGTCTCCGCATCGCTCAACCAGATGGGTCAGCTCTCCGCACCCGGCAACACCCCGAACCTCGACGAGGTCCGCGAGAAGATCGAGCGCCGCTACGCCAACGCTCTCGGCTCCACCGAGCTGGCGCAGAACTCCGTCCAGGGCCGCATGATGGAGGTCCAGAACGCCACCGTGCAGATGGCCGGCCACTCGCGGCTCGAGCAGATCCGCGCGTCGATGCAGGCCAGCGGTCAGATTCAGGGCGCCCCTGCGGCCCCGCAGGCCGCGCCCGCGCCGCAGACCCCGCAGCAGGCCCCGAACCCGAACCTGCAGAAGCCCTGAGAACCGAGGAACGATGACCGACCAGCGAGGCCGCTACCGCACCGACTTCTCGGCGGTGGCGGCCTCCGCTGGTCGTATGGCCGCATCGGCGATCACCGCCGCGTCGACCGCGATGGAGACGGCCGCCCGCGCCGCCGACGAGGCGCGCGACAAGGCCGCGCGGCGGCGGGACCCGAAGGCCGCTCACCAGCGCTCCCTCAAGCATGCCCGGTACACCGTGAACAGCTGGGCTGCCACCACCTCCACCTCGGCGGTCGTGGCCGTGGGCGGCTTCGCCGCGGCAGCGCCCGTCGTGGGCGGTACCGCCACCGCCGTCACCGCGCTCGTCGCGGTGCCCGCGGGCTACGCCGTGCGCAAGCTCCGCCGCCTGCGCCGCACCCCGGCTCCGCCCCGCACCTACGCGCGCCGCACCGTCCCGGCGCGATCCTCCGCGCTGCACGACCCCGTACGGGCCCTCGCCGACGCCGAGCAGGAGTTCCTCGCGCTCATGTCGGTGCTCACCCGCTCGGGAGGCCTTCCGGCCGACGCCCTCAGTGAGCTCGACGACGACGCCGAGACCTCGGCCGACGCGATCGTCTCCTACGCCGAGCAGCTCGCCGACCTCGAACGGGTCGTCGCCGGCGGGGGCGGGTCCGCCGCGTACCTGCGCGAGACCTTCGAGGACGGCCTGGACAGCCTCGACGAGGGCGTCGAGGCCTACCGGGACATGGTCCGGTCCGCCGCGACGACGGTGGCGGCGGCCCGCGGCTCCCTGGGCTCGCCCGCGCGGTTCGACGCGCTCAGCACCGCGACACCCCGCCTGCAGGAGACCGCCGAGCGGCTGCGCTCCTGGGCGTACGGCATCGCCGCCCTGCCGCCGGTTCCCGATCCCCACACCTGGTGACCCGCCCTCGGGGTTAACCCCCAATTCTCCCTGAAACCGCAGTTCAGAGCGTGACTTTCGCGCTCACGCGGGGGCAGTATGGAAGACGAAAGACCTTCACGTCACTCCCCGAAAGGTGCACCGCAATGTTCTGGAAGATCCTCGGCGCCATCGTCGTCATCTGGCTCGCCCTGATGGTGGCTTCGGCGATCATCAAGTCCCTGTTCCCGCTCGCCGTCATCGCGCTCGTCGTGATCGGTATCGTCACGGTGGTCAAGTGGCTGAGCTCGGGCAAGAAGACCCCGAGCACGTTCTAGCGGGCCGACCCCGCGCACGCCCCCGCGGGCGTGCCGACGGCTCACGAAGGAGTGCGGGTGCGCGTTGCGATCGTCGCGGGTTCCGAGGCCGGGCATGCACTGCCCGGCCTCGCCCTTGCACTCCGCCTGATCGGCGCCGGCCACGAGCCCGTCGTCTTCACCGGCCGGCAGTGGCGCGAGGTGGGCGCACGCTACGGCGTCGACACCCGCGAACTCCCGGGCCTGGCCGCCCGGCCCGGCGACGACGACGGCGACGCCGGAGCCAAGATCCACGGCCGCGCCGCGTACATC
The DNA here is from genome assembly GCF_900104775.1 of Tsukamurella tyrosinosolvens. Classification (NCBI taxonomy): domain Bacteria; kingdom Bacillati; phylum Actinomycetota; class Actinomycetes; order Mycobacteriales; family Tsukamurellaceae; genus Tsukamurella; species Tsukamurella tyrosinosolvens. The sequence continues at coordinate 1,926,984 of NZ_FNSA01000003.1, forward strand.
GCCACCAAGGTGCTGCCCGGGATCGAGGAGGTCCGCGCCGACCTCGTCGTCGCCGACATCCTCACCCCCGGCGGCGGGATGGCCGCGGAACTCCTGGGCGTGCCCTGGTTGGAACTCAGCCCGCACCCCCTCTACCTGCCCTCGAAGGGGCTGCCGCCCATCGGATCCGGCCTCGCCCCCGCGCAGACGCCGCGCGAGCTGCTCCGCGACGCCGTGCTCCGCGCCTTCACCGCCCGTGACATCCGCAACGGCCTCCGCCAGCGCGCCGAGGCCCGCGCCGGCATCGGGCTCCCAGCCCGCGACGGCGGCCCGGCCGGGCGGCTCGTCGCCACCATCCCCGCCCTCGAGCTGCCGCGCGCCGACTGGCCGGCGCGGACGCACCTCGTCGGGCCGCTCACCCTGGAGCCGACCGACGATCCGTGCCCGGTTCCCGACGGCACCGGCCCGCTCGTCATGGTGGCCCCGTCGACCGCGGCGACGGGGGAGCAGAACCTCGCCGAGGTCGCGGTCGACGGGCTGCGCGGCGCCGGCGTTCGGCTCGCGGTGAGCGGGCTGAATCCGCCCGCGTTCGGCGAACCGTGGGTCGCCAGCGGCTTCGGCCGCCAGGACGAGCTCGTCGCCCGCGCCGACGCCGTCGTCTGCGGCGGCGGGCACGGCATGCTCACCAAGGCCCTCACCGCCGGCAAGCCGGTCGTCGTCGTGCCCGGCGGCGGCGACCAGTGGGAACTCGCCAACCGGGTCGCGCGGCAGGGGAGCGGCGTGCTCGTGCGTCCCGCGACCGCCGCCGCGATCCGCGACGGCGTGCGCCGCGTGCTCGACGATCCGTCGTACGCCCGCGCCGCGCGGTCCGCAGCGGACGGCGCGCACCGCGTCGCGGACCCCGTGCTGGTGTGCGAGGCCTATCGGTAACCTGGTGCGGTGCGCCTCACCGACTTCCGCGAACTGCTCTACGCCGAGTTCGGCACCCTTCGTGGCGACACCCTGATGCGCGATCACCGGCTCGGCGACTTCGGCGTCACCGGTGATCAGGCCATCGAGTCCGGCGTCGATCCGCGGGACGTGTGGCGGGCCCTCTGCATGGAGTTCGATGTTCCGAGGTCCCGCTGGTAGTCACTCCTGGGGCGTCGGCCCCGGAGTCCACAGCCCGGTCCGCGTGACCTCGGTCCGGCCCAGCTGCGCCGCGGGCGCGTCGACGTAGGGCACGTAGCGCTCCAGCGCGCCCCACTCCCGGCCCCAGTCGTGGTTCAGGTACGTCGGCACCGTCTGCGCCTTGGCGAGCAGTAGCGCCCAGCCCAGCGGTCCGCCGGCGTCGCCGCCCTGCCACGTGGTGGTCGCCGCGGCCGCGAGATCGCGCTCGGGCAGGATCCGCCACTTCGGCTGCTCCGCGACGCCGCCGTTCTCGCGCCACTGCCGCTGGCAGGGGAAGCCGATGCCGGCGCCCCAGTCGACGAGCGTCGGATCGTCGCCCAGCAGTTCCTGCAGGGGCTCCAGCTTCGGTGCGCGCGGGGGCGTGTACGCCACCCACGTGTTCTCCGACGGTGCCGTGATCGTCGCGCGCACCCGGACGGCGGTCGCGCCCGCGGGCACCGTCTCCGCAGGAACGCGCAGGTTACGCCACGCGGGCGCCGGACCGATGTCGATCGGCGTGACCGCCCCGTTCGGGGTGATCGTGCCCTCGCCGGTGCCGAACTCGAGCTGCAGGTCGCCGGGGCCGAAGCGGCCGGCGACGCTGATGGTCAGCAGCCGGTCGATCCCGCCCGCGGGCAGGGCGTACCAGCTGGAGATCGCGCGCGCGGAGTGCTGCGGCCCGGTCTGCCGGGAGCCGACCACCGGCACGCGCGCCGGGTCGAGCCCGAACGGCAGCGCCGCGGTCGAGCCGTTGACGCCGGGGGCGTCGAGGGTGCCGCCGCCCGTGCCGCCCGTGTTCGACGGGGTGTTGTCCGCGTCGCCGGTGCGCACCAGGTCGGCGGCGCCGCGCGACGACGAGGAGAGGCTGCCCGCGATGCCGTTCGGCGTGAAGTTCGCGTTGAGCTCGCCGACGAGCGGGTCGGGGGCCGTGCCGATCGGTGCGAGCACGCCCGCGGTGGCGTCGCGCTCGACGAGCACCTCGTCGGCCATGCCGCACGGATCGCCCGCGAGCGAGCGCAGGTTCTGCTGGCCGTACGAGTAGGCGGGCCGCTGGATCATGATCGACGCGACGTTGGTGGCCCCGATCATCGCGATGATGAGCGTCGCCACCAGGGTGATCGGTGTCGCGAACCCGGGCAGCCGCCCGCCGAACTCGGGGAGCCGGGGCACTCGGCCCGTCACGTGCACCACGAGCGAGGCGAGCAGAAGGACGACGGTGAGAGCGCCGAAGACGGTCGCGATCTTGACACCCGCGACGGTCGGCGCGGCGCCGCCCCACGGGATGCCGAAGTTGCCCGGGTAGAACCAGCCGTTTGTGGTCTCGAACGCGAGCGTCGCGCAGCCGGCGACCGCCGCGAGAGCGAGGAGCCGGAACTGCGGCCGGCGGATGGTCCGCGGCCCGACTGCCACGACGGCGATCGCCGCGACCATCGCGCCCAGCGTGGCGAAGGCGCCGAAATGATGGGTCCACTTGGTGGGGTTGAACGCCATGACCAGCAGCGAGACGCCGATCGCGGCCACCACGCGGCGCGCCGGCCCGGTCGCGAGGCCGGGAATCCGGCGGCGCCACAGGAGCAGCGTCGCGACGATCGCGGAGCCGAGGAACAGGGCGAGCATCGCGAACCGTCGGGCGACGGAGCCGTTGGGGTTCTGCTGGAACAGGGCCTCGTACCGGATGATCTCGCGGTGCCAGGGCTCGCTGGGCCCGACGTCGCCGAGCAGCTTCGTGGACTGGAGCATCTCGACGAGGCCGTGATCGGCGAACACGAGGAACAGCACCGACGCGCCCGCGGCACCGAGGGTGAGCAGCGTCGCCGCGTAGCCGTTCGCCCGCACGTGCGCCACCACCGCCCGCCACAGGGGTGCCGCCGCCACGAGGAAGACGACGAAGGCGAAGCTGCCCGTCGGGGCTGCGGAGAGGGTGAGTCCGGCGACGACCAGGCCGACGCCCGCGGGCGCGAGTCGACGGGTCGCGATGGACCGCTCGACCAGGCACCAGGTGACGACGGTGCCGACCGCGACGATCGGCTCCGGGCGCAGGCCGGGGTTGTAGGTGAGCCAGAAGAGCGTGAAGACCGCGGCCATCGCCCACAGCGCCCGCGAGTAGTCGCGCGGCGCCCGGCGCTTGCTCAGGCCCAGCCGGGGCAGCACCTCGCGGGAGAGCAGGAACCAGGCCAGGATCCCGGAGAGCAGCGCGGGCAGGCGCAGCCACGGGCTCGACACACTGAGGTCGGCCATCCACGAGACCACGTAGAACGGCATGCCGAACGGTGCGTACGGGGCGTCGTAGTAGCGGAAGACCTCGGGCATGTAGCCGGAGTGCGGCGCCGCCTTGATCATCCCCAGGATGTAGCCGTCGTCCGAGGTGGGCGCCCCGACGATGTGCCAGGCGAGGAGGCTGCCGATCACGGCGACGTCGGCGAGGCGCACGTGCAGCCAGCTGCGGGGGAGCAGCCTGCCCCGGCGCCGGCCGTCGGCGCGATCGAGCAGCGCCAGCGCGAGCAGCGAGACGAGGACGCAGGCCACGCCGACGAGGATCGCGGCGCCCTTGAGCACCGACGGCGACGAGGTGTAGCGGGAGTCGACGTCGATCGTGACCTTCGGCGTCGGGCCCTGCAGGTCCGCGGGGAGGTCGGAGAAGACGCCCACCACCTGGGGCCGGAGGTCGCCGCGGACGTCGCCCTGGGCCGAGATGCCGCTGGCCGCGGCGAATGCGTGGTCGGCGTCGATCGCGATCCGCAGCTCGCCGCACCGCGTCAGGTCGGCGCGGGGCACGTGGTGCACCAGAGCGCCCCGGGAGCGGACCGTCAGGGCCTCGCCGTCGACGGTGACGAACAGCCCGGCCGTGCGCGCCCGGTCCCCGGCGGGCGGGGGCGTCGTCGCCGCGAGCACCGTCTGCCTGTCCGACGGTGCCGCCGCCGCGACCGCGCACGGGATGGTCGCGTCGACCTCCAGCGGCTTGTACATCGTGAGCGGCGCGGTGACCGGGGCGAGTGATCCCGACTGCGGCCAGTCGATCGTCACGGCGGTCTGCTTGATCGGCAGCAGGGGCGTCGCGATCGCGAGCACCAGGCCGATCAGGCCGGCGACGACGGCGGCGATCCGGGCGATTCGGAGGTTCACGATCAGTCAGGGTATCGGCCCGGCGCGACGGGCCCGGTCGGCGCGCGGCGAGTCGCCCGAGACGGCTGTGAATTACGCCGTCTCAGCGGCTATGCTGTGACCACCGACACAGCCCACGCCCGGTTCCGCCACCCCTGGAACAGGGCGTATTGAGAGAAAGCACGGTGGTTTCAGTGACCCTTGACGCCAATTCGCCGATCGAGAAGCTCCCCGGCGGTACCGACGCCACGCGGGCGGGCCGGCACGACGCCGACCCCCGGGGCGGGCAGTCCGCCTCGGTCGAGTCCTTCTCGCTGGACGATCGGTACACGCGCGAAGAGGGCACGATCTACCTCACGGGCATTCAGGCCCTGGTGCGCATGGTGCGCGACCGGGCGCGGCTCGATCGCCGCCAGAACCTCAAGACGGGCTCGTTCATCTCCGGGTACGAGGGCTCGCCGCTCGCGGGTTACGACCTGGAGATCGCCAAGCGCACGAAGTACCTCAAGGACTTCGACATCGTCCACCGCCCCGGCCTCAACGAGGAGCTGGCCGCCACGTCGGTCATGGGCTCGCAGATCGCCGCGCAGGTCGGGCACCTCGACCGCGGCCTCGACGGCGTCACCGGCTACTGGTACGGCAAGGCTCCCGGCCTCGACCGCGCCACCGACGCGCTGCGGCACGCCAACATGATCGGTACCCACCCCACGGGCGGCGCCGTCGCCCTCGTCGGCGACGACCCGGGCGCCAAGAGCTCGACGGTGCCGTGCGCCTCCGAGATGTCGCTCGCCGACCTCTACATGCCGATCCTCTACCCGGCAGACTCGCAGGACATCCTCGACCTCGGTGTGCACGCCGCGATCATGTCGCGCGTGTCCGGCTTGTGGACCTCGCTGAAGATCTCCGCGCACGTCGCCGACGGATCGTCGACCGCGGACGTGCACCCGGACCGCATCCTGCCCGTCTACGGCGACCTGGGCACCAGCCCGCACGTCCCGTCGGGCCAGCTGCTCGGCGCGAAGCTGATGGAGCTCGAGCAGAACCAGCTCACCGTCCGCATGCCGCGCGCCACCGAGTACGCCCGGATCAACCGCCTCAATCGGATCACGGTGCGCTCGAGCGACGACCGGATCGGCATCGTCTGCGCCGGCAAGACCTACCTCGACGTGCGCGAGTCCCTCCGGCTCATCGGCATCGAGGACGACCAGCTCAACCGCCTCGGCATCCGGATCCTGAAGATGGGCATGGTCTACCCGTTCGAGCGGCAGATCCTGCACGAGTTCATCGACGGCCTCGACGAGGTCATCGTGGTCGAGGAGAAGCGCGACTTCCTCGAGACGATGATGCGCGACATCCTGTTCCGGCACCCCGGCGCCCCGAACATCGTCGGCAAGGCCAACGAGGACGGCTCCACCCTGTTCTCCCGCTTCGGCGAGCTGGATGTCGACTCGGTCTCCCGCGGCCTCGCCCAGCGCCTCGCCCGCGTGCACCAGGTGCCCGCCGCGAAGGACTGGCTGGACCGCAAGGCCCAGGTCCGCACGCGGATCGAGCTGCCGCTCGCCGCGCGCAGTCCCTACTTCTGCTCGGGCTGCCCGCACAACACCTCCACCAAGGTCGCCGACGACACGCTGGTGGGCGCCGGCATCGGCTGTCACGCGATGGTGCTGCTCATGGATCCGCAGCAGGTCGGCGACGTCACCGGTGTCAGCCAGATGGGCGGCGAGGGCGCGCAGTGGGTGGGCATGGCGCCGTTCGTCACCGAGAAGCACTTCGTGCAGAACATCGGCGACGGCACGTTCATGCACTCGGGCTCGCTGGCGCTGCGCCAGTCCGTGGCCTCGGGCGAGCGGATCACGTACAAGCTGCTGTTCAACGGCACCGTCGCCATGACGGGCGGCCAGGATCCGGTCGGCGAGATGACGCTGCCGCAGATCTGCACCCTGCTGCTCGCGGAGCGCGTGAGCAAGGTCGTCGTCACCTCCGACGATCCCAAGCGCACCAAGGCCCTCGGCCTGCCGAAGGGCGTCGAGGTCCGCGACCGCGCCGACACGCTCGACGTGCAGCGCGAGCTGGCCGAGGTCGCCGGCGTGACAGTGCTCGTGCACGATCAGCACTGCGCCGCGGAGAAGCGCCGTAAGCGCAAGCGCGGCAAGTACCCCACGCCCAACCAGCGCGTGGTGATCAACGAGCGCATCTGCGAGGGCTGCGGCGACTGCGGCCAGAAGAGCAACTGCCTCTCGGTGCACCCGGTCGAGACGGAGTTCGGTCGCAAGACCCGCATCGACCAGAGCTCCTGCAACCTCGACTTCTCGTGCCTCAAGGGCGACTGCCCGTCGTTCGTGACGGTTACGCCGGGCGAGGTCGGCAAGGTCCGCAAGTCGGTGCCCGACATCACGGCGGAGTCGATCCCGCAGCCGAAGAAGGCCCGGCGCGAGGCGGACGGCATGGCCATCCGCATCACCGGCATCGGCGGCACGGGCGTGGTCACCGTCTCGCAGATCCTGGCCACCGCCACGGTGCTCGACGGCCACTCGGCGCGCACCGTCGACATGACCGGCATGGCCCAGAAGGGCGGCGCCGTGGTCTCGGACATCAAGGTCTCGGCCACGTACGTCGACCAGGCCGCGAAGGTCGCCTCGGGCGACTGCGACGTGTACCTGTCCTGCGACAGCCTCGTCGGCGTCGACCCGGCGAACCTCAAGGTCGCCTCGCCCGAGCGCACCACCTCGATCGTCTCGACGACCGAGGTCCCCACCGGCCAGATGGTGATCGACACGTCGGTCGGCTACCCGGACTCGCGGAGCATCCACGAGGCCATCGACCGGGCGTCGCTGCGGACCGTCTACCTCGATCCGGGCGACCTGACCCTGCAGCTGTTCGGCGACGAGCAGTACGCGAACCTGTTCATGGTCGGCGCCGCGTTCCAGACGGGCGCCCTGCCCATCAGCTCCGCGTCGATCGAGCGGGCCATCGAGCTCAACGGCGTCGCCGTGGAGAAGAACCTGCAGGCGTTCCGCCGCGGCCGCCAGTCGGTCTCGGACCCGGCCGGCGTCAAGGCCGCGATCGACGCGCTGCACCCCGTGCCCGCGCCGGCCCCGGTCAGCGCGTTCGCCAAGAGCCTCGTCGCCGTCCTCGACGGCGGCTCCGAGGAACTGCTGCGCCAGGTCGGCCTGCGCGTCGACGAGCTGGTCGCGTACCAGGACAAGGCCTACGCCGAGCGCTACGTCGCCGACGTGGCCCGCGTCTTCCGCGCCGAGAAGAGCTGGGAATCCGAGGATCTCACCGCGGCCGTTGCGCACAACCTGCACAAGCTGATGGCCTACAAGGACGAGTACGAGGTGGCCCGGCTCTCGCAGGACGCCGGCTTCGCGGCGCAGGTCGCCGACGAGTTCGGTGCCGACGCCAAGAAGGCGATCCGCCTGCACCCGCCGACGCTGCGGGAGATGGGCCTGAAGAACAAGCTCGCCCTGGGCGAGTGGGTGAACCCGGGCATGAAGACGCTGGCGAAGATGAAGCGCCTGCGCGGCACCAAGCTCGACGTCTTCGGCATGACCGAGATGCGCCGCATGGAGCGCACCCTCATCGCGGAGTACCGCGCACTGGTGGGCCTCATGATCGCCGCCGCCGAGGGCGGTCGCGTCGCGGACGAGCAGCGCGTTCAGGTCGTGGCCCTCGCCGAGCTGCCCGACATGGTCCGCGGCTACGAGTCGATCAAGACCGGCAACGTCGAGAAGTACCGCGCCGCGGTGCAGGCGCAGCTGGAGACTCTGGGCTGGTAGCTCCCGTTCTCTCGTGTTCGACGGTGACCGTCCCTCCGCCCGGAGGGGCGGTCACCGTCGTCTTCCGACGACTCACGGGTGCATCCGGGCGCCCTTCATGATCCGGTCGACGGCGTTCTTGGGGCCGTGGACGCCGATGCCGACGAGGTCCAGCGCGGCAGTGCCGACCGCCTGGACCGCGGCGCGGTTGTCCCGGTCGTTGCCGGTCGAGAACAGTTCCCGGGTGAAGACGGAGACGGTCAGGCCCCGTCCCAGCGCTCGTTGGTGCGCGGCACGGAGCGTCTCCGCGGTGCCCTCGAAGACGAGGACTGGCTGGCGGAACATGGGCAGGTACGCGGTGCCGTCGGCGTCGGCGTAGGGCTCGCCGACGACCTCGGGGACCGTGGCGGCGATACCGCTGACGAGGAAGGCCGTGGTGTTGAGGCGCTGCCAGCCGGCGAGATCGTCGCGGAGCAGCACCGCGATCTTGGTGTCGAATCGGATCGTCTCGGTCATGCCTCCAGCGTCGTCGCCGGCACGTGCCCGGGTCTTGTACATACTTGATGGATGTCCGCGGAGTCGAGCGTCGCGTGGCGACCCCGCGTCGAGGGGATCGCCGAGGTGTTCCGGGCGCACTTCGAGGAGCACGCCTACCCGATGCACACGCACGAGGTGTGGACGCTGCTCACGGTCGATCGCGGGCGCATCGGGTACGAGCTGGGCGGCGAGCGGTGCGATTCGTCGCCGCGGTCGGTGACGCTGCTGCCGCCGCACGTCGCGCACGACGGGCACAGCCTCACGGCGGGCGGGTTCGACAAGCGCGTGATCTACCTGGAGTCGCGGATGCTCGACGGGATCGGGCGCGCCGTCGGCAGGCCGACGCTGCTCGACGGCCCGCTCCGGCAGCGTGTCGACCGGCTCAACCGGGCGCTCGTCGCGCCGGGGGAGGAGTTCGAAGCGGCGAGCCGGCTCGCCCTGATCGTCGAACGGCTGCAGTGGCACCTGGACGGCAATCCGGAGCCGGCGCGGGCGCCGCGGAACCGGCCGGTCGCGCACGCTCTCCGGGATCTCCTCGACGGCAGCATCCGCGAGGGCATGACGCTCGAGGAGGCGGGACGTGCGCTCCACGTGGACCCGTCGCACCTGGTCAGGGAGTTCTCCCGTGAGTTCGGGCTCCCGCCGCACAGGTACCTGATCGGCCGCCGGGTCGAGCTCGCGCGCAGGTTACTGCTGGCCGGCGGCGCCGCGGCGGACGTCTCGGTGGAGGCGGGGTTCCACGACCAGTCGCACCTCAACCGTCACTTCAAGTCGATGGTCGGGACCACGCCCGGCCGCTTCGCGCGGAGCGGCGGAACCGCAGCTCGGAGGTGATCTCCGCCTGGTGCTCCGGCGTGGTCGGGGGAAGGGGCGGCGTGTCGCGCGTTCGATGCTTGCTTCGAACGCAGGTTCGCCTATAGTCGACGGTGTTCGACGTGAAAGTGAGCCGGCGAGAGCGCGCCCGATGCGGATGCGAAAACTTGTCAGAGGGTCCCTCTAGCGTCCGTAGCAACAGTAGAACCCAGCGCCGGCGGTACTTCCCACCCCGGCCCGAAGGACGGAGAGTCCCATGGCACCTGCACCCGCGGATCGCGATAAGGCCCTCGAGCTGGCGCTCGCCCAGATCGACAAGAGCTACGGCAAGGGCTCCGTCATGCGCCTCGGAGACGAGGTGCGTCAGCCCATCGCGGTGATCCCCACCGGCTCCATCGCGCTGGACGTGGCGCTCGGCATCGGCGGCCTCCCGCGCGGCCGCGTCATCGAGGTCTACGGCCCGGAGTCCTCGGGTAAGACCACCGTCGCCCTGCACGCGGTCGCGGAGGCGCAGGCCAACGGCGGCATCGCGGCCTTCATCGACGCGGAGCACGCGCTCGACCCCGACTACGCCGCGAAGCTGGGTGTCGATACCGACGCCCTCCTCGTCTCGCAGCCCGATACGGGTGAGCAGGCGCTGGAGATCGCGGACATGCTGATCCGCTCCGGCGCGCTCGACATCATCGTGATCGACTCGGTGGCGGCCCTGGTGCCCAAGGCCGAGATCGAGGGCGAGATGGGCGACAGTCACGTCGGTCTGCAGGCCCGCCTCATGAGCCAGGCGCTCCGCAAGATGACGGGCGCGCTGAACAACTCGGGCACCACCGCCATCTTCATCAACCAGCTGCGCGAGAAGATCGGCGTCATGTTCGGCTCGCCCGAGACCACCACGGGCGGTAAGGCGCTGAAGTTCTACGCCTCCGTGCGCCTGGACGTGCGCCGCATCGAGACTCTCAAGGACGGCACCGACGCGGTGGGCAACCGCACCCGCGTCAAGGTCGTCAAGAACAAGGTCTCCCCGCCGTTCAAGCAGGCCGAGTTCGACATCATCTACGGCCAGGGCATCAGCCGTGAGGGCTCCATCATCGACATGGGCGTCAACGAGGGCTTCATCCGCAAGTCCGGCTCCTGGTACACGTACGACGGTGACCAGCTGGGCCAGGGCAAGGAGAACGCCCGCAAGTTCCTGGTCGAGAACCCGGACGTCCGCGACGAGATCGAGAAGCGGATCAAGGAGAAGCTCGGCGTGGGCGCCGACGTCACCGCCGACGCCGACGAGATCGCTCCCGCGCCCGTCGACTTCTAGGCCGCGATGGTGGACTACGCCGACGACGAGGTCGTCTCCCGGGGCCGGCGCCGCGGGCGCCGCTCCCGCGACGGCGGCGGTCCGGCGGACGGCGAACCTCAGCAGCAGGTGGAGCAGGACCCGGCTAAGCGTGAGGCACTGGCCCGGGACCTGGTCTACCGCGCCCTCGGGATGCGCGACCACTCGCGGGCCGAGCTGCGGAACAAGCTCGCCCGCCGCGGATTCGACGAGGAGCTGACCGAGCGGATGCTCGACAAGTTCGTCGCCGCCGGCCTCATCGACGACGCCGCGTTCGCGCAGCGCTGGGTCCAGTCGAGGCACCAGTTCTCGGGCCGGGGCCGTCGCGCCCTGGCACAGGAGCTGCGCACGAAGGGCGTCGGCGAGGAAGAGGCGTCGGCCGCGCTCGATACCGTCAGCCGCGAGGACGAGCGGGAGCGCGCCGCAGAGCTGGTGGACCGCAAGCTCGCCCGCGTCGAGGTCCCCGAGGACCGCGTCGAGCGGGACAAGTTGACGCAGCGGCTCGTCGGGATGCTCGGCCGCCGCGGGTACCACCCGTCTCTGGCGCTGTCCGTCGTCCTCGATGCGATCCGCGCGAAGGCCGACGCCGCACAGGACTAGCGCGAACGATCGCCCGCCCGAGGACGGACCGGCGAGCGACGAAGACGAGGGGAGTGGATCCCCGTGCCAAGTGGAGCCCCCGGAGAACACTCCGGGGGCTTCGCTGCGTCGGCACCCTGGCACTCGGCCCTTTCCACGCGCGTGGGCGAGGCGGTAGGGTACCCGGCATGACTGCCGGAACGGCCTCGGGCCACGCACAGACGGGTGATCCGGCGAACGGTTGACGGCGCGGTCTCCGCCGCTCGGAATCAGGCGACGCACATCACGATTCCGAACCCGAAGGAGATTCCATGCCCGCACGTTTCAACCACACCATCATCTTCGCCGTGAACAGCGAGGAGTCCGCGGCGTTCTACCGCGACTACCTCGAGGCGCGCCCCGCGCAGTCCTGGGGCCCGTTCACCAACCTCGAGATCGAGGACGGCGTCCTGCTGCAGATCGCGGCGCCGCCGATCGACGTCCAGGCGCAGCACTACGCCTTCCTCGTCGACGACGGGCATTTCGACCGCGCCTACGCGCTCCTCGTCGATCGCGGGGTCGACCACGCCGCCGACCCGTTCTGGAAGGAGCCGGGCCGCATCAATCACGAGCACGGCGGCCGGGGCGTCTACGTCCGCGATCCGGCGGGGCACGGCATCGAGCTGCTCACCCGGCCGTATCTGTGACGGTCAGCGGGCCGCGCACGGCGCGCTCGTCGCGGTGAGGAACCCCAGGTCCCCGATCCCGGGCACCAGCCGATCGGTACCGCCGTCACGCTCGATGGTCCGCGCGGCCTCCTCGTCGCCGACGGCTCGTCGCAGGGACCGCTCCCACTCGCCGGACTCGAGCATCTGCCGGAGCGCGGCGTTGACGGCGTCGCGCGCGGCGTCGTCGCCGTGGGCGAGGCCGATCCCGTACCGCTCGACGGAGAAGGGCGCACCCGCGGAACGGAGCCGGCCGTCGACGCACGTGTCCTTCGGCAGCACCATGTCGACGAGACGGAACGCGTCCGGGCGCTGGGCGGCGAAGCCGGCGAGGATGACCTCGTCGGTGGTCACCGCGTCCACGGCACGGCGCGCGAGCGCATCCGCGCACGCGGAGTAGCTGTCGTACTCGATCGACCGCACGCCGGGCAGCAGCGCCGCCACCGACCGCGCCGACGTGGAGCCCGCCACCGAACAGAGCGTCCGGTCACGTCCCAGATCGGAGACCGTGCCGACCGCCGCCTCGTCGCGGCGCACGAGCAGGCCCTGGCGCGTCGTCAGGTACGGTCCCGCGAAGGCCACCTCGGTCGCACGAGCGGAGTCGATCGAGTACGAGGCGACGATCGCATCCACCTCGCCGTTGTCGATCAGCCGCTCGCGCTGCGGGGTGGGGCTCTCGCGCCAGGTGATCTTCGGCTCGCCCTTCCCGCGGGCGGCGGCCACCGTCCGGACCACGTACCGGGCGACGTCGATGTCGAACCCGGAGTACTCCCCGTCCCCGCCGCGCAGTCCGAGGCCCGGCTGGTCGGCCTTCACGCCGATCAGGACCGCACCGTCGTCGATGGATCGCAGCAGGCTCCGCGGCGACGGCCCCGAACACGCGCAGAGCGCGGCCATGAGCACTGTGACCAGTGCCAGGGCCGCGCTCGCGCGGGTTCGAGAGGACACGGCGGTCAGTCGCCGTAGTCCTGCCGGAGGTCCCTGTGCTTCGGATCCGGGTGGGTAGTCTCCATGACCTCCTTGGACATGAGCCCGGGTTCGGGAAGCGCGTGCGGCGGATCGACGATCAGCTTCTTCTTGCGGCCCTCGCGCAGGTTCTTCTCGATGTTCGACGCCAGCGCCGAGAGGCCGAAGTTGATGAGGATCATGATGATGGCGACCACGATCAGCGAGGGGATGACGTTGCCCCACTCGTTGCCCGCCTGGATGCCGGACTTCACGACCTCGATGTAGCCGATCTGGTAGCCGAGCGCGCTGTCCTTGAGCGCGATGACCATCTGCGAGATCAGCGCGGGCAGCATGGCGGCGACCGCCTGCGGGAGCAGGATCAGCCGCATCGTCTGCGACTTCCGCAGGCCGAGGGCCTTGGCCGCCTCGAACTGACCGTTGGGCAGCGAGTTGATACCCGAGCGCAGGATCTCCGCGATCACCGAGCCGTTGTACAGGGTGAGGCCGAAGACGACCGCGAAGAAGGCGATGTAGTCCGAGGTGAACACCTTGTACACACCGAAGACGATGTACAGGAAGTAGATCAGGATCAGCACCGGGATGGCGCGGAAGAACTCCACGATCGCACCCGTCGCCCAGCGCACCGACCGGTGGTCGGAGAGCCGCCCGATGCCGAGGAAGGCGCCCATGATCATCGCGAGGATGATCGACGCGAGGGCGGCCTTGAAGGTGCCCCAGAGGCCCGGAAGGATGTACGTGCCCCAGTAGTTCGCGTCGGCGAAGGGCTCGAGCTTCTCCTGATCGAACTGGCCGTTCGCGGCGAACGCCGTGATCACCCAGGCGAACAGGGCGACCAGCACCACGATGAACACCACCGCGATGATGTTGTTGCGCACCCGGGCCTTGGGGCCCGGCGCGTCGTAGAGGACGGTCGAGGTGGACTTCGTGCTCATCGCTTCACCGCCAGTCGCTTGGCGAAGTAGCCGAAGACGGCTCCCTCGAACAGAGTGATCACCATGAAGCAGGCCGCGAAGATCACGAAGATCAGGATCAGCTGGTCACTGTGCAACTCGAGCTGCTCCTTCATCAGCAGGGCCGCCTCACCGACGCCGATGATCGACGCGATCGTGGTGTTCTTCGTGAGCGCGATGAGCACGCTGCCCATCGGCGCGATCACCGCGCGGCCGGCCTGCGGCAGCACGATGAGCTGGAAGACCTGCATGAACGACAGGCCCAGCGAGCGCGCCGCCTCGGCCTGGCCGAGCGGCACGGTGTTGAAGCCGGATCGCAGGGTCTCGCAGACGAAGGTGGCCGTGTAGACGATGAAGCCGATGACGGCCAGCCAGAAGTTGTTGTTCTCGGTGAAGTTGGCGTTGTTCGGCGCCAGCGCGAGTCCCATGTTCTGGTACAGGCCGAGCGAGAGGAACAGGATGATCAGCGTCAGCGGCGTGTTCCGGACGATGTTGACGTACCAGGTGCCGAACACTCGCATCGCCGGGACCGGCGAGACCCGCATGCCTGCGAGGATCGTGCCCCAGATGGTGGCGCCGATCGCCGAGAAGAAGGTGAGTTTGATCGTCACCCAGAACGCCGGCCACAGCTGTGGCCCGAGGTCTTCCCACATGTCAGACACCTGCCTTCGTGCACTGCGCCTGCGGATCGGCCTTCGGTAGCGTCATCGTCGCGCCGTTGACGGTGACCTTCACGTTGCCGTCCTTGTCGGGCAGCAGCCAGCTCTGATCACCGGGGACGGCGACGAGCACCGACTTCGGCTTGCCGCCCTCGACGGGGCGCCCCTGCTCGATCATGGTGTTCGCGTACTCGCCCAGGTTCTCCCGCAGCGCCTTGAACAGCTCGTTGTCGGGGTTGGCGTAGGCGAGACCGGTGTAGGTGGAGACGACCGCCGCCGGCACCATGCACGACGGGACCGCGGGGACGGCCTCCGCGTCGTAGGTGGTGGTGCCCTGCTCTCCGAGCGTCATCTGCCGCAGTGCCTTGTTCACCTCGCTGAGCGCCTCTCCGTCTCCCTTGCGCAGGCCGATGCCGTAGCGCTCGGTGGAGAACTGGTCGCCCTTCTTCTTCTCGGTCTTGGTCCCCGTGCTGCTCGTCAGGGTCACGTCCTTCGGGTAGGTCATCGGGACGATGTCGAACTCGTCCGGGTACTTGGCCTGGAAGCCGGCGAGAATCGTGGCGTCGGTGGTGAGCGCGTCCAGCACCCCGCGTCGCACCCCCTCCACGCACGAGGCGTAGCCGTCGTACTGCTGCAGCTGGACGTTCGGCAGGGCGGCCTTGACGTTGATCGCCGAGGTCGAGCCCGACACCGAGCACAGCTTGCGCCCCGAGTTGAGGTCCTCGAGGCTCTTGATCGGGTTGGCGGTCTTCTTACTCACCAGCAGCGCCTGGTAGGTGGTGAGGTACGGGCCGGCGAACGTGACCTTCTTCGTGCGCGCCGCGCTGATCGAGTACGTGGCGGCGATCATGTCGACCTCGCCGTTCTCGATCATCCGCTCACGCAACGGAGACGGGGTCTCCTTCCACGTGATCTTCGGCTCGGCCCAGCCGTTGTTCTTCGCGATCTGCTTGACGACGAACTCCGAGACGTCCACATCCGATCCGCTGTGGGACTTGTCCGGATTGCGGTTGGCGAGGCCGGGCTGGTCGTACTTGGTGCCCAGCACCACGTCGCCGTTCTTGATCGAGGCCAGCAGGCTGCGCGGGGTGTCCGTGCCGCATGCGGAGAGGAGGGGGACGGTCACGAGGGCGGCGGCGACGGCCGCGACCGCGCCCCGCCACCGTCGGGTTCGAGTGGTCTGTGGTGATGTCATCAGTGCCCCAGGATCTTGCCGAGGAAGTCCTTGGCGCGGTCCGATTTCGGTGCGGTGAAGAAGGACTCGGGTTCGGTGTCCTCGACGATCTCGCCGTCGGCGAGGAACAGGATGCGGTCGGCGGCCTTGCGTGCGAAGCCCATCTCGTGGGTCACGCAGACCATCGTCATGCCCTCCTTGGCGAGACCGACCATGACGTCGAGCACCTCGTTGACCATCTCCGGGTCGAGCGCGGAGGTGGGCTCGTCGAAGAGCATGACCTTGGGGCCCATCGCGAGGGCACGAGCGATGGCGACGCGCTGCTGCTGGCCGCCGGACAGCTGGGCGGGATACTTGTCCTTCTGCGCGACGATGCCGACGCGGTCGAGGAGCTCGAGCGCGCGCTTCTCGGCGTCGGCCTTGTTCTGCTTGCGCACCTTCATCGGGCCGAGGGTGACGTTGTCGAGGATCGTCTTGTGTGCGAACAGGTTGAAGGACTGGAAGACCATGCCGACCTCGGCGCGCAGACCCGCGAGGCCGCGACCCTCCTCGGGCAGCAGCGCGCCGTCGATCTTGATCGTGCCCGAATCGATCGGCTCGAGCCGGTTGATGGTGCGGCACAGCGTCGACTTGCCCGAGCCCGAGGGGCCGAGCATGACGACGACCTGGCCCTTGGGGACCGTCAGGTTGATGTTCTTGAGCACGTGGAGGTCGCCGAAGTGCTTGTCGACTGATTCGATCTCGATCATCGGAGCGGAGCCTGTGGGCTCAGTCGCGGGAGTGGTCATTGTCTGAGCCTATGAGTTGGGACGTTTCGCTCGCGTTAACTCGGGCGGATTGGTGCCGGAAATCTGTGAACGGAGCGATTTGCCCCCGCCGATTATCCTGGTGAGGTGATCGAAGCAGCCCCCGCCAGCCGAACGTACGAGGTCCGCACCTACGGGTGCCAGATGAACGTGCACGATTCCGAGCGCCTCTCCGGCCTGCTCGAGGACGCCGGCTACGTGCGCGCGGACGGCGGCGAACAGGCAGACCTCGTGGTCTTCAACACCTGCGCGGTCCGGGAGAACGCCGACAACAAGTTGTACGGCAACCTCAGCCACCTGGCGCCGATCAAGCGGGAGCGGCCGGGCATGCAGATCGCCGTTGGCGGCTGTCTGGCACAGAAGGACCGGGGCACCGTCGTGAAGAAGGCCCCGTGGGTCGACGTGGTCTTCGGTACCCACAACATCGGATCTCTGCCGACGTTGCTCGAGCGCGCGCGACACAACGAGAAGGCGGAGGTCGAGATCAAGGAGGCGCTCGACGCCTTCCCGTCGACCCTGCCCGCGCGCCGCGAGAGCGCGTACGCGGGCTGGGTGTCCATCTCGGTCGGCTGCAACAACACCTGCACCTTCTGCATCGTGCCGAGCCTGCGCGGTAAGGAGGTCGACCGCCGCCCGGGCGACATCCTCGCCGAGGTGCAGGCCCTCGTCGACCAGGGCGTCTCCGAGGTCACCCTGCTCGGCCAGAACGTCAACGCCTACGGCGTGAACTTCGCCGACCCCGAGCTGCCGCGCGACCGGGGCGCCTTCGCCGACCTACTGCGCGCGTGCGGCCGCATCGAGGGCCTCGAGCGGGTCCGGTTCACCAGCCCGCACCCCGCCGAGTTCACCGACGACGTGATCGACGCCATGGCGGAGACCCCGAACATCTGCCCGCAACTGCACATGCCGTTGCAGTCCGGCTCCGACCGCGTGCTCAAGGAGATGCGCCGGAGTTACCGCAGCACCAAGTTCCTGGGCATCCTCGATCGTGTCCGCGAGAAGATCCCGCACGCCGCGATCACCACCGACATCATCGTCGGGTTCCCGGGGGAGACCGAGGAGGACTTCCAGGGCACCCTCGACGTGGTCGAGAAGGCCCGGTTCAGCTCGGCCTTCACCTTCCAGTACTCGATCCGCCCCGGCACCCCGGCCGCCGACCTGCCCGACCAGCTGCCGAAGAAGGTGGTGCAGGAGCGCTACGACCGGCTCATCGCGCTGCAGGAGCGGATCACGCTCGAGGAGAACCAGAAGCAGGTCGGTCGGCGCGTCGAGCTGCTGGTGGCGCTCGGCGAGGGCCGCAAGGACGCCGAGACCAAGCGCATGTCCGGCCGCGCCCGCGACGGCCGGCTCGTGCACTTCGCCGGTGGCGAGGGCATCCGCCCGGGCGACGTCGTCGAGGTCGAGATCACCGCCGCGGCCCCGCATCATCTTGTCGCCGACGGCGGCGTGCTCAGCCACCGTCGCACCCGTGCCGGCGACAACGTCGAGGCCGCCATCACGCCCGTCACCGCGCCCGTCGGCGTCGGTCTCGGACTGCCGCCCGTCGGCCGCCCGGCTCCGGCCACCGCACCCGCGTCGACGGGGTGCTCGACCTGCTGATCGCTTCTACGACGACCTGTAGGAGACAACGCGCGGCGCAGGGTGGACAATGGAGGCCATGAACGCCGACAGCGAGAACCCCCGGAGCGCCGAAGAGCTGGAGAGCCTGCGCTCGCAGGTCGAGTCCGTCGAGCGCAAGCTCGCCGGTGAGTTCCAGGTCAGCCCGCGCATCCTGGTGGCCGCGATCGCGGTCGTCGTGGTGATCGTGTCGCTGGCGCTGCCGCACACCGGGTCGGTGACGGGCATCGAGATCATCACCGGCGACCCGCACATCGAGGGCAGCTCGCTCGTCATCGTCTCGAAGATCTTCGTCTGGCTCGAGGTGCTGTTCGGCGTCCTCGCCTCCGGCGCCGCGCTGCTGACCCGCCGCTGGGCGCTGTCGGTGATCGCCGGCGCGGGCTGCGGCGTGTCGGTGGTCTTCGGCCTGCTGTCGGTGTGGTCGCGCCAGACCCCCGGCCTCCACGGCGAGCCGCCGACCGGCGCCGGCGTCGGCCTGTTCCTCGGCTGGTTCGCCATGATCGTGCTCGCCGTCGTGTGGATCAAGACCATCTGGGCGCGCACCCCGTACCAGCTCGCCGCGGAGCAGGAGCGGCGCGACGCCGCGCAGGAGTGGGACGACTTCGCCCGGTCCAACCGCATCGGCCACCAGCCGCCCCGCCCGCAGCGCCCGACCGATCAGACGTAGGCGCGCACACCGGCGCCGGAGTCGGGGCCCGACGGAACGACGACCGCCCGGCGAGGATCCTCGCCGGGCGGTCGTCGTTGCGAGTCAGCGGTTCTCGACCGCGCCCTCCGCGGCGTCGGCCCACTCGCGCCACTGCTGCGCCTGCTCGCGCAGCCGCACGGCGTCCTTGGACTTGCCGGCCTTCTCCGCCTTCTCGGCCTGCTCCTCGAACTGCGCGACGCGGTCCCGGAACTGCGCGGCACGGGCCGCGGCCTCGGGGTCGGTGCGCCGCCACTGCGTGTCGTCCGCGGCCTTGATCTTCTTCTCGAGCGCGCGGATCCCGGCCTCCAGCGAACCCATCTGCTCGCGGGGCACCTTGCCGACGGCCTCCCACTTGTCCTGCAGCTCCCGCAGCGCGGACTTCTGTGCGGCGAGGCTCTGCGCGGACTCGATCCGCGGGGTGTACTCGTCGAGCAGGGCCTGCTTGGCCTTGCCGTTCTCGGCGAACTCGGCGTCCCGCTCGCTGGCCGCGGCGTTGCGCGCCGAGAAGAACTCGTCCTGGATGCCCTTGAACCGGGCCCACAGGGCGTCGTCGGTGTCGCGGGGCGCGCGGCCGGCCGCCTTCCACTTCGCGAGCAGGTCCCGGAACTTCGCCGAGGTCTCGCCCCACGAGGTGTCGTTCTTGAGCTTCTCCGCCTCCTCGATCAGCTCCTCCTTGCGCGCCTTCGCGCCGGCGCGCTCGCGGTCGAGTTCGGCGAAGTGGGCGCCGCGCCGCTTGTTGAACGCGTCGCGCGCCTTGGAGTAGCGCTTCCACAGCGCGTCGTCGGTCTTGCGGTCGACGCCCTTGATCGTCTTCCACTCGTCGAGCAGCGCCCGCATCCGGTCGCCGGCGGCCTTCCACTGGGTGGCCTCCGCTGCGATCTGCTCGGCCTCCGCGGCGAGCTCCTCCTTGCGGGCGATGCCCTCGGAGCGGCTCTTCTCCCGATCGGCCTGCGCGGTCACGATCGCGGTGTCGGCACCCGTCAACAGCGCGCCCACGCGTGCGGCGAGCCCGTCGAGGTCGCCCACGACCGCGGCAGTGGGCAGCGTGTCCGCGACCTGCTGGGCGGCGGCGCGGATCTTCTTCGGGTCGCTGGTGCCGCTCGCGAGCCGCTCCTCGAGCACCTCGACCTCGGTGGCCAGCTCGTCGTACTTGCGCCCGTAGTGCGCGAGGCCCTCGGCGGACTCGCCGGCCTGCCAGGAACCGACGGCGCGCTCGCCGCCGGAGGTCACGACGTAGACGGTCCCGTCCTCATCGACCCGGCCGTGCTTGCTCGGATCGGACGCCGGGCGCGTGCGCGGCGCGGCCTGCGCAGCGGGCGCGTGCGGGCGTGGTCCGCCGGGCCGGGGGCCGGGATGCGGTTTGGGGCCGGGCCGGGCGCCCGGGGTCGGCTTGGGAGCGGCGTTCTCGATCGGAGTGGTCTCGGCGATCGGGTCGTTCTCGGCCACGGGGTTCCCCTTCGTCTGCGCCGCGCGTCACGGCTGCCGTCGTCACGGACCCGCACTGCGCGCGGGCCCGGATCCATTGAAGCACTCCGCGGGCCCTCCGGCGCGATCGATTAGCGTTCTTCTCGTGCACCCGTCCCAGCGCGACCACCGGCCCGTCGCCGTGATCCCCGGCGCCCCGCTGCTCGTTCCCGAGCTGGTGGGCGCCCCTGGCGACCCGGACGCCGACCGGTTGCGCAGCGCCGCGCTCGCAGCGGGAGCGTGGCTCGGCGAGCGCGCGCGCACGTGGCGTGTCGTGGCGTCGTCCCCGCTGACCAGGGCGGACGAGGCCTCCGCGGGGACCTTCGCGGGATTCGGCGCCGACGTCGTCGTGACGACGGGGCCCGGCGCACCGTCGAACGACCTCCCGCCCAGCCCCACCTGGCCGGTCCCGCTGCTCCTCGCCGCGTGGCTGCGGGGGAGCACGGCACCGTCGGCCCGGATCGTCGACGGCGATGACGAGGCGGAGGGTGTCCTCTTCGTCCTCGACGGCCCGAACACGCTCACCGCCCGCGCGCCCGGCGGCCACCGCCCGGAGGACGAGGCGGTCTTCGCGGCGCAGGTGGACGCCGTCTGCGCCGAGGGCCCGGCCGACGGGCTCGACGACGCCTGGCGCGCAGCGGCCGCGGCCTGCGCGGGCCGGCCGGTCGACGTGCTCTACCGGGACGCCCCGTTCGGCGTCGGCTACCTCGTCGCCACCGGGGGCGTGGCGTGACGTCGATCCGGCCGATCGCCGTCGTGGGCCCCACCGCCACGGGCAAGTCCGACCTGGCGCTCGACCTCGCCGAACGGCTGGACGGCGAGATCGTCAACATCGACGCCATGCAGATGTACCGCGGCATGGACATCGGCACGGCGAAGCTGCCGGTCGCCGAGCGGCGCGGCATCCCGCACCACCAGCTCGACGTGCTGGAGGTGACCGAGACCGCCACCGTCGCCGCGTACCAGGAGCGGGCCCGCGCCGACGTCGAGGCGCTGCTCGAGGCGGGCCGCACCCCGGTGATCGTCGGTGGCTCGATGATGTACTTCCAGGCCCTCCTCGACGAGTGGAGCTTCCCCGCGACCGACCCCGACGTCCGGCGGCGGTTCGAGGAGCGCCTCGCCGAGATCGGTCCGCTCGCCCTGCACCGCGAACTCGACGCGCTCGACCCCGCCGCCGGAGCGAAGATCCTCACCACCGACGGCCGGCGGATCGTCCGGGCCCTCGAGGTCGTCACCCTCACCGGTGAGCCTTTCGCCGCGTCCGCGCCGGCGATCGGCCCGGCCCGCTGGGACACAGCGATCGTCGCGCTCGACCGCGACACCGAGGAACTCGACGCCCGGATCGACCTGCGCACCCGGCGCATGTTCGACGGCGGCCTCGTCGACGAGGTCCGCGCCCTCGAGGCCCGCGGCCTGCGCGACGGCGTCACCGCGGCCCGCGCCATCGGCTACGCCCAGGTCCTGGCGGCCTTCGACGGCGAGTACGACCTCGACCAGGCCCGCGAGCTGACCTTCATCGGCACGCGCCGCTACGTCCGGCGGCAGCGGTCGTGGTTCCGGCGCGACCCCCGCGTCGTCTGGCTCGACGGTGCCGACCCCGACCTGTTCGGCGCTGCCCTCGCCGCGCACGCGGCCCCGCCGTGGCGGGCGTGACGCGTCCGTAGACTGGTCCGCATGACCGCAGTGGACTTCCTCAAGGGCCACGGCACGGAGAACGATTTCGTGATCCTGCCGGACCCGGGCGTCGACATCGACCTCACGCCCGAGCTCGTGGCCGCCCTCTGCGACCGTCGCGCGGGGATCGGCGGCGATGGGGTGCTCCGCGTCGCCCGCGCGGGCGACCTGCTCGACGCGGGCGTCCTCGACGCGCTGCCCGCGGGCGTCGCGCGCGAGGACTGGTTCATGGACTACCGCAACTCCGACGGCTCGATCGCGGAGATGTGCGGCAACGGCGTCCGCGTCTTCGCTCACTTCCTCGCCGCGAACGCGCTGGTCGCGGGCGACGAGTTCACGGTCGGTTCCCGCGCCGGCGGCAAGCCGGTCCGCGTGCACCACGCCGACCCCGAGACCGCCGAGGTCTCCGTGTCGATGGGTGCGCCCAGGGTGTTCGGCAGCTCGTCCGCCGGGGTCGACGGGCGCGACCTCGCCGGGATCGCCGTCGACGTCGGCAACCCCCACCTCGCCTGCGTCGTCCCGGGACTCACCGAGCAGGACCTGCTGGCGCTCGACGTCGCGAGCGTCCCCACCTTCGATCACGGCCTCTTCCCGCACGGCACCAACGTGGAGATCCTCACCCCGCTCGCCGACGGTGCCGTGCACATGCGCGTGCACGAGCGCGGCTCGGGGGAGACGCGGTCCTGTGGCACCGGCACGGTCGCCGCCGCCGTCGCGGCCCTGCGCGCCGCGGGCCGCGACACCGGCGTCGTCGACGTGCACGTGCCGGGCGGGGTCGTCACCGTCACCGTCGAGGCCGACGGTGCCGTGCTCCGCGGCCCCAGCCGCCTCGTCGCGTCCGGGACCGCGCGCCTCTGACTCCCGCCGCTGTCAGCTCCGGGAAAACCCGCGTGACCTCCCGCGTCCCGGCGTGCCACACTGGAGGCATATGACAGACATGGATACCTGGGAGCCGGCTCCGACCGTCGGCGAACTCCAGTTGGAGGAGCGCTCGTCGCTCCGTCGCGTCGTCGGCCTCTCGACCGAGCTCGACGACGTCACCGAGGTCGAATACCGCCAGTTGCGCCTCGAGCAGGTCGTGCTCGTGGGCGTGTGGACGTCCGGCTCGGCGGCGCAGGCCGATGCCTCGCTCGCCGAGCTCAAGGCCCTGGCCGAGACCGCGGGCTCCGCGGTCCTCGAGGGCGTGATCCAGCGGCGCGACCGGCCCGACCCCGCCACGTACATCGGCTCGGGCAAGGCGCACGAGCTCCGCGAGGTCGTGCTCGCGACCGGTGCCGACACGGTGATCTGCGACGGCGAGCTCACGCCCGCGCAGCTCAACGCGCTGGAGAAGGTGGTGAAGGTCAAGGTCATCGACCGGACCGCCCTGATCCTCGACATCTTCGCCCAGCACGCCACCTCCCGCGAGGGCAAGGCGCAGGTGAGCCTCGCGCAGATGGAGTACATGCTGCCCCGGCTGCGTGGCTGGGGCGAGGCGCTGTCCCGGCAGGCCGGTGGCCGCGCGGGCAGCAACGGCGGCGTGGGCCTTCGCGGTCCCGGTGAGACGAAGATCGAGACCGATCGGCGCCGGATCCGCGAGCGGATGGCGAAGCTGCGCCGCGAGATCAAGGGCATGAAGCAGGCCCGCGACACCAAGCGCGGCGCGCGCCGCCGTTCGGGCGTGCCGGCCGTGGCGATCGCCGGGTACACCAACGCGGGCAAGTCGAGCCTGCTCAACGCGCTCACCGACGCCGGCGTGCTGGTGCAGAACGCCCTGTTCGCCACGCTCGATCCGACCACCCGGCACGGCGTACTCACCGACGGCCGCGACGTGGTCCTCACCGACACCGTCGGCTTCGTGCGGCACCTGCCGACCCAGCTCGTCGAAGCCTTCCGGTCGACGCTCGAGGAGGTCGTCGACGCCGACCTCCTGCTGCACGTCGTCGACGGCAGCGACGTGATGCCGCAGCGGCAGATCGACGCGGTGCGCCAGGTGTTGCGCGAGGTCGCGGGGGAGCGGGAGGCGTCGCTGCCACGGGAGCTGCTCGTGGTCAACAAGGTCGACGCCGCCGACCCCGTCGTGCTGGCCCAGCTCCGCGTCGCGCTGCCCGAGGCGGTCTTCGTCTCGGCGCACTCGCGCGCGGGCATCGACGAGCTGCTCGAGCGGATGACGCAGCTCATCACGGCGGGTGACGTCGAGGTCAGCGCCCTCCTGCCCTACGACCGGGGCGACCTCGTCGCGCGGATCCACGCCGAGGGCACGGTCGTCACGGCCGAGCACGAGGCCGACGGTACGCGGATCGTCGCCCGGGTCCCCGGGCCCCTCGCCGGAGCCCTGGCGCAGTACCCGGCGCCGTGAGCGACGCCCGCGGACTGCCGCCGTCGGCGACGGCTCGTGCGGCCCTGGCGGTCGCCATCGGCGCCGTCGCGACGGTGGCGGTCGGCGTCCCGCTGGGCTTCTCGCTGGGTGCCCTGCTCGGCATCGGCGCCGCGGCCGCCGTCTTCGCGGCCGTCGGCTGGTTCGTGCTCTGGCCGCTGGACGACGGCGCCACCCGGGCGACGGTGCGCCGGGAGAACTTCCGGCCCCGGGTCGCGGAGCTCGTGGTCGGCGTCATCGCCGTGAGCGGCCTCGCCGCGATCGTGATCCTGCTGCTCGCCGGCCGGACGGATGCGCGCAACGTCGCCGCGGCGGGCGCGCTGCTCGCCGCGTTCGCGGTCTGGGCGTCGCTGCACCTGACGTACGCCACGCAGTACGCCGCGCTCTACTACGGGGACGAGGGCGACGAGCCGGGCGGCATCGACTGGGGCACCGACGTCCCGCCCGCCTACCGCGACTTCTTCTACTTCAGCTACAACCTCGGCATGACATACCAGGTCTCGGACAACTCGGTGTCCACCCGGGAGCTCCGCAGCGTGGTGCTGCGGCACTGCCTGCTCTCGTACGTCTTCGGCACCGTCATCCTCGCGACGGCGATCAACCTCGTCGTGGGCATCGTCTCCGGTTAGCCCCGCCCCGCGGCGCCGTCCAGGAGCAGCTCGACCAGGGCCGCGGCCGTGTCCGGCTGCGGCGGCGTGCCGATGATCATGTCGGACCACAGGAATGACTCCGCGAGCCGGACGATCGCGTAGGCGAGGTCGGCCCGCGCGACGCCGCGGGCACCGTCGGACGGCGGGATCGCGAGGTCGGTCAGCCAGCCCCCCACCCAGGCGATGAGCCGGGCCTGCACCACGCTGTCGCGCGACTGCAGCACCCGCATCGCGAACTCCGGCTCGTCCGCGGCGAATCCGGCGAGCGGGGGATAGTCGCGCACCTCGTGCGCGAGGCGGCCGAAGGACCGCAGGAAGGCCGCGCGGTCGCGGACGGGTTCGGCGGCCTCGACGCGCGCGATCGCCTGGGCGATGCCGAGCCAGATCGCTTCGCCGACGACCTGTTCCCGGCCCTCGAACCAGCGGTAGAGCGTGGCCCGGCCGATCCCGCTGGCCTTCGCGATCTGCCCGAGATCCACGCGGCGCCCCTCGCGGAACCACTGTGCGGCGCGGTGGATCACCGCCACCTGGTTGTCAGGACGCTCGGGATGAGACATACTTCTATTTTGTCTCGCTAGGGCGAGGGTGTCAACGAGGGGACGACCCGGATGGATGTGACGTTCACGGCGGAGGAAGAGGCCTTCCGCGACGAGGTGCGGGAGTTCCTGGACACGCACCTCACCGACGACCTGCGCGCCGCCGGGCGCCTGGCGACCAGCGTCTACTCGGACCACGAGGCGAGCATGGCCTGGCAGGCGATCCTGCACGAGCGCGGATGGGCGGCGCCGGCGTGGCCGGTGGAGTGGGGCGGCTGCGACTGGACGGTCGCGCAGCACTACATCTTCGCCCGGGAATCGGTGCTGGCCGGTGCGCCCTTCCTCTCGCCCATGGGGATCCGGATGGTGGCGCACGCCATCGTGCGGTTCGGGACCGAGGAGCAGAAGAAGTTCTTCCTCCCGGGCATCCTCGACGCCTCGGTCTTCTTCTGCCAGGGCTACTCCGAACCCGAATCCGGATCCGACCTCGCGTCGCTGGCGATGCGCGCCGAGTCCGACGGCGACGACCTCGTGCTCACCGGATCGAAGATCTGGACCACCCACGCCCGCGAGGCGAACTGGATGTTCGCCCTGGTGCGCACCTCCAAGCAGGAGCGCAAGCAGCAGGGCATCACGTTCCTCCTCCTCGACATGACGGTGCCCGGCATCGAGATCCAGCCGCTCGTCATGGCTTCCGGCGAGGAGGTGCAGAACGTCGTCTTCTTCGACAAGGTGCGGGTGCCGAAGGCCAACGTGCTCGGGAAGATCGACGAGGGCTGGACCGTCGCCAAGTACTTGCTCGAGTTCGAGCGCGGCGGCGGCGCCTCCGCGCCGTGGTTGCAGGTCTCGCTCGACCTCCTCGCCGAGCAGGCCACGACGGTGCCGGGCCGCGGCGGACGGCCGCTGTCCGAGGACGACGACTTCCGACTCGGCCTCGCCGAACTGCGCGCCCGCGTCGACGTGCTGGAGATCCTCGAGCACCGCTCGCTCGCCGTGCTCTCGGCGGGCGGGAACCCGGGCACCGCGGCGTCGATGCTCAAGATCCTGGGCACGGAACTGAGTCAGGCGGTGACCGAGTTCATCCACAAGAGCGCCGGCCCGCGCGGCCGCGTCTATCAGCCGCACGTCACACGGCCCGGCGGCCCGGTGGTGGAGTACCTCCCGCCCGCCGACGGCGCGCACAGCGGCGACCTGTGGCAGGCCGTCGCGCCGCTGCGCTACTTCAACGATCGTGCGGGCTCGATCTACGCGGGCTCCAACGAGATCCAACGGAACATCCTGGCGAAAGCGGCATTGGGGCTGTAGATGGACTTCACACTCACCGACGAACAGACGATGCTGCGCGACGCCGTGCGGTCCTACCTCGCGGGCCGGTACCCGCTGGTGGAGTCGCGCAGCGCGGCCCGCTCGGAAGCCGGCTGGCAACCCGCCGTGTGGGAGGCCTTCGCCTCCGAGCTGGGCATCCTCGCCGCGACCCTGCCCGAGTCCGTCGGCGGGCTGGGCGGCGGCCCGGAGGAGATGATGGTGATCGCCGAGGAGCTCGGCGGCGCGCTCGTCGTCGAGCCCTATGTCGGCACCGCCGTCGTGGGCACGGCCCTCCTGCGCGGCGCGGGCGGCCCGGCCGCCGACGCGGTGCTGTCGGCGATCGCCGCGGGCGGGGCCCGGATCGCCTTCGCGCTCACCGAGCCCGGGTCCGGCCGCGAGCCGTGGGACGTCGGCGCGACGGCCGCGCGCGACGGTGACGACTACGTGCTGTCCGGCGCGAAGATCGTCGTCGCCGACCTGCCGCTCGCGACCCACCTGATCGTCGCCGCCCGCACGGCCGGCGACCGCCTCGACCGCGACGGGCTCTCGCTCTTCCTCCTGGAGTTCGACCCACAGGCTCCGCCCGCCGGCATCGACGCGCGGTACTTCCGGACGATCGACGACCATCACACGGGCGATTTGGAGCTCGCCGACGTCCGCGTGCCCGCGCGCGCATTGCTCGGGACGGAGGGGCGGGCCTGGGAGGTGATCGACCGCGCCCTCGACGACGGTGCCGCCGCCGTCTGCTGCGAGGCGGTCGGGATCATGCGCCGCGTCGTCGCCGAGACCGTCGAGTACGCGAAGCAGCGCAAGCAGTTCGGCGTACCGATCGGCTCCTTCCAGGCGCTGCAGCACCGCATGGTGGACATGTCGCTCGAGCTCGAACAGTCAGTGGCGGCGAGCTACCTCGCGGTGCTCAATCTCGACGCGGAACCGTACGTCCGGCGTCGTGCGGTCTCGGCCGCGAAGATCACCATCGCGCGGGCGGCCCGGTTCGTCGGGCAGAACGCGGTCCAGCTGCACGGTGGCATGGGCATGACGGAGGAGTTGGCGATCGGCCACTGCTTCAAGCGGCTCACTGCGATCGAGACCGAGTTCGGTTCCGCCACCGATCACCTGCACCGGTACGCGGAGGTGACCGCGGACTAGGCGCGTTCCGCCTGGTCGTCGCGGGTCAGTGACGCGGCGGCACGGCGGACGGCCGCGCGGACGGGCTCGGGGACGCGCGCTCCGACGCTGACCGCGAGTGCGATGGGTGGCATGGCGGGCATCGTGTCCACGGCGACGAGGCCGTCGGTCGCGTCGATCGCGGGGAGCAGCGTGACGCCGAGCCCGCTGCGGGCCGCGGAGTACAGGCCCGCGAGGTTCGCCGCCTCGGCCGCGACCACGTAGTCGATCCCGTTGCGCGCGAGCGCGTCCGCGGCGGGAGCGCGCAGGACGCAGGGGTCGTCGAAGAGGAGGACCGGAACGGCGTCGTCCGGGCGCCGCCACTCCCGAGTTGCATACCAGTGCAACGCAATGGGGCCGACCGCGTCCGGGTGGTCGAGCGGGGCGAGGAAGACTGCGACGTCGGCGAGCCCGCGCTCCACGGCCCCGGCGATCTGCGCGCTGCGGTCGAACCGGAACTGGGCCGACCAGCCGCCCGGGAGCGTCCCGAAGCCCCGGCTGAGCTCGGGGATGAGGCGGTCGGCGCCGTGCTCGGTGGCGGCCACGGAGAGCGTGCGGGTGGTGGGGGAGGCGAGGGCGTGCACCGCGGTGTCGTGGGCGTCGAGGATGGTCTGCGCGTGCCCGAGGAGGCGGTTGCCGTGGTCGGTGAACCGGATTCCGCGGCCCGCCTTCTCGACGATCGTGCCGCCCGTGGACTTCTCGAGCCGGCGCAGGTGCGCGCTGACGGTCGACTGGGTGAGGTGGAGCGCTTCGGCGGCGCGGTGGACGCCGCCGCAGCGCGCGATCGCGACCACGCTACGGAGCGGGACGATGTCCAGGATCGGCTCGGCCATGAATGAACGATACGCACGATCGATCGTGATCGTCAATCATTGTTGGACGTGACGTACCTGTGCGTTCGACGATCGAGTCATGAGAATTCCGCCGATGCTCGCGCTCTCCGTCGTGGTGCTGTACGCCTTCGGGTATCCGCTCGGCGCCCTCGGGATCGCGGCGATGAGCCCGTTCCTGCTGCTGTTCCTGCGGTTCGCCGTCTCCGGCGTGCTCATGCTCGGCGTCGTCCGGGCGACCGGCCGGCGACTGCCCCGCGGGGCGGATCTGGGCCACGCGATCGTGGTCGGGATCCTGACGCAGGCGACGCAGTTCCTCGGGTGCTACCTGGGCCTGCAGGCCGGCGTGCCGGCGGGCGTCGCCGCGCTCATCATCGGCGTGAATCCGGCGGTGACCACGGTGGTCGCGCGGATCGCACTCCGTGAGGCCCTCACACCGCGGCGGGCGCTCGCCGCCGTGCTGGGGCTGGCGGCGGTGGTGACCGCGTGCTGGTCGACGGTGCCGGCGCTGGCCCACGCCGGTGCGGGCATCGGCTTCACGCTCCTGGGGCTCACGGGCATCGCCCTGGGTGGGGTGTACCAACAGCGGTTCTGCCGCGAGGTGGACCCCCTTGCGGGGAACGCGGTGGGGATGACCGTCGCGGCGGTGCCGGCGGGCGTCCTGGTCGCGCTGTTCGGAGCGACGGTCTCCGATCCCGTGCGCGGCGCCATCGTGCTCGTGCTCATGGTGCTGCTCAGCTCGATGACGGCGACCACGCTGTACCTGCGGGTGATCGGGATCGCGGGGGCGAGCGGGGCCGCGATGCTGTTCGCGGTGATCCCCTCGGTGTCCGCCCTGTTCGCCTTCCTCATGCTGGGCGAACCGGTGCACCCGGGAGTGATCGCCGGCCTGGCCCTCGGCGGCGCGGCGTGCGCGATCGCCTCCCGTGGCGGACGACGAGCGCCGGCCCCCGACCCTGCGGTCGACGAGCCGGCGCGGCGTGAGGCGGGTGCGGTCAGATCCGACGCATGACGGTGACCACCTTGCCGAGGATCACCGCGTCGTTGCCGTGGATGGGATCGAAGGCCGGGTTGTGCGGCATCAGCCAGACGTCACGGCCGGTCCGGCGGAAGGTCTTCACCGTGGCCTCGCCGTCGAGCATCGCCGCCACGATGTCGCCGTTCTCGGCGACGGACTGCTGCCGCACGACGACCCAGTCCCCGTCGCAGATGGCGGCGTCGGTCATCGACTCGCCCACCACCTTGAGCAGGAACAACGAGCCCTCGCCCACGAGCTCGCGGGGGAGCGGGAAGATCTCCTCCACCGCCTCCTCCGCGAGGATGGGGCCGCCCGCGGCGATGCGCCCGAGGACCGGCACGAAGGCGGGCTCGGGCATCCGATCCTCGTCCTCCATGACCTTCTGGATCACCTGAGCGGTGCGCTCCTCGGCGCCCTGGACGTTCACCGCACGGGGGCGGTTCGGGTCGCGGTGGAGGAAGCCCAGGCGCTCCAGCGTGCGCAGCTGATGTGCGACCGACGATGTGGAGGTCAGGCCCACCTCGTCACCGATCTCGCGGATGCTCGGCGGATATCCGCGGTCGCGGACCGACCGGCGGATGACCTCCAGGACCTGCTTCTGACGCCGGGTCAGGTGATCCTCGGAGACGTTGCCCTGTGCGTCGCGGAAGCGCTTGTCCCGGTGCTGGACCTGTCGTTCATCTGTCATGTGTCGCTCCTCACGCCCGTTCGGTTCCGACTCCACTGTAATGCAGCTCGAACGCCCTGACAAACATCTGTTCGAGAAATTTCCCCGCGTGTCTTCCGCTCGACCGAGGGGTGTGGTAGAAATCGAACAGAAGTTCTCTCGAACACTTGCACGCACTTCGGTGTGACTGGTGGGGCTGGATGGAAAAACTTGTCAGTCCCCTCCGATAGACCTGTAGGTGAGCGAGAAGGACCCGCTACGACATCAGGAGAGACCATGACCGCGATCATCGATCGAGACGTCATCACCGCAGCGCAGGAGGCCGGCGCCGAGGAGCAGGCGCTGGTGCGCCACGGCTCCGCCGCGGCCGACCGGCGCGGTGCCACCCGGGCGCGCGGGGTCTCGCCGCGTCTCGCCCGCAGCCGCTCCCGGGAGTCGGCTCCGGAATCGATCACCCCGTCGAACGGCCTCGACGAGGGCCTGATTCGAACGGAGCCCACGGAGGTCCGGGTGACCGGCGCGCGCGGGTCCGCCCGGCGCACCGTCGAACGCCCGGGCGTGCGTTCCGCGGCGCGGCGCGCACCCCGCGGCTACTCGCGCACCGACGGTTGCGCCCGCCGCACCCCCGGCCCCTCGCTCGCGGCGTGCGTGCTGTTCGCGGTCGGCGTCTTCGCCGGCCTGCTGGTGCTCTTCGGCGGCGCCGCGCCCGCCGAGCCGGCGCCGACCGCGGCGCAGCCGGCCCTGACGTCGATCGTCACGGTGCGCAGCGGGCAGAGCCTGGAACAGATCGCCCGCGAGATCGCGCCCGATCGCGCTCAGGCCGCCGTCGTCGCGGAGATCGCGGAGATCAACGGCTTGCAGGACGGTCGCGTGCGCGCCGGCCAGACCCTCATCACGCCGCGGTACTGACCGCCACCCACGAGCGAAGGAGACGCAGATGACCACCCGTATGGCGATAGTGGATTCCCGGCAGGGCGGGCGCTCGGCCCACCTCGACAACGTGGTGCCGTTCCCGCGCCGAGTATTCTCGAAGACGAGATCGCGGAGCACGACGGTGGCAGGGGCCACCGTGCTGCAGTTGCCCCGCCGGACGTCCGAGCGCAGCCGCGTGGGAGGTGGACCGATGTATTGCCCGTTCTGCAAGAACGAGGACACCCGTGTGGTCGATTCGCGTGTCTTCGACGACGGGCAGGGCATCCGCCGGCGTCGCTCCTGCAACGAGTGCGGCCGCCGCTTCACCACCGTGGAGAGCGCGGTCATGGCCGTCGTCAAGCGCAACGGCGTCACCGAGCCCTTCAGCCGCGAGAAGGTCGTCAAGGGCGTGCGTCGTGCGTGCCAGGGGCGCGACGTGGCCGAGGACGACCTGCACAAGCTCGCCCAGCAGGTCGAGGAGACGATCCGCGCCATGGGCGTCGCCGAGGTGCCGGCGAACGAGGTCGGCCTCGCCATCCTGGGACCGCTCCGCGACCTCGACGAAGTGGCCTACCTGCGGTTCGCCTCCGTCTACCAGGGGTTCTCGTCCATCGAGGATTTCGAGGCCGCGATCCGCGACCTCCGCACCCGCGCCGCCGCAGCGGATCCGACCGACGCGGCGTAGCCGTCCGTTCGCGCGCGGGGCTCAGCTCAGGGCCGCGATGGCGGCGAGCACTTTCTTCTCGGACACCGATCCTGCGGTGCCGAGCGACTGGGCGAACAGGCTCACCCGGAGCTCCTCGATGAGCCAGTGCACCTGGTCCAGCGCGGCGTCCCGGCGGTGTTCCGGCAGGGCGTCCAACTTCGCCGTGAGCGCGCCGTACACGCGGTCGAGCGTCGCCATGCCGCGGTCGTCACGGTCGATCGACGCGGGCAGCGCGGCCCAGCGTGCGGCGGCGCCTGCGGTGTACCGCGGGAGGTGCTGCAGGTGCGTGTCCGGGGTCGCCGCGACGAACCCGGGGAACAGGAGCGCATCGAGCTGTTCGGCGATGTCCTCCGCCGCGTCACGCAGTGCCGGCGGAGCGGAGGCGATCGCACCCCGGACCTCGGTGGCCGTCGCCACGGCCGCCGCGACGTCCGCGAAGTTCTGCTGGACCGCCTCGCCCAGGCCCGCTCGCACCGTGGCCGTCAGGGCCGCGAACTCGTCCGGCGTCCACGCGAGGCCCGCGCGGGCACGAAGGTCCGTGATGGCGCGTCGGCGACAGTCGGCCACGAGATCCATGGGCGTGGCGTACGGGCTCTGCGACAGCGCGAGGCGCTCCCGCTGCCCGACGGACTGCAGCACCGACTTGTGCGCCGCGGGCAGGGCGTTCGCGAGGAGCACATCGAGTCCGGCACCCATCAGCGCGGCCTGCTCCGGCTCCGCGGCGACCACCTTCACGCCCGCGGCGTCACCGACGGGATACAGCGTGCCGAAACCGACCACGCGGCTGCCGCGCACCTCGGTGTCGATGGTCCGCGGCACGTCGCCGAGCGTGTCGGCGGTCCACTGCTTCGCCGGCGCCCGCTCGTACGCCCCGGCGCGGCTCGACAGGTCCTGTTGCACCGCAGCGCCGAGTTCCCGCTTGAGGGCGTCGAGGTCCTTGCCCGAGCCGAGCACGCGGCCGTCGTCGCCGATCACCGTGAACGTCACCCGCAGGTGATCGGGGATCGCGCCGGCGGAGAAGTCGCCGGCGCGGATCACCGTGCCGGACAACTGCGTCAGCTCACGGGCGAGGCCCTCGGTCAGGGGCTCCGCGCGGGGCGTGAGGCGCGCCAGCGCCGCCGCGGCGAAGTCGGGCGCGGGCACGACTTCGCGGCGCAACTGCTTCGGCAACGACTTGATCAGCGCCACGGCGAGGTCCTCGCGCATCGCGGGAACGAGCCATTCGAATCCGTCGGCGCGGACCGTCGCCAGGTCCTTGACGGGTATGCGGGCCGTGACGCCGTCGTCGGCGGCGCCGGGCTCGAACCGGTACTTGAGCGGTACCTCGATGCGTCCCTGCAGCCACGACGTCGGGTACGCCTCCGCGGTGACGTCGGCGGCACCGTCGGCGAGGAGGTCGTCGGCGGTGAAGTCGAGCCGGCCGGGATCGGTCCGCGAGGCCTTCTTCCACCAGGAGTCGAAGTGCCGCGCTGAGACGATGCCCTCGGGCACGCGCCGGTCGTAGAAGTCGAAGAGCCCGTCCTCGTCCACGACGATGTCGCGGCGACGCGCCTTGTCCTCCAGGTACTCCGCATCGTCGAGCAGCGCCCGGTTGCGCGCGAAGAACGGGTGCCGCGTGCGCCACTCGCCCTGGACGAGCGCGTGTCGCAGGAACAGCTCCCGCGCGGCGACGGGGTCGATCCGGCCGAAGTTCACGGTGCGGTCGGCGACCAGCGGCACGCCGAACAGCGTGACGCGCTCCTTGGCCAGCACGGCCTCCCGCTTGGTGGACCAGTGCGGCTCGGAGTAGTGGTGCTTCGCGAGCGGCCCCGCGAGCTTCTCGGCCCACTCCGGCTCGATCTTCGCGACCGTCCGCGCGAACAGCCGCGAGGTCTCCACGAGCTCGCCCGCCATGACGAACCGCGGGGGCTTCTTGGACAGCGCTGAACCGGGGAAGACGAGGAACTTCGTGTTGCGCGCGCCCAGGAACTCCCTGCCGTCGGGCTCGCGCAGCCCGATCTGGGAGAGCAGCCCGGCCAGCATCGCCTGGTGGATCAGGTCGGGCGACGGTGCCGGTTCCCGTCCCAGCGAGTCCAACTTCCAGCCGAGGTCCCGGCAGATCTGCCGGAGCTGGCCCTGCAGGTCCTGCCACTCGCGGATCCGCACGTAATGCAGGAACTCCCGCTGGCACTCCCGCCGGAAGGCGCTGGAGCTCAGCTCGGCCCGCCGGTCGCCCAGGTGGCGCCAGAGGTTGAGGTAGGAGAGGAAGTCGGAGGTCGGGTCCGCGAAGCGGGCGTGCTGCGCGTCCGCGGCCTGACGGTGCTCGGCCGGCCGCTCGCGGACGTCCTGGATGGACAGCCCAGCGACGATGACGAGCACCTCGGGGAGCACTCCGAACTCGCGGGCCGCGACCAGCATGCGCGCCATGCGCGGGTCGACGGGCAGGTCGGCGAGCTGGCGGCCGACGGCGGACAGGCGCTTGCGCCCCTCGTGCGCATCCTCGAGTGCTCCCAGCTCCTCGAGCAGCGCCGTGCCGTCGCGGACGGCCCGCTCGTCGGGCGGCTGCACGAACGGGAAGGCGGAGACCTCGCCCAGTTCCAGCGCGGTCATCGACAGGATGACCGAGGCGAGGTTGGTCCGCAGGATCTCGGGATCGGTGTACACGGGCCGGGCGTCGAAATCCTCCTCCGAGTACAGCCGGATCGCGATGCCGTCGGAGGTGCGGCCGCAGCGGCCGGAGCGCTGCTGCGCGGAGGCCTGCGAGACCGGCTCGATCGGCAGTCGCTGCACCTTGGTGCGCACCGAGTACCGCGAGATGCGCGCGGTACCCGTGTCCACGACGTACTTGATGCCGGGCACGGTCAGCGAGGTCTCGGCGACGTTGGTGGACAGGACGATCCGCCGTCCCGTGTGCGGGGCGAAGACGCGGTGCTGCTCGGCGGAGGAGAGCCGCGCGTAGAGGGGGAGGATCTCGGTCCCGGGCCGCACGTGCGCCTGCAGCGCCTCGGCGGCGTCGCGGATCTCACGCTCGCCGGAGAGGAAGACGAGGACGTCGCCGGGCGCCTCGCGGGAGAGCTCGTCGACGGCGTGCACGATCCCGGTGACCTGGTCGAGCGGCTCGGAATCGTCGGTCATCTCGTCGAGCGGGCGGTACCGGATCTCCACCGGGTACGTGCGACCGCTGACCTCGATGACGGGGGCGGGGGCACCGTCGGGCCGGGCGAAGTGGGTGGCGAACCGCTCCGGTTCGATGGTCGCGGAGGTGACGATCACCTTGAGATCGGGCCTGCGGGGCAGGATCTGGCGCAGGTAGCCCAGAAGGAAGTCGATGTTGAGGCTGCGCTCGTGGGCCTCGTCGATGATGATCGTGTCGTAGTCGCGCAGCAGCCGGTCGCGGGTGAGCTCGCGCAGCAGGATGCCGTCGGTCATGAGCTTGACCGACGTCTTCGGCGACACCCGGTCGGTGAACCGCACCGCGTAGCCGACGGCATCGCCCAGCTCGGACTTCGTCTCCTCGGCGATGCGTTCGGCGACGCTGCGGGCGGCGAGCCGCCGGGGCTGCGTGTGGCCGATCATGCCGCGGACGCCGCGCCCC
Source organism: Tsukamurella tyrosinosolvens (assembly GCF_900104775.1). Lineage (NCBI taxonomy): Bacteria > Bacillati > Actinomycetota > Actinomycetes > Mycobacteriales > Tsukamurellaceae > Tsukamurella > Tsukamurella tyrosinosolvens. Next base: position 1,962,651 of record NZ_FNSA01000003.1, read on the forward strand.
AGCTCGAGGCAGATCTTCGGCAGCTGTGTCGTCTTCCCCGAGCCGGTCTCGCCGGCCAGGATGATCACCTGGTTCTCGGCGATGGCCTTCGCGATCTCCTCGCGCCGGGCGCTGACGGGCAGGTTCTCGGGGTAGACGATGGCCGGCACCGCTGCCTTGCGCTCGGCGTAGCGTCCCCGCGCCGTCTCGATCTCGCGGGCCAGCTTCGGCAGATCGGAGGGCTTGGCGCGCTTGAGTCTCCCGCGCAGCCTGGCTTCGTCCCGCAGGGTGAGCGCGGGGTCGGCATCGGTGCCGAGCGCGGCGTACAGATCGCGCTTCGACGGTCCGCCGTCGCCGTCGTCTCGTGCGGTGCGCGTCTCCTGCTTCGTCATTTGCGACTAGTTTATCCACCATGAGCGGACAGGGACCCACGACCTCATCGGCACTCTGGCACGGCTTCGCGGACATGGGCGCCGTGCAGCGCGACGGTGCCTTCGTCTTCGCGCGCGGCGAGGGCGCCTACGTCTTCGACACCGAGGGCAACCGCTACCTGGACGCGACCGCCGGCCTGTGGTTCGCGAACGTCGGGCACGGCCGCGCCGAGGTCGCGGACGCGGTGCGCGACCAGCTGCTCAAGGTCGCGCACGTGACCGGCTTCGGCGACGCCGCCACCGACACGACGGTCGCCCTCGCCGAGCGCCTGCAGGGCATCGCGCCGGTGCCGGACAGCAAGATCTTCTTCACCTCCGGCGGCTCCGATTCGGTGGATTCCGCGATCAAGCTGGCCCGCCGCTACTGGCAGGAGAAGGGCCGGCCCGAGAAGAAGCTCATCGTCGGCCGTTCCAACGCCTACCACGGCATGCACGTGGGCGGTACCAGCCTGGGCGGCATCCCGGTCAACGCCGAGGGCTACGGGGGCGTGCTCTTCGACGACACCGCCACCGTCGCGTGGGACGACGCCAAGGAGCTGCTCGGCCTCATCGAGCGGGTCGGCGCCGAGGCGATCGCGGCCTTCGTGGCCGAGCCCGTGATCGGCGCCGGCGGTCTGCTGCCGCCGCCGGAGGGCTACCTGCGCGAGGTCCGCGACATCTGCCGCGAGCACGACGTGTTGTTCATCGCCGACGAGGTGATCACCGGCTTCGGCCGGATCGGCGGCGCCTGGTTCGCGTCGAGCCGGTTCGATCTGGAGCCCGACCTGATGACCACCGCGAAGGGGCTGACCAGCGGCTACGTCCCGATGGGGGCGCTGTTCGTGGCGCCGCGCGTCGCCGAGCCCTTCTTCGCGGGCGGCGTGTGGTGGCGGCACGGCTACACCTACGGCGGGCACGCGGCGGCGGCCGCGGCGTCGATGGCCGTGCTCGACATCATGGAGCGCGAGAACCTCGTCGCGGAGGCGCTGCGGCTGCAGGACACGCTGCTGCGCGAGCTGTCCGCGCTCGCCGATCACCCGAAGGTCAAGGACGTGCGGGGCGGCGTCGGCGCGGTCGCGGGCGTGCAGTTGCACGAGCCGGCGGAGGCGATGGCGATGGTGAAGAAGCTGCGGGCGCAGGGCGTCTCGGGCCGCGCCGCGGGCCTCGGCACGCTCCAGTACTCGCCGGCACTGATCACGACGGACGAGCAGGTCGCCGAGATCGCCGCGGCCACGCGACGGGCCCTCGACGCCTGAGCCGAGTAAGCCCCGGGCAATGACCGTTGCAAGGGGTTGCACGGCGTTTGTGGCCGATTCAAACCCGTGGTCAATGTGGTCCGTGCCACACTTTCGGACGTGAACGAAGAGGATACGGCGGCGGTCTACCAGCGCGCCTACGACAGCAAGGAATTCCACGAACTCCGCCGCAGGCTGGCGTCCTTCGTGATCCCGATCTCCGTGGCCTTCCTGCTCTGGTACGTCCTGTACGTGCTGCTGGCCACCTACGCGCACGACTTCATGAGCCAGAAGCTGTTCGGCAACATCAACGTCGCGCTGGTGATGGGGCTCGGGCAGTTCGTGACCACGTTCGCCATCACCTGGGCGTACGTGCGATTCGCGAACAACACGATCGACCCGATGGCCACCGAGCTGCGCGAGCACATCGAGGGCGAGCTCAAGGCCGGGGAGGCGGGCAAGTGACCGATCTCCTCGCCTGGGAACCGCGCACGATCGAGGTCGGCCAGCAGGTCGGCTCCACCACGCTCAACATCGTGATCTTCCTGCTGTTCATCGGCGTCACGATGGGACTGGTCATCAAGGCCAGTCGAACGACCAAGAAGGCCACCGACTTCTACACCGGCGGCGCCACGTTCACCGGCCCGCAGAACGGCTTCGCCATCGCGGGCGACTACCTCTCCGCCGCCAGCTTCCTCGGCATCTGCGGCGCCATCGCCGTCCAGGGCTACGACGGCTTCCTGTACTCCATCGGCTTCCTCGTCGCGTGGCTCGTCGCGCTCCTGCTCGTCGCCGAGCGGCTGCGCAACGTCGGCAAGTTCACCATGGCCGACGTGCTGAGCTTCCGGCTCAAGCAGCGCCCCGTCCGCATGGCCGCCGCGCTCGCGACGCTCACCGTCTCGCTCTTCTACCTGATCGCCCAGATGGCCGGCGCGGGCGGCCTCGTCTCGCTGCTGCTCAACATCAAGGGCACCACCGGGCAGGCCGTCGTGGTCGCGGTGGTCGGCGTGCTCATGATCGTCTACGTGCTGGTCGGCGGCATGAAGGGCACGACCTACGTGCAGATGGTCAAGGCCGTCCTGCTGGTCGGCGGCGCGCTGCTCATGACGCTCATGGTGCTCGCCGCGGTCAAGGGCAACTTCTCCGACCTGCTGCAGAAGGCCATCGACGGCAGCGCTTCGGGGCAGAAGATCATCGAGCCCGGCCTCAAGTACGGCAAGACCGAGACCACCAAGCTCGACTTCATCTCGCTGGCGCTGGCCCTCGTGCTCGGCACCGCGGGCCTGCCGCACGTGCTCATGCGCTTCTACACCGTGCCCACCGCCAAGGAGGCCCGCCGCTCGGTGACCTGGGCGATCGGCCTGATCGGCGCCTTCTACATCTTCACCCTGGTCCTGGGCTTCGGTGCCGCCGCCTACGTGGGCGCCGACGTCATCGCCAAGGCCCCGGGCGGTGTGAACTCCGCGGCGCCGCTCCTCGCCTTCTCGCTCGGCGGCACGATCCTCATGGCCGTCATCTCCGCCGTCGCGTTCGCCACGATCCTCGCGGTCGTCGCGGGCCTCGCCATCACGGCGTCCGCCAGCCTCGCGCACGACATCTACAACGGCGTCATCAAGCGCGGCCAGGCGTCGGAGGAATCGCAGGTCCGCGTCTCGAGGATCACCGTGGTGGTGATCGGCATCGCGTCGATCATCCTCGGCATCGGGGCGATGGGCCAGAACATCGCCTTCCTGGTGGCGCTGGCGTTCGCCGTCGCCGCGTCGGCCAACCTGCCGACGATCCTGTTCTCCCTGTTCTGGCGGAAGTTCAACACCACCGGCGCGGTGCTGTCGATGTACGGCGGCCTCATGTCGGCCATCGTGCTGATCATCTTCTCGCCGGCCGTCTCGGGGAAGTCGACGTCGATGTTCAAGTCGCTCGACTTCCACTGGTTCCCGCTGGAGAACCCCGGCCTGGTGTCGATCCCGATCGGCTTCGGACTCGCGATCCTCGGCACGATCTTCGGCAAGCCCGACACCGAGCTCGCCGACAAGGCGGTCGAGATGGAGGTCCGCTCGCTCACCGGCGTCGGGGTCGAGAAGGCCATCGATCACTAGGTCCCGCACACCGACGGTGCCCGTCCCCGGCTTCCGGGGGCGGGCACCGTCGTTTCCCGGGTCAGAGCGGGACGATCTCGCTGCCCGCGACCTCGTCGGCGCGCAGGGTGACGTCGAGGGCGGCGATGCGGCCGTCCTCGGTGAAGGTCACGTCGCCGAGCAGCAGGTAGTCGGACGCGCCGGGCAGCCGCACGGTGTAGCCGAGGACGCCGTCGACCAGCGCGACGAGTGCCGTCTTCGCCTTGAACAGGAAGGCCTCCGCGATCGCGGGCGCGCCGGTCAGCACGGACGTGGCCGCACCGTCCGTGTGCGTGCGGAAGACCGCGTCGGGATCGAGCAGGTCGACGAGCGCCGTGAAGTCACCGTCGCGCGACGCGGCGAGGAAGGCGCGCACGGCGTCGGTGCGCACGGCATCCGGCCGGGGCGCACCCGCTACTCGGCGGCGCGCGCGACTGGCGAGCTGGCGGGTCGCGGCGGGGCTCCTGCCGAGGATCGCCGCGACGTCGTCGAAGGGCACGGCGAAGACGTCGTGCAGGACGAAGGCGACCCGTTCGGCCGGCGCGAGGTCGTCGAGCACCGCGCCCATCGCTGCGCCCACGGACTCGGCGAGCTGCGCCTCGTCGTCCGGTGCGGGCGCGGGGTCGGCGGGGTCCACCTCGTCGAGCGGCGTCGTCTCGCGCCGGGCCCGCAGGCGGTCCAGGCAGATCCGCGAGACCACGGTCGTCAGCCACGCGGTCGGATTGTCGACGGTTCCGGCTCCGTCCGCCCGGTCCGCCCGCAGCCACGCCTCCTGCACCGCGTCCTCGGCGTCGGCGGGGGAGCCGAGCATCCGCGCGGCCACCGCGAGCAGCCGGGGCCGCGCGTTCTCGAAGTCGTCCAGGTCCATGTGTCACATCCTCCGTCGTCGATCCGTCAGGGAGATGACGGGGCGCCCGCCCCGAGTGTGACCGATCGAAGGAGAACACCATGACCGCACGGATGACGAACCCCGCCTTCGTCCTGCCCGGGGCGCTGGACGCGCTGACGAAGCTCGGTGAGGCGGTGGCGGCGTCGGGGCTGTCGCCGGAGTTGCTGGAGCTGGTGAACATGCGGGCGAGCCAGCTCAACAGCTGCAGCACCTGCCTCGACGGGCACTGGCGGATGGCGCGCAAGCACGGCGCGTCCGACGAGAAGCTCTTCGCCGTCGGGGCGTGGCGTCACACGCCCTACTTCTCCGATGCCGAGCGGATCGCGCTGGAGCTCACGGAGGAGCTGACCGCGCTCGCGGGGCATCCCGACGCCGTGCCGGACGAGCTGTGGGACGCCGCCGCGGACGAGTTCGACGCGAGCCAGCTCGCCGCGCTGGTGCTCGCCGTCGGTCAGATCAACCTGTGGAACCGCGTGAACCACGCGACCCGGCAGGAGGCGGGTTCCTGGCGGCCGTGACGATCACGGCAGGACGAAGCCGACGAGCCACCCGACCCCCGCCGATGCCGCGGCTGCGACGATCGCGGCCAGGAGTGAGAGCAGACAGCCGTGCGCGCCGTCGCGCCGCGGTCTCGGTGGTGCGGGTTCGTCGTACGGCTCGGGTGCTCCCGGCGGGCCGTCCGGGCGGCGACGGCGGGGGAATCGCACGAGCGGCCGCGGTTCGAGGATCAGGTAGAGGATCACCCCGATCTGGCCGATGACGAACATCCAGAACCAGGCCCAGCGATTGCCCCAGCGCGGGGTCGACGCGAGCATCACGGCGAAGGTCGCGAGCCAGGTGAGCGAGACGAGCAGGCTGAACCATTCCGGAGTCCGCAACGGCCAGGCGATGAAGGTCGGACCGTCGTCGGACTCACGATCGAGGTCGACGCCTCGCGCACGCATGTCGTTCGCGAACGTCGACCACGGCGACGGGCCCGCGGCGTCCGACGTGGACCGCGTGGTCCACTCGGGCATCTCCCACGGAGGCGTGTCGACGACCGTGCCCTGCTTCCACCGGAACGGGCCCGTGGACCAGGTCCCGGTCCGGACGGAGTCCTGGGTCCATTGGTTCTTCGGGATGATGACCCGGGTGACGGAGCCCTGCTCCACATCGCGGCGGAAGTCCTCGTAGCTCGCCTCGCGGGGGTGCGCGGCCGCCGCGGCAGCGACCGCCGCGATGACGAGGACGACCAGGGCGGCGGCGCGGAGCGCCACCAGGAGGTTCTGCCGCATGCCTGGTAGGTCGGGGGTGGCACGCTGTTCGTTACGCGTACGAGAACGACGGTGCCCGCCCCTCGCGAGGAGGGACGGGCACCGTCGTCGGGTGAAGCGGTGGAGCTAGACCGAGGCGGTCGCGAGGGTCTCGGCGGCGAAGATCGCCTGCGCGACGCCCTGCACGGTGGCCGCGACCTTGACGGCCTCGAAGGCCTGCTCCTTGGTGAGGCCCGCCTTGCGGACCACGTCGTCGTGCGCGGCGACGCAGTGCTCGCAGCCGTTGATCGCCGAGACGGCGAGGCTCCACAGCTCGAAGTCGGTCTTGTCGACGCCGGGGTTGCCGATGATGTTCATCCGCAGGCCCATGCGCACCTGGGCGTAGTCGGCGCCGAGGAAGCCCTTGGCGCGGTACGCGACGTTGTTCATGCCCATGACCGAGGCGGCACCGAGGGCGGCCTGGTAGGCCTCCGCCGACAGCGTGTCGGCGGCCTCTTCGGCGATCTCGCGCAGGACGGTCGCGTTCTTGGTGGCCGCGGCCGAGGCGAGGAAGGTGCCCCACAGCTGCTGCTCGGTGAGCTCGGTGGAGCGCGCGAGAGAGCTGAGGTTGAGTTTGAGGTCCTTGGCGTACTCGGGGACCGCGTTCTTCAGGTTGTCGATCGACATGTGTTTAGACGCTCTCCTTCAGCAGCTCGCCGGCGTCGAGGGTCGGGTCGCCCTTCTTCCAGTTGCAGGCGCACAGCTCGTCGGACTGCAGGGCGTCCAGCACGCGGAGCACCTCGTCGACGTTGCGGCCCACGGAACCGGCGGTCACGGAGACGAACTGGATCTCGTTGTTGGGGTCCACGATGAAGGTGGCACGGTCCGCGACGCCGTCGGCGTTGAGGACGCCGGTGGCCTCGGCCAGCTCCCGCTTGAGGTCCGAGAGCATCGGGAAGGGGAGGGTCTTGAGATCCTCGTGCTGCGCGCGCCACTGGAAGTGCACGAACTCGTTGTCGACCGAGGCGCCGAGCACCTGGGCGTCACGATCGGCGAACTCGTCGTTGAGCTTGCCGAAGGCGGCGATCTCGGTGGGGCAGACGAAGGTGAAGTCCTTCGGCCAGAAGAAGACGATCTTCCACTTGCCGGCGTAGTCGTCGCTGGTGACGGTGGTGAAGTAGTCGTCCGGCTGCTGCGCGTCGACCTTCGAGAGGTCGCCGCCGATCACGGCGGTGAGGTTGAACGCGGGGAACTGATCGCCGATCGTCAAGAGGGGCACGGTAACTCCTTCATCACTGTGTGCAGGCGCCCGATGGGTGCGGGCTTCGTTTCGTGATCGATTCTTCCGTTCGAATCACAACGTTGTAAAGCAAAGGTGATGGATGGCACTAGACTGATAGGTATGTCCGATCAGCCTTATCAGCCGACCCTCGCGCAGCTGCGCGCTTTCGTCGCAGTGGCACGCTCGCGCCACTTCGGGACCGCGGCGACGTCGCTCGGCGTGAGCCAGCCGTCGCTGTCGCAGGCGCTGGCCTCGCTCGAGGCGGGACTCGGCGTGCAGCTGGTGGAGCGCAGCACGCGCAAGGTGCTCATCACCGAGGCGGGGATGGCGCTGCTGGAGCAGGCTTCCGTCATCGTGGCATCGGCGGCGGAGCTCGTGAGCTCGGCGGCCGGCCTCACCGGCGAACTCCGCGGCACGCTGCGGCTCGGCATGATCCCGACGGTCGCGCCCTACCGACTGCCCCGTCTGCTGCCGCAGCTGCGGGCCGAGGTCGACGACCTGGCGGTCACCGTCGTCGAGGATCAGACGGCCCGACTGCTCGAGGCGCTGCGCTCCGGCAGGATCGACGTGGCCGTCCTCGCGCTGCCCGTGCACAGCTCGTCCGTCGCCGAGATCCCGCTCTACGACGAGGAGTTCGTGCTCGTCGTGCCGCCCGGGCACCCGCTCGCCGGGCGTGACGACCTCACCGCGGACGACCTCTCCGGCCTCCCGCTCCTGCTCCTCGACGAGGGGCACTGCCTGCGGGATCAGGCGCTCGATCTGTGCCGGCAGGCGGAGGAGGGTGTCGGCGTCATGGGCGACACCCGGGCGGCCTCGCTCGCGACGATCGTGCAGTGCGTCTCCGGCGGGTTGGGGGTCACCCTGCTGCCCGAGCCCGCGGTCGCCGTCGAGCTGCGCGGCACGGACCTGGCGACTGCGCGGTTCGCCGCGCCCGCGCCGGGGCGCCGGATCGGCCTCGCCTACCGCGCGTCCAGCGCGAAGACCGAGGGCTTCGCCCGCCTCGCCGAGATCGCCCGCGCGGCCGCGGGATCTGCCGTGTGACCTGGCCGAACGGGCGTGTCATGGCGCCATGACCGCAGCGACCCGCCCGCACCTCCTTTCGCTGGAGGAGTGGGAGGCCGTGCGGGTGGATCTCGACGCGCTGCGCTGAGCGCTAGCCTGGGCGCATGGCTTCCGATCGCTCCGTTCTGCTTCTCATGGACTACCAGCGCGGCATCGTCGACGGTGCCGAGCGGCCCGGCGTCGCCGCGCTCGCCTCCGCGGCGCGGGCCCTGTCGTCGGCGCGCGACCACGGCGTGCCGGTCGTGCACGTGCGCGTCGCCTTCCGGCCCGACTATCCCGAGATCCCGCCGACCAACCGGGCTTTCGCCATGCTGCGCGAGGGCGGCGACTCGATGACCGAGGTCTCGCCACTGACGGCGATCGTCCCCGAGGTGGCGCCCCTGCCGGGCGAGCCCGTCGTGGTCAAGCGCCGGTTCGGGGCGTTCAGCGGCAGCGATCTCGATGTGGTGCTGCGCGGCCTGCAGGCCGATCACCTCGTGCTCGCGGGCATCTCGACGAGCGGCGTCGTGCTCTCGACGGTCCGCTACGCGGGCGATCTGGACTACCGCCTCACGGTCCTGGCCGACGCGTGCGCCGACCACGACTCCGAGGTCCATCGGGTGCTGGTGAGCAAGGTCTTCCCGCGTCAGGCCGAGGTGCTGGCGGCCGACGAGTGGATCGAGTCGCTGGGCTGAGCTCAGCGGCGGGGCCGCTTCGCGGGCTTGCCCTTCGACGGTCCCGGCGACTTCCCGGCGGCGGCGCGCGCGGCCTGCTTCGCGAGGGTCTTCTCCCGCGCCGTCCGCTTCGGTGCCGGTTCGGTCCGCCCCCGGGACGATCCGGCTTTCCGGCCGCGGACGACGCCGATGAACTCGGCGACCGCCTCGGACTGCTCGCCGGCGGGCACCGCGAGCACCACGGGGGAGGGCGGCGCGTCGGTGAGGGGCCGGTAGGTGAGGTCCTTGCGGTGGTGCAGCCGCGCCAGCGACTGCGGAGCGATGAGCAGGCCCATCCCTGCGGCGACCAGCTCGATCGCGGCCTCCGTCGTCTCCGGCCGGTGCTCGACCGGCGTACCGGGGGCTCCGGCCCAGTGCAGCGCGTCGTCGAGCGGCAGCAGGGTCGGCTCGCCGTCGAGGTCCGCGGTCGTCAGCTCGTCCGCCGCGGCAGCGTGATGCTCCTTGGGGACCACCGCGACGACCTGCTCCTCGTACAGCGCGATCGTCGCGAGCCCACTCGTCTCGGTGGGCAGGCGCAGGAGCGCGAGGTCGACGGTGCCCGCGCGCACCGCGTCCGCCGCGTCGGCCGCCGCGACCGGGACGAGCTCGAGCCGCACGTCCGGATGTCGCTCGCCCCAGACGCGGGCCCACTTGGCGGGCGTGGCGCCCGGGACGTAGCCGAGCCGCAGCGACGGCGGGAGCGAGGAGGTCACTCCTGGAGATTACCGATAGGCTGGCACCCATGAGCAGGCAGAACACCCAGTCCATGAAACCGGCGACCGCTGCGAAGAAGCTGGACGTGTACCTGCCCGCCACGCCGGCCGCGTTCCAGGAGAACCCGATCACCCGCGACGAGCTGGCGGCGCTGCAGGCCGAGCCGCCGCAGTGGCTGCAGGACCTGCGGAAGAACGGCCCGCACCCGAAGAACCTCGTCGCCGCCCGGCTCGGCATCTCCATCTCCGGCCTGCAGCGCGCGGGTGTCGGTGAGTCGCTGACCACCGAGCAGATCACCGGTCTGCTCGCGGATCCGCCGCAGTGGCTGATCGACGAGCGTGCGAGCCTCGACGCCGTGCGGGCGGACGAGCAGCGGGTCGCCCAGGCGCGCGCGGCGCGCAATCGACCCAGCCGCAAGTAGGCCCGCGGGCACACCGGTATCGACGATCTCCGGAACTGCCACGCCCCTCCGCCGTTATGTGTACGCTGTGAACATGGCGTTCCGCGTCGGCGCGCCGTATTGGCACCGAAGAGAGTGAGAAACCATGTCCGAGCGGATGTCCAGCACCCGAGTCATCGCCGCGAGCCCCGAGCGGGTCTTCGCCGTTCTCGCCGATCCCGTGCGCCACGAGGACATCGAGCCCACCGACTGGGTGCGGGACGCGGTGGACGACGCTCCGCTCGATCACGTCGGGCAGATGTTCTCCGTGAACATGTACCTCGATCAGGCGGGCGGCGACTACGTGATGGAGAACAAGGTCACCGCTTTCGAACGCGATCGGGTCATCGGCTGGCTGCCCGGGACGCGCCGGGAAGGCGAGTGGCAGGCGGGCGGCTGGTGGTGGCGGTACGACCTCGCACCGTCGGAGAACGGCACGCAGGTGACGCTGACCTACGACTGGACCGACACCCCGCAGTCGTTCCGGGACTTCGTCGGCTCTATGCCGCCGTTCCCGCCGGAGTACCTCGACCAGTCCCTCGCGGGGCTGGACGCGGCCGTCCGCGGCTGATTCAGCCCGAGACGACCTCCACGTCCACGAGCACGACGTCGCCGCGTTCGTCGGACGCCGGGAGGTCGACGACGGCCGTGATCGCCCAGCCGTGGTCGCCGTCGGGGTCGGCGATGGTCTGCCGGACCCGCCAGGCCCGCGGCATCGACGTGTCGAGCGAGAAGAGCTGCGGGCCACGGGCGTCCGCGCCGGTCGAGATGTCGTCGTACTCCTCGTAGTAGTCGTCGAACGCGGCGTACCAGTCGACGCCGGGATCCATCGCGTCGAGCAGGTCGTACTCCTCCTCGGCGACGAGCTGGACCCGGCGGAACATCGCGTTGCGCACCATGACGCCGAACGCCCGCTCGTCCGACGTCAGCGACGTCGAGCGGCCGATCTCCGGCGCGGAGGCGTGCGCCTTCACCGGGTCCGGGGAGGTCATCTCCTCCCACTCGTCGACGAGCGAGCTGTCCACGTACCGCACCAGCGCGCCCAACCAGGCGATGTAGTCGTCGAGCTCGGGCGTGCGCACGGCCTCGGGGACCGTGTGACGCAGCGTGCGGAAGGCATCCGACAGGTACCGGAGCACCGCGCCCTCCGAGCGGCCGAGCTGGTACTTCGAGACCAGGTCGTTGAAGGTCATCGCCCGCTCGATCATCTCCCGCACCACCGACTTCGGGGAGAGCTCGAACTGGGTCACCCAGGCGTGCCCGGCGGCGTAGGTCGCGTACGCGGGGACGAGCAGGTCCTCGAGGGGCTTCGGGTACGTGACGTCCTCGAGCAGAGCCATCCGCTCGTCGTAGTCGATGCCGTCGGCCTTCATCTCCGCCACCGCGACGCCGCGCGCAGCGTTCTGTTGCGCGCGCAGCACGGGTCGCGGGTCGTCGAGCACGGACTCGATCACCGAGATCACGTCGAGCGCGTAGTCCGGGGACTCGGCGTCGAGCAGCTCCAGCGCCGCGAGCGCGAAGGGTGCGAGGGGCTGGTTCAGCGCGAAATCGGGCTGCAGGTCGACGGTGAGCCGCACGTGCCGGCCGTCCTCATCGGGCTCCGCCAGCCGCTCGACGACGCCGCCCGACTCCAGGCCGCGGAACAGGGTGATCGCGGTGCGGATGTGCCGCAGCTGGTTCCGGCGCGATTCGTGGTTGTCCTCCAGGAGGTGACGCATCGCGTCGAAGCAGTTCTGCGGCCGCGCGATCACGTTGAGCAGCATCGAGTTCGTGACCGAGAAACGGGAGGTCAGTGGCTCCGGGGCGGCCGCGACGAGCTTTTCGAACGTCGCCTTCCCCCAGGAGACGAATCCCTCGGGCGGCTTCTTCCGCTGGACCCGCTTGAGCTTGGCCGGGTCTCCTCCGGCTTTCGCCTCCCGCCGGGCGTTCTCGATCTCGTGCTCGGGCGCGGCCACGACGACGGTGCCCATCGTGTCGAACCCCGCGCGCCCGGCCCGGCCGGCGATCTGGTGGAACTCGCGGGCGCGCAGATGCCGCGTGCGCGTCCCGTCGAACTTGGTCAGGCCCGTCAGGTAGACGGTGCGGATCGGCACGTTGATGCCGACGCCGAGCGTGTCGGTGCCGCAGATGACCTTGAGGAGGCCCTCCTGGGCCAGCTTCTCCACCAGGCGCCGGTACCGGGGGAGCATGCCGGCGTGGTGCACGCCGATACCCGAGCGGATGAGCCGCGAGAGGGTCTTGCCGAAGCCCGTGGTGAACTGGAAGTCGCCGAGCGCCGCCGCGATCGCGGCCTTCTGCTCCTTGCTCGCGAGCGGGAGCGACATCAGCGCCTGCGCGCGTTCGGCGGCGGCCTGTTGCGTGAAATGGACGACGTAGACGGGTGCCTGGTGCGTGGTGACCAGTTCGACGATCTGATCCTGGATCGCCATGGTCGAGTACGAGAAGTGCAGCGGTACCGGACGTTCCGCGCCGGCCACGAGGACGGTCTCGCGCCCCGTCCGCCGCGTGAGGTCCTCCTCGAAGAAGGAGGTGTCGCCGAGCGTCGCGGACATGAGCACGAATTGTGCGCGGGGCAGCTCGATGAGCGGCACCTGCCACGCCCAGCCGCGGTCCGGCTCCGAGTAGTAATGGAACTCGTCCATGACCACCTGCGCGATATCGGAGTCGGCGCCCTCGCGCAGCGCGAAGTTGGCGACGATCTCGGCGGTGGCGCACACGATCGGCGCGTCGGCGTTGACGGCCGCGTCGCCCGTGACCATCCCGACGTTCACGGTGCCGAAGACCTCGCAGAGCGCGAAGAACTTCTCGCTGACCAGCGCCTTGATCGGTGCGGTGTAGTAGGTGCGCCGGCCCTGCGCCAGTGCTGCGAACTGGGCGCCCATCGCCACGAGGGACTTGCCCGAACCGGTGGGGGTCGCCACGATCACGTTGGCGCCCGAGCAGGCCGCGATCAGCGCCTCTTCCTGGGCCGGGTACAGCGTGATGCCGCGGTCATCGGTCCACTCGAGGAAGGCCTCGAAGACCGCGTCGGCCGTCGGGTCGGCCGGGAGCAGGTCGATGAGGTTCACTCATCTCACTCTACGGGCCGCGATCGTGACCGGTCAGCCCAGCTCCTGGGCGGGCGCGGCGACGGTGACGCCGGCCGCCGAACGCAGCCCGTCGCGCAGGTGGGTCCGCGCCAGCCGCGCGGGCACCGTCGAGGTGAGGAAGTCGGTGAGGAGGGCGAGGAATCGGTCCGGTGCCTCGGTCATGGGGAAGTGGCCGACACCGTCGAAGACCTCCACGCGCGCCGCGGGCAGGGCCGCGCGGAGGACCTCGGCGTGCGTCGCGGGGATGATCGAGTCGTCGGCCCCCCAGGCCACGAGCGTCGGGACCTCGGCGGTCAGATAGCACCGATCGAGCATGGTGACGACCTGCCCGCGCAGGTCCACCACGGATCGCAGCGTCCGCGCGAAGGCGTGCGGGGACGCGGTGTTCGGCATGCGGTCGAGCGCCCGGCGCAGCTGCACCGCGTCGGGGCGCACGGGGCTGGGCACGGCCGCCGCCGCGAGCAACGCGGTCGCCAGGACCTGCTTCGCGCCCGGCAGCGCCGTGAGCGCGACGAGCTGCTCGGCGAAGGGTAGGGAGAGCAGGCGCAGCAGCGGCGAGACGTCGTGATCGACGCCGCCGGGCGCCACGAACGCGATCCGCTCGACCATCTCCGGGAACTGGTAGGCGAACTGCCCGGCGACGCCGCCGCCCAGCGAGTGGCCGACGACCGATACTCGCTCGATGCCCAGGTAGCACAGGAGATCTCGCATGCCGTTGGCGAACGCGGCCACCGAGTAGTCGGCGCGCGGGCGATCCGAGAGGCCGTGGCCGAGCAGGTCCGGCGCGATCACCGTGAATCTGTCGGTCAACGGCGCGAGCACGGAGTCCCACACGAGCGAGTTGTCGCCGATGCCGTGCAGCAGGAGCACGGCGGGCCCGGTACCGCCGATGCGGTAGGCGCGACGGTGCCCGTGGATCGTCGCGAAGCACAGGTCGGGCACGTACGGGCGGGCCCGGAAGGGCAGGACCTCGGAACTCATCGCGGCCTCCTCACGACTGACTCCCGTCAGTGTGGGAGCGCCGGATTACGGGCGCGGCATTCGCCGGTTACGCCGGCGTTTCGGCCTCGGCGTCGAGATCCGCGTCGCGGCGCAGGGCGTCCTGCAGGTCCGCCACGGTGAGTCGCGCGGGATCGGTGCCGTCGACGAAGTCGGTCAGCACGGCGAGGAACCGGTCCGGGTCGCTCCGGAACGGGAAGTGCCCGGCACCGTCGAAGACCTCCAGGCGCGACGACGGCAGCGAGGCGTGCAGCAGGTGCGCGTGCTCGACCGGAATGATCGGGTCGTCGGAGCCCCACACCACCAGCACGGGCACGGTCTCGGCGACGTAGGTGCGGTCGAGCATCGTCACCACCTGGCCGAACGGGTCGACGACGGCGCGGAGGGTGCGGGCGAACGCGCGCGGCGTGCCGGCGTGGGGCAGGCCCGCGAGCACCCGGGCGCACTCGGCGTTGTCGACGAAGAGCTTGAGCGGGACGCGGCCCAACAGGTCCAGCGCGGCGCTCGCCACGGGCAGCACGCCGGGGAGCGCGAGCGAGCGGATCGCGATCTCCGACATCGGCAGCGAGACGGCCTTGAGCACGGGGGAGACCGAGCGGGTGACGCCGCCGGTGTTGACGAAGACGAGCCGCTCGACCATCTCCGGGTACTGGTAGGTGAACTGCCCCGCGATGCCGCCGCCCAGCGAATGCCCGACCAGCGTCGCGCGCTCGATGCCGAGGTAGAGCAGGAGATCACGCATGGCGTTGGTGAACGCCGGGAGCGAGTAGTCGGCGCGCGGGCGACCGGAGAGGCCGTGCCCGAGCAGGTCCGGCACGATCACCGTGTACCGCTCGGCGAGCCGCTCGAGGATCGGTTCGAACGTCGCCGAGTTGTCGGCCATCCCGTGGATGAGCAGCAGGGCGGGGCCGCTGCCGCCGATCCGGTAGGCCCGGCGGTGGCCGTGGATCAGCGCGACGCGCTGACGCACCTGCGTCACGCGCCGGAGCCGTTCTCGCCCTCGTCGCCGGCCTGCTCCGCGAGGAAGGCCTCGAACTCGCTCGCCAGGTCGTCACCGGTCGGGATGGCCTCGCCATCGGCGATGAGCAGCTCGCGGGGCTGCTGCGCGGCCTCGTCGTACTGCTGCTCCAGCGTCTCGACGACCGAGGAGATCTCCGAGCTGGACGAGACCTGGGCGTCGATCTGCTCGCGCAGCTCCGCCGCCTCCACCGCGAGATCGCCGTCGGGCAGCTGGAGCCCGACGGAGGTGCGCAGCGCGCCGAGCATGCCGAGAACCGCCTCGGGGTAGTCGTTCTGCGCGAGGTAGTGCGGCACGTGCACCGACAGCCCCAGCGTGTCGTAGCCCTTGTCGGCCATCCGCAGTTCCAGCAGTCCTGCGGCGCTCCCGGGCAGGCGCATGGTGCCGCCGTCCCACGAGCGCAGCTCGCTGCGCAGGTCCGGATTGTTGCCGTGCGCGGTGACCGGCACCGGACGGGTGTGCGGGACCGCCATCGGGATGGCGTGCAGGCCGACGACCGAGCGCACGCCGAAGCGCTCCGCGAGGCCCGCAACGGCGCTGACGAAGCCGTTCCACCGCAGGTCCGGCTCCGCGCCCGCGAGCAGCAGGAAGGGCTTGCCTGCGGAGTCGCGCACGGCGTAGAGGTTCAGCTCGGGCTCGTCGACGCCGGTGAAGCCGTCCTCGAAGGTCATCGAGGGCCGGCGGGAGCGGTAGTCGATCAGCTCGTCGACGTCGAACGACGCGACCAGCTCCGTGGTGAGGTTGTCCTTGAGGTGCTGGCGCAGCAGCCTCAACGCGTGCCCGGCGTCGGCGTAGCCGTCGAGCGCGTGCACCAGCACGGGGCCGTTGCCGTCGGTGTCCGAGACTGACGGACCCGGGAACTCCAGCTCGTACATGTGGGACTGCTCGTCCATGCGCTACCTCCAACCGCCGTGCTCCCCGCGCCGGCGGGGAACTACCAGTTTTCCACGTGGGACAACCTCGCGTGCATCGTGTCGATTCCCGCGCGCCGCGTGTTTCCGCTCACGGCGTAACGGCGGACGCGAGGAAACGGCCGACGACCTCGGCCTCCGCGGGGCTGAGTGCGGCTGCCGACGCGCGGATCGGGCCGATGAGATCGGCGAAGAACTCCTCGCCGAGTCGGCGCGCATGGGCGGTGACGAGGACCTGGACGCGGCGGCGATCCCCGGGATCGGGGGCGCGCTCCACCAGGCCCGCGGCCGCGAGGCGGTCGACGAGGGCGGTGCACGCCGCCGAGCTCAAGTGCAGCTGCGTCGCCAGGGCTCCGGGGGTCGAGGGCGTGCCGGCCCGCTCCAGGTCGAGCAGCGCGACCAGTGCGCGCACGTCCGTCCCGCCGAGCGCGTGCCGGGCGCCGAAGGCGGCGATCTCGCGCTCCCAGCGCTGTGCCGCGGCGCGCAGGGCGTGCACGAGGTGGTCGTTGTCGCTCATGCGCCGACGGTAGCAGGTATCTTGATGATCAAATATCTCGATGATCGAGAGGAATGTCATGAGATCCGAGTTCTCCGACGCCTACGACGCCGTGGTCGCGCAGTGGGGCGTGCCGGTCCGGCGCACCGATGTCGACGGTCCGCTCGCCCGGACGCGGGTCCTCATCGGTGGCGACGACGACGCGCCGCCGCTGCTGTGCCTGCCCGGCGGCCGCGACACGGGCGCCTCCTGGTTCGGGCAGGCCGCGACTCTCGCGGCCTCCCATCGCGTGCTGGCGCCGGACCTCCCCGGGGACGCGGGCGGTAGCGAGCGGCGTGGGCTGAGATCCCGGGACGACCTACCGGCGTGGATCGACGAGGTGCTCGACGGACTCGGTGCGACCACGGCGGACCTGCTCGGGTACTCCCTGGGGGCGCAGATCGCGGTGGCCTACGCGCTCGCCCGCCCGGACCGCGTCCGGGCGCTGACCGTGCTCGATCCCACGCGAGTCTTCGCCTCGATGCGGATCACGACGGCGCTGCGCGCGGTGCCGGTGATGGCGGCCCCGTCGAGCCGGCGGGCTCGCGCGTACGCGACCTGGGAGACGGCCGGTCACTGGCCGCCGACTCCCGAGTTCGGCCGCTTGGCGAGCGCGGCCGCCGATGGGCCCCGGCCCCGGTACGCCGTCCCTCCGCAGCCGCGGCCCGACGACCTGGACGCGCTCCGGGAACTACCGGGAGGCGTCACCGTCGTCGTCGCGCTGCGCAGTCGGTACCACGACGGCGCGGCCGTGGCGCGCACCGTCGAACGGCGCTACCCGTGGATGCGGGTCGAGACCCTGCCCGTGTCGCATCACGAACTCCCGTTCGCGTACCGGCCGTGAGTGGCGTGCGTCAGGAGACGTGGACGGTCGGGCGACGCTTGGCGTCGTGCTCGGCCTGGCGCAGCACCTCGTGGCAGACGGCCGCGACCTCGCCGGAGCCCTCGACGAGGTACTTGCCCATGTTGAGCACGGGGTTCATCTCGGACCACTGGAAGTAGACCTCGGGCACGACGCCGGTCTCGTCGCGGATGTACAGCAGGACGGCGGCGATGGTGTTGGCGATGCTGCCCGAGCGCACCTTGAGCAGGCGGTAGCCGAACTTCTCGATGCCCCGGACCTCCAGGTCCTCCTCGAAGTCCGAGGAGTCGCGCGGCCACACCTCGAGCAGGATCACCCGCGAGCGGCCGGGGATGTGGCCGAACTTGCGCTCGGCGCGGACCTTGTCGCGGTACTCCTTCTTGGTGTCCACGTCGGGCTCGTGCGAGACGATGCGGATGGCGTGCTGGGCGGCGGCGTCGTCGCGGATGAATTCGAGGGCCTTCTCGTCGAAGGTGATCGACGAGGCGCGCAGCTCGAAGGAGCGCCGCACGCGGGAGCCGATCGACACGACGGCGATGGCCAGGATGAACAGCGCGGCGATCCGGACGCCGTCGGGCCGCTCGATGATGTTGTCGATCGTGGTGTAGACGAAGACCGCCGAGATCAGGCCGAAGCCCCAGGTGGCCGCGGTCTGCCGCTTGCGGCGGGCGGAGATGGTCACCGCGATCGCGGCGGAGGTCATGAGGACGAGGACGCCGGTGGCGTAGGCGCCGCCCTGCGCGTTCACGTCGGCCTCGAAGATGAGCACGATCACGAGGGCGATGACGGTCAGCACCACGACCAGCGGCCGCACGGCGGAGGCCCAGCGGGGAGCCATGCCGTACCGCGGCAGGTACCGCGGGACCAGGTTGAGCATGCCGGCCATCGCGGACGCGCCGGCGAACCAGAGTATCGCCACTGTCGAGACGTCGTAGACGGTGCCGAAACCGTTCCCGAGGTACTCGTGGGCGAGCCACGCCAGGGCGCGGCCGTTGGCGTCGCCGTTCGGCCCGAACTCCTCCGCGGGGATGAGCACCGTGGTCGCGAAGCTGGACGTGGCGAGCAGGACGCTCATGATCACGGCGGCGGTGGTCAGGAGGCGGCCGGTGTCCCGGATGCGCTTGGCCGGGTACTCGGGCGGGTCGTTGGGATCGCCCTTGATCTGGGGCATCACCGCGACGCCGGTCTCGAACCCGGAGAGACCCAGCGCCAGCTTCGGGAAGACGATCAGCGCGACCGCGATCACCATGAGCGGATTCGAATGCTCCGCCCACAGCAGGTCCTGCCAGTCCAGCACCTTCTGCGGCCGCTCCGCGACGTGCCACAGCGAGATCCCGATGACGACCACGTTGAGCGAGAGGTACAGGGTCACCAGGACGACGGCGGTGCCGATGGCCTCGCGGAAGCCCTTGAGGAAGATGACGCCCAGTGCCAGGACCAGGCCCAGGGTGATGGGGATGTTGGCGCCGTGGAAGAACGACGGGACCAGGGGGTTCTCGACGATGTGCTCGGCGGCGTCGGAGGACGACAACGTGATCGTGATGATGAAGTCGGTGGCCGCGAAGCCGAGCAGCACGAGGACGAACAACTTGCCGCCCCACCACGGGAGGAGGCGCTCGAACATCGCCAGCGAGCCGGAGCCGTTGAAGCTCTCCCGGGACACCCGCTTGTAGACCGGGAGTGCGCCGAACAGCGTGAGCGCGATGAGAACCAGGGTGGCGATGGGGGAGATGACGCCCGCCGCGATGAACGCGATGGCCGGCTGGTAGCCGAGGGTCGAGAAGTAGTCGACGCCGGTCAGGCACATGACCTTCCACCACGGCTGCGGGTGTTCCGCATCCTTCGCGTGGGGTCCGACGTGGGTGCCGGCCCGCTCAGACATGCCGCTGAGGAACCAGTCGCGCGTGCGGTCCGAGAACCGCGGTAAGCCGATCACGCGGTTCACAGTAGCGCTCACCGCTCCCGTGCGTCGGTCGCCCGCCCACCGGTGTCCGGTAACGACCGATCCTGTGCACAACGCCCAGCGTGGAGAACGTTTCGTAATCAAAGTGGGGATGGGTGAGCTCGGCCGGCGATCCCCGTCGGCGGCCTCCGCGAGCATTCGATCATGACGAAACATCACGCGGACCCGGCCATGAAGATCGACTCCCTCGGCGACCTGCTCGCCGCCGTCCCAGCGCTCCTGGGCTTCTATCCGACGCGCTCGGTGGTCCTCCTCGCGCACGACGAGGTGACAGGCCGGATCGGGGCCACCGCCCGGACCGATCTCGAGGTGACCCGGTCCGGCGGTCTCCGGAAGGACTGCCGGACCCACATCGCCGAGGCGGTGGGGCTGCTGCGGCGCCAGGGGGCGGACCGGTTGTTCTGCGTCGCCGTCGACGACCGCCCGCGCGAGCGGCTCGCCCCGGCGCTCCTGCGGCTGCTGGAGGACGCCGCGCGCTCACGGGACGCGGTCGTCCCGGACCTCGAGATCATCGACCTGGTGCTCCTCGACCGGATGGAGGCCGGCGAGCGATGGGTGTGCCGACACGGCGAGAGCGGCGCCCTCCCCGATCCGGCGTCGTCACCGCTGATGGTGGCGGCGGTCGTGGAGGGGCGCACCATCCACCGGTCCCGCGCGGACCTGACCGACCAGCTCGCGGAGGAGGGGCAGGGGATCGGTGCGGACCGCTGCCGCGACGCCGCGGACTACGAGGCGGACGGCGATCCCTGCGAGCTGCTGGCCGCCGTCGTCGGGGCCGTCACCGCGCAGCGCTCGGCCGCGCTGTCGGACGCCGACGTCGCCCTGCTCGGGGGAGCGCTGCTCGAGGTGACGGTGCGCGACGCGGCGATGGCGTTGGCCCTCACCGTGATGGCCGACGAGGCCCGGTTGCTGTTCGCCGAGCTGGCGCGGCGACTGCGCGGCACGCCGCGGGCCGCGGCGGCGACGCTGGTGGCCGCCGGGAGCTACTTGCGCGGGGACGGGCCGCTCACGGGCATCGCCCTGGACGCGGCACTCACCGCCGACCGGCACTACCGGGGCGCGCATCTGCTGGCGCACGCCCTGGCGGCGGGGATGCATCCGCGGGAGCTGTGCATCACCGCCGAGATCGGGCTGGACGTGGCCCGCCGCCTCGGCGTGGATCTCCCGCCCCGGGACCTCGGGTTCCCCCTCGCCGGGTGACGACCGGCGCGGGCTCCGGATCGGGTACGCGTCAGGCGCGGCGGGCGGCGTGCGCCCGGTCGCCCAGGGCCTGCGTGTACTCCCACGCGTCGGCGACGATCTCGCGTAGGTCCGTCTTCTCCGGTCGCCAGCCGAGCTCGTCGATCGCGCGGCGCGAGGAGGCGACCAGGACGGCCGGATCGCCGGCGCGGCGGTCCGCGGCGGTCTCGGGGATCTCGCGCCCGGTCACCTCGCGGCAGGTGTCGATCACCTGGCGCACCGAGAAGCCCTCGCCGGAGCCGAGATTGAAGATCTCGTGCGTGCCGGCCCGCGCATGGTCCAGTGCCAGCAGGTGCGCCTCGGCCAGGTCCTTGACGTGCACGTAATCCCGGACCGCGGTGCCGTCCGCGGTGGGGTAGTCGGCCCCGAAGACCGCGATGTCGCCGCGCTGCCCGAGGGCGGTCTGCAGCACCAGGGGGATCAGGTGCGTCTCGACCTCGCGGTTCTCGCCGAAGCCGCCGTAACTACCGGCGACGTTGAAGTACCGGAGCGAGACCGCGGCCAGCCCGTAGGCGGTGGCGTACGAGGAGATCGCGGCGTCGATCGCGAGCTTGGTGGCGCCGTACGTGTTCGTCGGCGCGGTCCGCGCGTCCTCCGGGATCGGGACCGACTCCGGCTCGCCGTACGTGGCCGCGGTCGACGAGAACACCAGGCGCGGGACGCCGGCGGCGAGCATCGCGTCGAGCAGTGTCAGCGTCGTGACGACGTTGCCCTGCCAGTAGTTGTGCGGGTGCGACACCGACTCGCCCACGAGTGATTTCGCCGCGAAGTGGAGTACGCCGTCGAAGTCGCCGTCGGCCAGCAGGGGGCGGGCCACCGTCGCCACGTCGCCCTCCACGAAGGTGGCGCCCGCGGGCACCGCTTCGCGGTTGCCGGTGCTCAGGTCGTCGATCACCGTCACCTCGTGGCCGCGCTCGAGCAGCACCTGCGTGCACACGCTGCCGACGTAGCCGGCGCCGCCGGTCACCACCAGGCGCATCGGCTACACCGCCTCGACGAAGACGGCGTGCGCCATCTCGTCGGGAAGTTCGAAGTCCTCGTGCCCGGCGACCGAGATGATCACCGCGCCGCGCTGGACCGTCACCGACACGCGAGCGTCCGGCACCACGCCGGCCTCGCGGAACCGGCCGATCAGGTCGGTGTCCGCCTGCACGTGCTCGGCCAGCCGCTTGATGACCACGGCCGTGGGGCCGCCCTGCGGGAGGTCCGTGAGCCGGGCGGGACGCGCGGGCTCGTTGCCGATGGCGACGCCGAGCTCGCCGAGCCCCGGGATCGGGTTGCCGTACGGGGACGTGGTCGGGTTGCCCAGCACCTCGAGCAGCCGCCGCTCGACGTCCTCGCTCATCACGTGCTCCCAGCGGCAGGCCTCCGCGTGCACGTTCTCCCACTGCAGACCGATGACGTCCACGAGGAGCCGCTCCGCGAGCCGGTGCTTGCGCATCACCGCGATCGCCAACTGGCGGCCCTTCTCGCTGAGTTCCAGATGACGGTCCCCGGCCACCCGGACCAGGCCGTCGCGCTCCATGCGCTGCACCGTCTGCGAGACGGTGGGACCACTCTGCTCGAGACGCTCCGCGATCCGCGCCCGGAGGGGCACGACGCCCTCCTCCTCGAGCTCGTAGATGGTCCGCAGGTACATCTCGGTGGTGTCCACCAGATCGTTCACGTGTCCAGCTCCTTCTCGTCACCGTCGAGCTTAACCGAGACGGGCTTCCGTCCCCCGTACTAAAGGTTACCTAACTTCGCGGCGTCGCAGGGACGCAACGACTAGGGTCGTGACACATGGCACGGTTCCCCGACTCCCAGGTGGTCTGGGACCCCTCGGTACTCGACTACCGGTTCTCCCACTCCCACCCGATGGACCCGGTGCGGCTGCGCTTGACGATGGAGCTGTCGCGGATGCTCGGGGTGCTCGACGGCGTCGAGGTGGTGACCCCCTCGGACTTCGATCCGCTGGAGCTCGGACGCGCGCACACCGACGACTACCTCGCGGCGGTGCGGGTCGCGGGCTCGGGGCGGTCCCGGATCGATCTCACCGGTTACGGCCTCGGCAACGACGACAACCCGATCTTCCTCCGCATGCACGAGGCCGCCGCGAGCCTGGTCGGATCGACCCTCACCGGCGCCAAGGCGATCGCCGCGGGCCACACCACCCGCGCCGTCAACATCGCCGGCGGGATGCACCACGCGATGCGCTCGCACGCCTCGGGATTCTGCGTCTACAACGACGCGGCCATCGCCATCTCCTGGCTGCTCGACAACGGCTTCGACCGGATCGCCTACATCGACGTCGACGCCCACCACGGCGACGGCGTGCAGGCACAGTTCTGGAACGACCCGCGCGTGCTCACCGTCTCCCTGCACGAGGACCCCCAGCACCTGTGGCCCAACACCGGCTACCCGACCGAACTCGGTGGCCCCGAGGCCCGCGGCACCGCCGTCAACATCCCGGTGCCCGCGTTCTGCCCCGACGGGCTGTGGCTGCGCGCCTTCCACGCCGTGGTGCCCTCGGTCGTGCGCGAGTTCCGGCCCCAGCTCATCGTCAGCCAGTGCGGCTGCGACTCCCACGCGAGCGACCCGCTCACCGACCTCTCGCTCACCGTCGACGGACAGCGCGCGGCGATCCTCGCGATGCGCGACCTCGCCGACGAGGTGTGCGACGGCCGGTGGTTGGCGGTCGGCGGCGGCGGCTACCAGCTCGTGCACGTGGTGCCCCGCGCGTGGACCCACCTGATCGCGGCCGTGATCGGCGCCGACATCGACCCCGCCACACCGATTCCCGCGGAGTGGAAGGACCTCGCCGCGAGCCTGCCCACCGACCAGGTCGGCGCCGTCGGCGCGCTGCCGGAGACCATGGGCGAGGGCGGCGCGACCGCCTTCACCCCGTGGGAGCCGTCCTCGTACGACCCCAGCTCCGCTCCGATGGAGGCCGCCGCCGACCGCTTCATCGCCCGCGCCCGCTCCGCGGTTTTTCCTCTTCACGGACTCGACCCGGAGGATCCCCGTGACTGACGCCACCCCCTCGCATCCCGACGGTCCCGCCACCGACCCGTTCCCGGCGCCGAGCCAGCAGGCGCCGTCGGGACCGTACGAGTTCCCCGCGCACTGGGTCGCGGACGTCCTCGCCTCCGACGGCGGCGTCGTCCACCTGCGGCCCGTCGTGCCCGACGACGCCGACGCGATGGTCGCCTTCCACGGCGGGCTCTCCGAGCGCACCCGCTACCTGCGCTACTTCGGCCCGTACCCGGTGATGCCGCCGCGCGACGTCGCGCGGATGACCACCGTCGACCACGAGCAGCGCGTCTGCCTGCTCGCGATCCTCGGCGGCAAGATCATCGCGGTCGGCCTCTACGAGGGACTCGCCGACTCCGGCAAGCCGACGTCGGCGGAGGTCGCCTTCGTCGTCGCCGACGAGCACCAGGGCCGCGGACTCGGGCCGATCCTCCTCGAGCACCTCGCCGGCGCCGCCGCCGAGAACGGCTTCCACCGCTTCGAGGCCGAGGTCCTCGCCGAGAACCGCTACATGGTCAACGTGTTCAAGGCCGCCGGGTACGAGCTGCGGCGCAGCTTCGACGGCAGCGTCGTGCACGTCGAATTCGGCATCGACCCCACCGAGGCGCTCGTCGCCGTACGCAACGCCCGCGAACTCGCGTCGGAGGCGCGCAGCGTGAGCAACGCGCTCCGCCCCACCTCGATCGCCGTGATCGGCGCCTCGACCACCCCCGGCAAGGTCGGACACGCGGTGCTGCGCAACATCATCGCGGGCGACTTCGCGGGGCCCGTCTACCCCGTCCACCCGGATCGCCGGTCCGTGGCGGGCATCCGCGCCTACGAGTCCGTGCGCGACATCCCCGACCAGGTGGATCTCGCCGTGGTCGCGGTCCCCGCCGACAACATGGACCAGGTGCTCGACGACTGCCTCGCCAAAGAGGTCCGGACGCTGCTCGTCGTCTCGTCCGGCTTCTCCGACGCCGGCGGCCGCGGCAAGGAGTCGGAGCGCCGGCTCCTCAAAGCCGTCCGCTCGCACGGGATGCGGCTGATCGGCCCCAACGCGCTCGGCGTGATCAACACCGACCGCGAGGTGCGGATCAACGCGACGCTGGCCCCCGTCGTCCCCGGCCGCGGCAACGTCGGCTTCTTCTGCCAGTCCGGCGCCCTCGGCATCGCCATCCTCGACACCGCGGCGAAACGCGGTGTCGGACTGACGACCTTCGTCTCCGCGGGCAACCGTGCCGACGTCTCCGGCAACGACGTCCTGCAGTACTGGGACACCGACGATCAGACCGAGGTGGTGCTGCTCTACCTCGAGAGCTTCGGTAACCCCCGCAAGTTCGGCCGCATCGCGCAGCGCCTGGCCCGACAGAAGCCGATCGTCGCCGTGCACCGCGGCGGCATCGACGCCGACCGGCGGCGCCGCGGCTCGGAGGCGCTGTTCGAGAACTCCGGTGTCGTGCAGGTCGATTCGATCCCCGAGCTGTTCGACTGCGCGACCTTCTTCAGCTACCAGCCGCTCCCCGCCGGCCCGCGGGTCGCCGTCATCGGCAACTCGACGGCCCTCGGCATTCTCGCCACGCACACCGGGATCCGCGCGGGACTCGACGTCGCGCAGCCCGTCGATCTGGGAGCGGCGGCGACCCCCGCGGAGTTCGGCGCAGCGATCGACGCGGCGCTCGCGGACGACGCCGTCGACGCGATCATCGCGGTCTTCGTCCCGCCGGTGGAGGCGCCCCCGGAGGCCCACGCCGCGGTCCTGCTCGAAGCCTCCCGCAAGCAGATCAAGCCGATCGTCTCGACGTTCCTCGCGTTCGACGGCGTCACCGAGCTGCTCGCCGCCACCGACGAGGACGGCGTCCGCGTGCGGGGATCGGTCCCGTCGTACCCCGAACCCGAGCGCGCCGCCCGCGTACTCGCGCACGGCTGGCGCTACGCGCAGTGGCGCGCCCGCCCCGTCTCCGACACCGCGCGACCCGACCGCACCGACGTGGAGACCGCGCGCACCCGCGTCCGGGAGTGGCTGCCCACCGGCGATGCCGACACGGGGCCCGTGACCCTCAGCTTCGCGGAGAGCGCGGAGCTGTTGGGGCTGTACGGGGTCGGCGTGGTGGCCTTCGACCTGGCGTCCACCCCCGACGAGGCGGTGGCGGCCGCGGACCGCCTGGGATACCCGGTCGCGGTCAAGGCCATGGGGGAGCGCTGGCGCCTGCGCGCCGACCTCGCGGCGGTGCGCCTCGATCTCACCGGGCCGCAGGCCGTGGCCGACGCGTTCGCCGAGCTGACGCAGGCGACGGGGGAGTCGACGCTGCACGTGCAGCGGATGGCGCACAAGGGGATCGGCTGCGCCGTGGGTTACGAGAACGACCCGCGGATCGGTCCGCTGCTCTCCTTCGGCCTCAGCGGCGCGGTGCCCGAGCTCCTGGGCGACCGTGCCTACCGGCTGCTGCCGCTGACCAACGCCGCGGCCGCCGACCTGGTGACCGCCACCCGCTCCGCGCCGCTGCTCGACGGCTTCGCGGGCGAGTCCGGCGTGGACCGCGCTGCCCTCACCGATGTGGTCACGCGAATCGCGGCCCTCGCCTACGAGGTGCCGGAGATCGTCTCGATCGACTGCCAGCCGATCCTCGCGACCACCGACGGCGCGTCGGTGCTGTCCGCGGTCATCCGCATCGGCCACGCGAGCGAGGTGCTGGCACAACAAGCGGAACCGCGCCGGCTGTGACAGCCGACGCGGTTCCTTCGAGGGTGGTTCGGGGCTAGCTCGCGTACGCGCGCAGGCGATCGGCCCGCTCGCCGTTGCGGAGCTTGCTCATGACCTCGCGCTCGATCTGGCGCACACGCTCGCGGGAGAGCCCGAAGAGCTTGCCGATCTGGTCGAGGGTGCGCGGCTGGCCGTCGTCGAGGCCGTAGCGCAGGCGGATCACCTGCTGCTCCCGCTCGTCGAGCGTCGCGAGCACCGAGCGCACGTCGCTGTGCATGAGCCGCGAGATGACGGCCGACTCCGCCGAGGCGGCCTCGGCGTCCTCGATGAAGTCGCCGAGCGGCGCCTCCTCGTCGGACCCGACGGGCATGTCCAGGCTGACCGGGTCGCGCGAGTGATCCATCAGGTCGGCGATCTTCTCCGCCGGGATGCCCGACTCCTCCGCGAGCTCCGCGTCCGTGGCCTCGCGGCCCAGCTGCTGGTGCAGCTCGCGCCGGATGCGGGCCAGCTTGTTCACCTGCTCCACGAGGTGGACGGGGAGCCGGATGGTGCGGGACTGGTCCGCCATGCCGCGCGTGATGGCCTGGCGGATCCACCAGGTGGCGTACGTCGAGAACTTGAAGCCCTTGGCGTAGTCGAACTTCTCCATCGCGCGGATCAGGCCGAGGTTGCCCTCCTGGATCAGGTCCAGCAGGGGCATGCCGCGCCCGGTGTAGCGCTTGGCCAGCGAGACCACGAGGCGCAGGTTGGCCTCCAGCAGGTGCTGGCGGGCGGCCTGCCCGTCGCGGACGATGAACGCCAGATCGCGCTTCTTCGAGGCGGCCATCCGCTTCTTGGTGGCCAGCAGGTGCTGTGCGTACAGCCCCGCCTCGATGCGCTTGGCCAGATCGACCTCGTCCTCCGCGGTCAGCAGAGCGGTGCGGCCGATGCCGTTCAGGTACACGCGCACCAGATCCGCGGCGGGACTCTGTGCGTCGAGATCGGCCTCGGTCAGCGGGGGCCGCACCCGATCAGCGGGGCGGGCTGCGGTGCTAGCGGTGTTGACGCGGTGTGCCATGTGGCTGCCTCCTGTTCGCCGGTACATCTGGTTCAACGGACGACGGGCGCACAGAGTTCCCGAGCCCGGATCCCCTGACCTGCGCAAACAGCGAGGCGTTCTGAGAAGTTGCTTAGAGGAAGGTTACGAATCCGTGCCGGTGGAGGTCGGCGAGCAGCCGGCGGGCCGGATCGGCCAGGTCGTCCTCGCCCGTGGCGGCCTCGAGCAGCAGCACGAGGTCCTCGGTCGTGAGGCCGCCGCGGCAGCCCGCGAGCAGGCGGGCGCCCGCGTCGTCGAGCTCGTGCACCCAGCGCGGGCCCGACATGCGGGTCACGCGCACCGCGACCTCGTCCCACCCCTCGTCGCCGGTCACGGACACCCGCTCCAGCGCGACGTCGTCGCCGAGGAGCGGACGGGCGGCGTCCAGGTCGGCGTCGCGCAGCCACGCCATGCGGGCGAAGTGCGCAGGCACCTCATCGCCCAGGGGATCGTCGAACGGATGGCTCAGCTCCTCGCAGACCACCTCCGACGGGCCGTCTATCGCGCGCAGGAGCACGAAACCGAAGCCGATGCCCGTGACGCCGGCGTCCGCGAGGTGCGCCAGCCAGCGGTCCGACTTCGCGCGGCCCTCACCGACGCGGGGGTCCAGCCCCTCGTCGCGCAGCCAGGTGCCCACGTACAGCGCCGGATCGGCGACGTCGCGCTGCAGCACCCACGCCGCGGCGCCCTCGGCGGGCAGCCAGGACGCGACCCGCGCCTGCCACGACTCGTCCGCACGGTGCACCCACGAGGCCAGCAGTGCGGCGGTGCCGCCGGGCGCCAGGTAATCGGGGGCGCCCCGCACCACGAGCTCGGAGGCGCCGTCGAGGTCCAGGCCGGAGTCCCGGTAGGTGTGGTCCACCCGGCCCTCGCCCACGACGAACGGCGGGTTCGCCAGCAGCAGGTCGAACCGGCGGCCCGCGACCGGCGCGAACCAATCGCCGGTCAGCACCTCGACGTCCGCGCCGTTGAGCGCGGCCGAGGCCGCGGCGAAGCCGGCCGCCCGCGGGCTCACGTCGGTCGCGGTCACGGAGTCCGCGAATCGGGTCGCGGCGCACGCGTGCACGCCGCAGCCGGTGCCGAGGTCGAGGACGGTGCCCACCGGCTCCCGGGGCGTCGCGCGCAGCAGGGACTGCGAGGCGTGCCCGACGCCGAGGACGTGCTCGCGGTGCTGGGGGTGCGGCCGCATCAGCCCGTCGAGGTCCGAGAGGAACCACTGCGGGCCATCGGGCAGGTCCAGCGGCCGCAGGCTCAGGGCGGCCCGGACCCGCGCCGGGTCCTCCGGGTCGGGCTCGAGCAATCCGGCGTCGAGGGCCTCGGCGACGGTGACGGGAGCCAGGGCACCGTCGACCTGCGCACGCGGGACCGGCGCGGCGGCGAGGAAGAGACGGATGAGCACGTCGAGCGGTGCGTCGCCGGGGGCAGCGGCCTCCACGGGGCCGGGCTCCCCGCGGGAGAGGCAGCCGTAGGCGTCGCCGAGGCGGTCGGCGACGGCGGACTCGGAGAAGTCGGCGGCGGCCAGCGCGGGACCGAGCCGACGGCACAGCGGTGCCAGGCCGGGGGAGAGCAGCACCTAGTCGCCGCGCGCCGAGACGGTGGTGATCGGGTGGCCCTGCAGGGCGAGGCGATCGAGCTTGCGCCGGGTGAAGCGGTCGGGCTCGCCCTTGCGCTTCTTCGGCCGGTCGTTCGCGCGGATCACGGCGATCCACGGGATCGGGATGGAGCCGCCGAGCACGGCCAGCGCGATCATCCAGTTGCCCGTGGCCGAGTAGATCCAGGCGGAGATGACGAGCGCGGGGATTCGGATGGCCATGATCATCAGGTACCGGCGAACGCGCCGCCGGTGCTGCTCGTCGTACGAGTCCTCCGCATCGGTGATGACGTAGGTGGCTTCACCTTGGTTTCCCACACTTCGATCGTCCCACTGCGGCTGGCAGAATGAAAGTCATGAGTACGAAGACCCTGGAGAAGCCGGACGTCGACGTCGACGCCGATACCGGCACCGACGACGACACTCCCAAGTTCTTCCACTACGTGCGGAAGAACAAGATCGCCGAATCGGCCGTGATGGGCAACTACGTCGTCGCGCTGTGCGGCGAGACCTTCCCGGTCACGAAGTCGGCGAAGCCCGGCTCGCCGGTGTGCCCCGAGTGCAAGAAGATCTACGACCGCATGAAGAAGTAGCCGCTCACCGCGGCTCGACCCCACGCGGGGGCCCGGCCGGCGCCACGCACGGGACCTCGGGGTCGACGGTGCTCCGCGGCGCCGGTGCCCTCGTGGGCTCGCTCCGCGGCGCCACGGCGTCCGCCCTCGGGTCCTCGACCCCGGCCTCGGCCTCGGCGGACGCGGGTTCGTCGGCCTCGGCCCGCTGGCGCCGGCGGATCGGGTCCGTCGCGCGGCGCAGGCCCTCGGCGGCGGCCTTGCCGGGATCGGGGATCCCGGCCTCCTTGATCTGCTCGACGACCCAGTCCCGCAGCTGATCCGTGCGGATCTCGCGCGCGGGCCAGCGGTCCTGCAGTGCGGCGTTGAACTCCGCGCCGACCATGACGGCGAAGCCGAGGAAGAACGTGAAGAGCAGGAAGGCGATCGGCGTCGCGAGCGCGCCGTAGGAGATGCCGCTTCCCGACGCGATGAACGACAGGTACACGCGCAGCCCCGTCGACGCGACGAGGAAGATCAGCGCCGCGAGCGCCGCACCCGGCACGTGCCGGTACCACGGCAGCGGCCGCGGCAGCGCCTGCCGGTAGAGCAGGGCCAGGCCGCCGACCAGCATGAGCACGACGAAGGGCAGATAGCCGAAGTCGATCAACTGCGCGACGGCGGGATGCCACGACGCGGGGATGTACTTGATGATGAAGCTGGGGCCCAGCGCAACGAGGGGCAGCGTGAACACCGCGATCACGAGGAACTCCAGGTAGAGCACCAGCGCGAACAGCCGCTGGTACACCGGGTTGCGGACCGTGTGCTGGTCGTGCGCCATGCTGATCGAGTCCACGTACGACGACAGCGCGGACGAGCCGGCCCACAGCGCGAGGATGAATCCCACCGAGACCACGTCGCCGCGGCCCTGCTGGAGCACCCCGTCGACCATGGGCCGGATGATCTCGTCCACCACGTTGGGCGTGAACACGCGCAGGCCGAACGAGATGAGCCGGTCGTGGATCACCCCGATGGTGTCGGGGCCGAACCAGTTCGCCACGTAGCCGATGAGACCCATCAGGGCGAGCAGCAGCGGCGCCAGCGACAGGGTGGTCCAGAACGCCGCCTGGGCGCTGTGGCCCACGATCGAGTCGTCCCAGGACTTCACGACGGTGCGCCACAGGACCTGCGGCATGCCCTTGACGACGCCCCACGCGCGGGTGGGGAAGGAGGCACGACGGGGCCGATCCAGGTCCTGGGTGTGCGGGCCCGGATCGCGCGGCTCGGCGTCCTGCGCCGGGCCCGGTTGCCGGCTTCCCGGCGTGCCGTGTGCGTCGTCCATCATGTTCAGTCTTGCGCACCGGCGCCGATCACGCCGGAACCGGGATCGCCGCGTGTTGCGAGTAGACTGCTTCAGGGTTCACGATCGACCCGCCCGCGCCGCGGAATCGCGCCGGACGGGCTTCTCTCGCGGTTTAGGGGTGCGTTTTTCGATGGCGGTTTCACTTCGTGTCTGGCAGCGCCGTGCGCTCACGAAGTACCTGACCTCGAAGCCTCAGGACTTCCTGGCCGTCGCCACCCCGGGCGCCGGTAAGACCACCTTCGCGCTGCGCGTGGCCGCCGAGCTGCTCGCCGACCGCACCGTCGAGCGGGTCACGGTGGTGGCGCCCACGGAGCACCTGAAGTACCAGTGGGCCGAGGCCGCTGCCCGGAACGGCATCAACCTCGACCCGAACTTCACCAACTCGGGCGGCAGCACCTCGTCGGACTTCGACGGTGTCGTCATCACGTACGCCCAGGTGGGCATGCATCCGTACAAGCACCACGCGCGCACGTCGGCCTACAAGACGCTCGTCATTCTGGATGAGATCCATCACGCCGGCGACGCCAAGAGCTGGGGCGAGGGCGTGCGGGAGGCCTTCGCGCCGGCGACGCGCCGGCTCGCGCTCACCGGTACGCCGTTCCGCAGTGACGACAACCCGATCCCGTTCGTCACGTACGAGCCGGAGTTCGGCGGCGGCCAGCGGTCCAAGGCCGACCACGTCTACGGCTACTCGGACGCGCTCGCGGACGGCGTCGTGCGCCCCGTCGTCTTCCTGGCGTACTCGGGGCAGGCGAGCTGGCGTACCAGCGCGGGCGAGGAGTTCACCGCCCGCCTGGGGGAGCCGCTGAGCAAGGAGCAGACCGCCCGGGCGTGGCGCACCGCGCTCGACCCGCACGGCGACTGGATCCCCGCGGTGCTGCACGCCGCGAACACGCGGCTGGAGCAGCTGCGTCGCGCGATGCCCGACGCGGGCGGCCTCGTGATCGCCACCGATCAGTCCACGGCCCGCGACTACGCCGAGCTGCTCGAGGAGATCAGCGGCGAGAAGGTCACCGTCGTGCTGTCCGACGACCCGACCGCCTCGAAGCGGATCTCCGCGTTCTCCGAGGGCACGGACAAGTGGATGGTCGCCGTCCGCATGGTGTCCGAGGGCGTCGACGTCCCGCGCCTCGCCGTGGGGGTCTACGCCACGAGCGCCTCGACGCCGCTGTTCTTCGCGCAGGCCATCGGGCGTTTCGTGCGACTGCGCGTGCCGGGGGAGACCGCGAGCGTCTTCCTGCCCTCGGTGCCCGTCCTGCTGGATCTGGCCGCGAAGCTCGAGGAGCAGCGCGACCACGTGCTGGGCAAGCCGCACCGTGAGTCCGATGGGCTCGAGGACGCGTTGCTCATCGACGCGAACAAGCAGAAGGACGAGCCCGGCGAGGAGGAGAAGGCGTTCGTCTCCCTGCACGCCGACGCCGAGCTGGACCAGCTGATCTACGACGGCTCCTCGTACGGCACCGCGACGTTCGCGGGCAGCGAGGAGGAGGCCGACTACCTGGGGCTGCCGGGACTGCTGGACGCCGAGCAGATGCGGGCGCTGCTCAAGCAGCGGCAGAAGGACCAGGTGGACACGCGGACGGCCGTGGCCGAGCGCCCCGCGCCGCCCGCGGAGGTCGAGGAGCGGGCGACCGCCGGCGCGCAGCTCTCCGCCCTGCGCCGCGAGCTGAATTCGCTGGTCGCGATGCATCATCACCGCACCGGCAAGCCGCACGGCGTCGTCCACAACGAGCTGCGGAGCAAGCTCGGCGGCCCCGTGACGGCGATGGCGAGCGCGGATCAGCTGCGTGAGCGGATCGCTGCGCTGCGCACCTGGAAGTGACCCGGCGCACGTCGACGCGAGCGGGGCGGTAGGGCGCGGACGAACGACGGCGCCGGGCACCCGGAAGTAGGGCGGGTGCCCGGCGCCGTCGCGTCGATGGAACCTAGACCGAGACGGGCTCTCCCGCGACGGTGGCGCCCTGCGACTCCAGCTTCGCGCGGTGCTCGGTGAAGTGATGCCCGCAGAAGAGCAGCTCGAAACCCGACGGGAGTACCGCACGGACCTGGGCGGCCGCCGAGCAGCGATCGCAGCGGTCGGACGCCGTCAGGGGAGCGAAGGCATCGCCCGCGGGGGCCTCTGAAGTGACTGTGTTGGTCATGACTCCTCCGTTCCTCACGAACCGTTCTTACATCTCTATATACGTCCGAGGGTACCCATTTGTTCCACCACACCGGGGAGGCGGGCGGCATGTTCTCCCAGGGTGAACAAGTTCCGGCACAGGAGAAGCCGCGGGACGCCCCGCCGGAAACGCGGGTGCGGGGCGCCCGGAGGGTCCCCTAGGGTGAGGCGCGTGACACAGCTGATGATCCCCGCGATGTTCGTGATCGGGGCGATCAGCCAGTACGTCGGTGCCTCCCTGGGCGTCGGCCTGTTCGAGCAGCTCTCGCCCGTCGCGGTGGCGTGGTTGCGCGGCGCCGGCGCCGGCCTCATCCTGCTGATCGCGTTGCGCCCGCGCCGCGCCGACTGGACCCCGGCACGGCTGCGCGCCGCCGCGCTCTTCGGCACCGTCACCGTCGCCATGAACATGGCCTTCTACGAGGCGATCGACCACATCGACCTCGGCACCGCCGTCGCGATCGAGTTCCTCGGGCCCATCGCGGTGGCGGTCGCCGGTTCACGGCGCGCCGTCGATCTGGTCGCCGCCGCCGCGGCGCTGGTCGGCGTGGTGTGCGTCGCGGGCGTCAACCTCGACGGTGCGTCGGGCGGCGGTCTCGGCTCCGACGGGGCGATCGGCATCGCCTGCGCGCTGCTCGCCGCCGCCCTCTGGGCGGGGTACATCGTGCTCGGCAAGCGGGTCGCCGACGCGGGCGGCGGCATCGAGGGGCTGGGCGTCGGCCTGGCCGCGGGAGCGCTCGTCCTCGCGCTGCCGGGCCTGGGGCCCGACCTCGTGTCGCGTCCCGAGGCCTTCCTCAGCTGGGAGGTGTGGGTCCTCGGCCTGGGCCTCGGCCTGCTCAGCTCGGTGGTGCCGTACGCCCTGGACCAGGTGGTGCTCACCCGTGTCGGCCGCGAGCGGTTCGCGCTGCTGCTGGCGCTGCTCCCGGTGACCGCCACCGGCGTCGGCGCGGTGATGCTGGGCCAGCAGCCCGGGTGGCTCGAGGCCGTCGGCATCGCGCTCGTCGTGATCGCCATCGCGCTCACCTCGCGGCGGACGTCGACACCCGACTCGGGTGGTTAGCGTGTCGCACCATCTCGGCGGTCGATCGGGTTAGATTCGGTGCATGCAGACCGGTGATCCCCATTCGTCCGCCCACCCGCCCCGCCCGGATCGCGACCCGTTCGGCGCACCGTCGGGCGGGTTCGACCGTCGGCGCTTCCTCGCCGGCTTCGGCGTGCTCGCGGGCACCGCGGTCCTCGCGGCGTGCGGGGTCTCGTCGCCCGGCGGCGGATCGCCGTCCTCCTCCGCGCGGCCCGCGCGGCCGCTGACGGGGCCCGACCTGAGCGGCGCGGCGCCGGGCGTCCGCGTGCAGGACGATCTGTTCCGGCACGTCAACGGCGCGTGGGCCGACGGCTACCGGATTCCCGCGGACAAGGCCTCGTTCAACACCTTCACCGAGCTGTCGGATCGCGCGCTGGACCAGCTCAAGGCCATCATCGAGGGCATCAAGGATCCGCGCACCCGCAGTGATGAGGCGAAGATCCGCGACGTCTACGACTCCTTCATGGACACCGCCCGGATCGATCGGGAGGGTGCGGACCCGATCAAGCCCGACCTGGAGGCGATCGACAAGGCGGCCGACAAGGCGGCGCTGCTCGACGTCATCGGCGCGCACGAGAAGCAGGGCGTGAGTGGGCTCGTCGGCTTCTACGTCGACACCGATCAGAAGGACTCGTCGAAGTACGTGCTCAGCCTGGTGCAGTCGGGCATCGGTCTGCCCGACGAGGCCTACTACCGCGATCCGAAGTACGCCGAGGTGCGCGACAAGTACCGCGCCTTCCTGGAGAAGGTGGCCGCCCTGGCGGGCCTGTCCGATGCGCCCGGCGTCGCAGCCCGCGTACTCGCCTTCGAGACGTCGGTGGCGAAGGGGCATTGGGACCGGGTCCGCTCGCGCGACGCGACCGCCACCTACAACCCGTACCCGTGGTCGGAGCTGGCGAAGCTCGCCCCCGGCTACGACTGGGACCGCTGGCAGAAGGCCGTGGGCATCAAGGCCGACGACGCGAAGAACGTCGTGGTCTCCCAGCCCAGCTTCCTCACCGCGGCCGCGAAGCTGTGGGCGGACACCGACCTGAACACTCTCAAGGATCACGCGCGGATCCAGGTCGTGCGGGCCTACGCGGCCTACCTCGCGGAGCCGTTCGCCACGGCCACCTTCGACTTCTACTCGAAGACGCTCAGCGGGGTCGAGCAGCAGCGCGATCGCTGGAAGCGCGGTGTGGCGGTGGTCGAGGGCGCCCTCGGCGAGGCGCTCGGCAAGCTGTACGTCACGAAGCACTTCCCGTCGGACGCCAAGCACCAGGCGGAGCAGTTGGTGAACAACCTCCGCAGCGCCTACCGCGCCAGCTTCGAGGACCTCGACTGGATGACGCCGGCCACCCGGCGGGCCGCCGCCGCCAAGCTGGAGAAGATCCGCACCAAGATCGGCTACCCCGAGCAGTGGCGCGACTACGGCGATCTGAAGACCGACGGGAAATCGATCGTCGCCAACGTCCGTGCCTCGGGGGAGTTCGAGAACGCGTATCAATTGGCGAAACTCGCCAAGCCCGTGGACAAGGGCGAGTGGCTCATGACGCCGCAGACGGTGAACGCCTACTACAACCCCGGTATGAACGAGATCGTCTTCCCCGCCGCGATCCTGCAGCCGCCGTTCTTCTCGCCGGACGCGCAGGCCGCGGTCAACTACGGCGGCATCGGCGCCGTGATCGGCCACGAGATCGGCCACGCCTTCGACGATCAGGGCGCCAAGTACGACGGTGACGGCAACCTCAAGGACTGGTGGGAGCCGGCCGACCGGGCCGAGTTCGACAAGCGCACCAAGGCGCTCATCGCGCAGTACGACGCCCTGGTTCCCGCCGGCTTGCCGCCCACCAATAAGGTCAACGGCGGGCTCACGGTGGGGGAGAACCTCGCCGACCTCGGCGGCCTCTCGATCGCCATCGCCGCCTACCGGATCGCCGTCGCGAACCGCGACGCCGGCACCGAGGACGCCGCGCAGGCGAGCGCCGCACCGTCGGCGGAGGCGAGCGCGAGCGCCGCGCCGAGCGCCGGGGTGGCCGCGGACCCGGACCTGACGCCGTTGTTCCTGAGCTGGGGCCGGATCTGGCGGAACAAGGCGCGCGAGGCCTCCGCGATCCAGTCGCTCGCCACGGACCCGCACGCGCCGAACGAGTTCCGCGCGAACCAGGTGGTCAAGAACGTCAGCGCGTTCGCCGCCACGTTCGGCGTCAAGCCCGGGGACAAGGAGTGGCTGGAACCGCAGGACCGCGTCAAGGTCTGGTGACGGTCCTTCCGCCGGGCTCGTCGGGCCCGGCGGGGTGGAACCGCCACGTCCAGTCCGCGGCGCGGCGGCGGACGGCGGGGATCCGGGTGACGGGCCACAGCAGGTAGCCGAGGAGCACCGCGCGCAGGTGCCCGAGCGTCGAGTACATGCCGAAGAACGGCAGCGTGAGCCGCACCAGGACGGGCAGCGCCAGCATCGCGGCGAGCCGCCAGCGCCATCGCGGGATGCGGTAGACGAGCAGCCCGAGCACGCACAGGCTGCCGTAGCTCACGCCGACGTCGATCATCCCGCGCAGGTCGAGGTCGTCGGTGATGATCCCGTGCGCCAGCAGCCGATTCGCCGAGAGCACCGAGATCAGCGACGCCGTCGCGCTGCCGGCGAAGTAGATCAGCGGCATCCCGACGTGCCCCAACCAGCGCTCCGCCGGGCCGAGGACGAGCACCGTCATCAGCGTCGCGAAGACGATGTCGACGGGCTCGATCCACAGCGCCGACGTGATGAGCGCCTGCAGCGGGTGCGTGGCGAACCGGTCGAGGTTGGTGCTGTGCACCTGCAGGACCTCGTCGGCCAGGCGGTCCGGCAGGCCCAGCAGCATCACCGCGTTGATCGTCACCACCAGCCACAGCACCGCGGCCACCGGGCTCGCGACCACCCACGCCCGCGCGTACCGGGCCCACCGGAGCATCCACTCCGATCCCGGCCCGGAACGGCGGACGTTTCCGACGGCGGCCCAGAGGAGCGCGACCCCGATCAGGCCGATCAGCAGGTCCATGCGCTCAGTACAGCACCGTCGTGCGGAGGGGTGCTACAGGCCCATGTCCTTGGCGATGATGGTCTTCATCACCTCGGACGTGCCGCCGTAGATCCGGTTGACGCGGTTGTCCGCGTACAGGCGGGCGATCGGGTACTCGTTGATGTAGCCGTAGCCGCCGTGCAGCTGCAGGCAGCGGTCGATCACCTCGGAGGCGGCCTCGGTGCAGAAGAGCTTGAGCGAGGCGGCGTCGGCCGCGGTGAGCTGGCCCGCGTCGTGCAGTTCGAGGCCGCGGTCGACGCTCGACTCCATCGCGTCGACCTTCGCCTTGCAGGCGGCCAGCTCGAACTTGCTGTTCTGGAACGAGGCGACGGTCTTGCCGAAGATGGTGCGGTCCTGCGTGTAGGCCTGTGCGAACCGCACCGCGGCGGCGGCCTGGGAGTACGCGCCGACGGCGATCGACAGGCGCTCCTGCGGGAGGTTCTGGCCGAGGTAGGAGAAGCCCTTGTTCTCCTCGCCGAGCAGGTCCTCGGCGGGCACCTTGACGTCGGTGAAGGAGAGCTCGGCGGTGTCGGAGGTGCGCAGGCCGATCTTGTCGAGCTTGCGGCCGACGGAGTAGCCGTCGAGCGAGGTGTCCACGACGAACAGCGAGATGCCGTGGCGACGGTCCTCGGGGGTCGACGGGGCGGTGCGCGCGCAGACGATCACGCGGTCGGCGTTGACGCCGCCCGTGATGAAGGTCTTGGCGCCGTTGAGCACGTAGTGGGTGCCGTCCTCGGACAACTTCGCGGTGGTCTTCATGCCGGCGAGGTCGGAGCCGGTGCCGGGCTCGGTCATGGCGATGGCGAACATCAGTTCACCGGCGGCCATCCCGGGCAGCCAGCGCTGCTTCTGCTCGTCGGTGGCGAGTCCGGTCAGGTACGGCAGGCACAGCGCGATGTGCACGCTGGAGCCGCCGAAGGAGACGCCGGCGCGGCCCAGCTCCTCGCTGATGACGGCCTGGTACTTGAACGACTCGATGCCGGCGCCGCCGTACTCCTCGGGCACCTCGATGCCGAAGACGCCCAGCTCGCCGAGCTTGGGGTAGAAGTCCTTCGGCACGATGCCGTTGGCGTACCACTCGTCGTAGTGCGGGACGACCTCCGCCTCGATGAAGGCGCGGAGGGTCTCGCGGAAGGCCTCGTGATCGGCGGTGTAGACGGTGC
Organism: Tsukamurella tyrosinosolvens; assembly: GCF_900104775.1. Lineage (NCBI taxonomy): Bacteria > Bacillati > Actinomycetota > Actinomycetes > Mycobacteriales > Tsukamurellaceae > Tsukamurella > Tsukamurella tyrosinosolvens. Next base: position 2,001,024 of record NZ_FNSA01000003.1, read on the forward strand.
GACGCATGGTGTTCTCCTCGGTTCTCTACTTCGGGGTGTCTGTGGTGTTCGCCCCGACGGTGCGCAGGGCCAGGTCGGCGTAGAAGTCGCCGATGCGATCGGGGGTGATCTCGCCGCCGTCGTGGTACCAGCGGCCGATGTCGATGCCGCTGGAGAGCACGGCGATCGTCGCCATCCGCGGGTCCGGGGTGTCGAAGGAGCCGTCCGCGACGCCGGCGTCCACGATCGCGCGCAGCCGGCGGGTGATCTCGCGGCGCAGGCCGCCGATCTCGGCGCGGTGCTCCTCGGTGAGCGCGTCGAGTTCGTAGTTCACCACCCGGACGCTCGTGTGCGAGGACGCGTGGTGCGTCGCGAAGGCGCGCATGGCGGCGGCCAGGCGGACGGCGGGGGAGTCCGCGGCGTCGTCGACCGCATCGATGGCGTCGATGATCCGCTGGTGCCCGACGCGCGAGAGCTGGTGCAGCAGTTGTTCCTTGGACTTGTAGTGCACGTACACGGCCGCGGGGCTCATGCCGGCGGCGGCGGCGATGTCGCGGGTGGTGGTGCCGTGGAAGCCGCGTTCGGCGAAGGCCTCCGCGGCGGCGGACAGCAGTCGCGCGCGCGTGGCGTCCGCGCGGGACGGTGCATCGGCTTCGGTCATCGTTTCCCCTCCGGCGCCACCGCGATGCGGCGCATCGGCGCGGTGTCTCTACTGTGAACGGGACCACAGGAGACGGTTCATTGACGACCGGCTCTCAGTGGTGCAGAGTAGATGGTACACCGCTAAGCGAGCGCTTAGTTAGTAATGGTTCAACTCGGAGGTCATTCCATGCCCGAAGCCGTCATCGTCTCCACCGCCCGGTCGCCCATCGGGCGCGCAGCGAAGGGCTCGCTCAAGGACGTCCGCCCGGACGACCTCTCCGTCCAGATGGTGCAGGCCGCGCTGGCCAAGGTGCCCGGCCTCGATCCCCGCGAGATCGACGACCTCATGTTCGGCTGCGGCCAGCCCGCGGGCGAGTCGGGCTTCAACATCGCCCGCGTGGTCGCCGTCGAGGCGGGCCTCGATCACCTGCCCGGCGTCACCGTCAACCGTTACTGCAGCTCGAGCCTGCAGACCACCCGGATGGCCTTCCACGCGATCAAGGCGGGGGAGGGCGACGTCTTCATCTCCGGCGGCGTCGAGACCGTGAGCCGCTACATCAAGGGCAACGCCGACGGCCTGCCCGATACCAAGAACGCACTCTTCGCCGACGCCGAGGCGCGCACCGCGACTTTCGCCGGCGGCGGCCAGACCTGGGTCGACCCGCGCGAGGCGGGCGTGCTGCCGGACGTCTACATCGCCATGGGGCAGACCGCGGAGAACGTCGCGCAGTTCAAGAACGTCAGCCGTCAGGACCAGGACGAGTGGGGCGTGCGCAGCCAGAACCGCGCCGAGGCCGCCATCGCCTCGGGCTTCTGGGCAAAGGACATCACCCCGGTCACGCTCGCCGACGGCACCGTCGTCTCCACGGACGACGGTCCGCGCGCCGGTGTCACCTACGAGGGCATTGCGGGCCTCAAGCCGGTCTTCCGCCCGGACGGCACCGTCACGGCCGGTAACTGCTGCCCGCTCAACGACGGCGCGGCCGCCGTGGTGATCATGTCCGACGAGAAGGCCAAGGCACTCGGCCTGACGCCGCTCGCACGCATCGTCTCCACCGGCGTCACCGGCCTCTCGCCCGAGATCATGGGTCTCGGCCCCGTCGAGGCCTCGAAGCAGGCGCTGCAGCGCGCCGGCCTGTCGATCGGCGACATCGACCTCATGGAGGTCAACGAGGCCTTCGCGGCGCAGGTGATCCCGTCGGTGCGCGACCTCGGCATCGATGCCGACAAGGTCAACGTCAACGGCGGCGCCATCGCCGTCGGCCACCCCTTCGGCATGACCGGCGCGCGCATCACCAGCACGCTGATCAACTCGCTGCAGTGGCACGACAAGCAGTTCGGCCTCGAGACCATGTGCGTCGGCGGCGGCCAGGGCATGGCGATGATCATCGAGCGGCTCAGCTGATCCGCGACTGATCGCCCATGGAGCGGCCCGCACGCCTCGGCGTGCGGGCCGCTCGTCGTTTCCGGCGTGTGGGGACGCAACCGTCCGTACTGTGAGGAGCGTCACAGGGGTTCGCACGCCCAACGGGTCGTCACACGGCGGCGTGTGTCGTAGGCTACAAACTAAGCGAGCGCTTAGTCAGTTTGAACGGAAGGTGTGAAGCATGACCCGATTCGCCGGGAAGACCGCGATCGTCACGGGAGCGAGCCGCGGCATCGGCCTCGCCATCGCGCAGCGGCTGGTGGCCGACGGCGCGAAGGTCGTCATCACGGCCCGCAAGCAGGAGGCGCTCGACGCCGCCGTCGCCGAGCTGGGTGGCCCCGAGGTCGCCGTGGCCGTGGCCGGTTCGGGGGACGACGAGGCGCATCAGGACCAGGTGATCGCCACCGCGATCGAGACCTTCGGCAGCGCCGACTTCTTCGTCAACAACACCGGCATCAACCCGGTCTACGGCCCCCTCATGGAGATCGACACCGCGGCCGCGCGCAAGATCTTCGAGGTCAACGTGCTCTCCACCCTGTCCTGGACCCAGAAGGTCTACGCGGCCTGGCAGAAGGAGCACGGCGGCGCCATCGTCAACGTCGGCTCCGTCGCCGGCCTGCGCCCGGCTCCCGGCATCGCCTTCTACGGCGTCTCCAAGGCCGCCGTCATCCACCTGACCGAGGAGCTCGCCGTCGAGCTCGGCCCGGACATCCGGGTCAACGCCGTCGCGCCGGCCGTCGTCAAGACCCGCTTCGCCACCGCCCTGTACGAGGGGCGCGAGGAGCAGGTCTCGGCCGCGTACCCGCTCAAGCGCCTCGGCGTGCCCGACGACATCGGCTCGGTCGTCGCCTTCCTCCTCTCGGACGACGCCGCCTGGATGACCGGCCAGACGCTCACCGTCGACGGTGGCGTCCTGCTCACGGGCGGGGTGTAGGCCATGGCCGCCTTCGACCCGAAGGGCAAGGGCGTCGTCGTCACCGGCGCCGGCAACGGCATCGGCGCGGCGCTCGCCCGCGAGCTCGCCGCCCGCGGCGCCCGCGTCGTCGTCGCCGACCTCGACGCCGACGGTGCCGCGCGCACCGTCGCCGAGATCGCCGCCGCAGGCGGCACCGCGTACGCCGCGCCCGGCGACGCGGCGTCGGAGGACGGGGTCGCCGCCCTCGTCGCGACCGCGCGGCGCGAGCTCGGCGCGATCGACGCCTGGTACGCCAACGCGGGCGTCGACCGCGGCCGCGGCCTCGACACGCCCGAGTCCGAATGGGCGCTGTCGCTGGACGTCAACGTGATGGCGCACGTGCGCGCCGCCCGGCTGCTCGTCCCCGAGTGGGTCGCGGCGGGCGGCGGCCGGTTCGTGGTCACCGCCTCCGCGGCGGGCCTGCTCACCATGCTCGGCGCGCCCGCGTACTCGGTGACCAAGCACGCCGCCGTCGCGTTCGCCGAGTGGCTGTCGGCGACCTACCGCCACCGTGGCGTCGTCGTTCAGGCGATCTGCCCGCAGGGCGTGAAGACCGGCATGCTCGAGCGCTCGGGCGAGCTGGAGGAGCTGCTCAGCCGCGACTCCGCACTCACGCCCGAGCAGGTGGCGACGCTCGCCGTCGACGCGCTGGCCGGCGACGAGTTCCTGATCCTCCCGCACCCCGAGGTGGCGGGCTACTACGCCGTCCGCGCGACCGCGACCGACAAGTGGCTGCACGGCATGAACAAGCTGCAGCAGCGGCTCGAGACGAAGGAGGGCGACCGATGAGGGCCTGGCAGGTACAGGAACTGGGGGAGCCGCTCGCGGTGCTCCGCGAGGTCGACGCCCCGACGCCCGAGCCGGGGCCCGGGCAGCTCACCGTCCGCACGCTCGCGACCGCGGCGAACTTCCCCGACGTGCTCATGTGCCGCGGCCTCTACCAGGTCAAGCCCGATCTGCCGTTCACGCCCGGCGTCGAGCTGTGCGGCGAGGTCGTCGCCCTCGGCGAGGGCGTCGAGGGCTTCACGGTGGGGCAGCGCGTCCTCGGCGGCTCCGCGCTCCCGCACGGCGGCTTCGCCGAGTACGCGGTCCTCAATGCGGCGCAGGCCTTCCCGGCGCCGGCGTCGCTCGACGACGCGCAAGCCTCGTCGCTGTTCATCGGCTACCAGACCGGCTGGTTCGGGCTGCACCGTCGCGCGCACCTGCAGGCGGGCGAGACGCTGCTGGTGCACGCCGCCGCGGGCGGAGTGGGCAGCGCCGCGATCCAGCTCGGGAAGGCCGCGGGCGCCACGGTCATCGGTGTCGTCGGCGGGCCCGAGAAGGCGGAGGTCGCCCGCGCGCTGGGCGCCGACGTCGTGGTCGACCGCCGCACCGAGGACTTCGTCCAGGTGGTCAAGGCCGAGACCGGCGGCCGCGGCGCCGACGTGATCTACGACCCCGTCGGTGGCGACACCTACCAGCGGTCCACCAAGTGCATCGCGTTCGAGGGCCGGATCCTCGTCGTCGGCTTCGCCGGCGGCACCATCCAGGAGGCCGCCCTCAACCACGCGCTGATCAAGAACTACTCGATCGTCGGGCTGCACTGGGGTCTGTACAACGCCCACGACCCGGCCGCGGTGCAGCAGTGCCACGCGGAGCTCACGGCGCTGGCCGACCAGGGCCTGGTGAACCCGCTGGTCAGCGAGCGCCTGCCGTTCGACGCGGTGCCGGACGGCTTGCAGCGCCTCGGCGACGGCACGACGGTGGGCCGCGTGGTCTACCAGGCGGCCCCGTGACCGCCGCGGTCGACACCGCGGCGAGCCGTGCGGTGGACGCCGTCCTGTTCGACTACGGCGGCGTCCTCACCGAGCCGATGCGGCACAGCATCGAGGCGTGGATCGCCGACGAGGGCATCGAGCCCGCGAGCTTCACCGCCACGCTCAAGGCCTGGCTCGGCCGGGACGCCGACGCGGGCAGCCCGATCCACCGCCTGGAGACGGGCGAGCTGCCCGAGCCGGAGTTCGACGCCGCCTTCGCCGCGGCGCTGCGCACCCGCACGGGCGAGCCCGTGCACCCCGACGGGGTGCTGCGCCGCATGTTCGCCCGGATCCAGGAGGACCCCGCGATGTGGGACCTCGCCGAGGACCTGCGCGCCGCGGGCGTGCCGGTGGCGATCGTCTCCAACAGCTGGGGCGGCGGGAACCTCTATCCCCGTGAGCGTCTCGCGGCCCTCTTCGCGCCGGTGATCATCTCGGAGGAGGTGGGGCTGCGCAAGCCCGACCCCGCCATCTTCCGGCTCGCCCTCGAGCGGCTCGGTGTGCCGCCCGAGCGCGCCGCCTTCATCGACGACGCGACCCCCAACGTCGACGGCGCCGCGGCCCTGGGCATCCACGCGATCCACCACACCGACCCCGGCACCACCCGCACGGCGCTGCGCGACCTCGTTCCCGCGCTCGCCGACGCACCCATCCACCCCTGAAGGAGAACACCATGACCCAGCGCATCGCCATCGTGACCGGAGCCGCCCGTGGCATCGGCGCCGAGGTGGCCCGCCGCCTCGCCTCCGACGGGCACGCCGTCGCCGTCCTCGACCTCGACGAGGCCGCCTGCGCGGCGGTCGCCGAGCAGATCACCGCCGCCGGCGGCCGCGCGATCGGCGTGGGCGTGGACGTCGCCGACGAGGAGAAGGTCGCGGCCGCGGTCACCCGCGTGGCCGACGAGCTCGGCGCCCCCACGATCCTGATCAACAACGCCGGCATCCTCCGGGACAACCTGCTGTTCAAGATGTCCGTCTCCGACTGGGACCAGGTCATGGCGGTGCACCTGCGCGGCGCCTTCCTCATGTCCCGCGAGGTGCAGAAGTACCAGACCAAGGAGGGCTGGGGCCGCATCGTCAACCTGTCCTCGACCTCGGCGCTGGGCAACCGCGGCCAGGCGAACTACTCCGCCGCGAAGGCCGGCATGCAGGGCTTCACCAAGACCCTCGCCATCGAACTCGGCAAGTTCGGCGTGACCGCGAACGCGATCGCCCCCGGCTTCATCGCCACCGACATGACCGCCGCCACCGCCGAGCGCATCGGTGTGCCCTTCGAGGACTTCAAGGCCTTCTCCGCCAAGGAGATCCCCGTGCAGCGCGTCGGCGAGCCCGCGGACATCGCGCACGCCGCCAGTTTCTTCGCCAGCGAGGGCGCGGGCTTCGTCTCGGGCCAGGTGCTGTACGTGGCCGGCGGGCCCAAGGACTAGGACCGGACAGGACGAGGAGACGAGAACATGCGGGTACTCAACGGACTCGAGGAACTGCAGGCGGCCGTGGGGGAGCACCTCGGCTACAGCGACTGGGTCGAGATCGATCAGCGGCGGATCGACCTGTTCGCCGAGGCCACCGGCGATCACCAGTGGATCCACGTCGATCCCGAGAAGGCGAAGGCCGGTCCGTTCGGCTCGACCATCGCCCACGGCTATTTGACCCTGTCCCTCATCCCGATGCTCGTGTGGCAGATCTACACCGTCGAGGGCACGAAGATGGGCGTCAACTACGGCAGCAACAAGGTCCGCTTCCCGGCTCCGGTGCCCGTCGGTTCCCGCGTCCGGGCCGGCGTCGAGCTGGTCTCGGTCACCCCGGGCGGCGGCGGCCAGCAGGTCGTCGCCCGCGTGACCATCGAGCGGGAGGGCGGCGACCGCCCCGCGTGCGTCGCCGAGACCGTCTCCGTGGTGGTCTTCTGATGGCGGAGCAGCACCCGGGCCTCGACCTCGACGTCCTCGGCACGTGGCTCCCGCAGCACGTGCAGGGCGCGGGCTCGCGGCTCGAGGCCGTCCTCATCGCGGGCGGCAAGTCGAACCTCACCTACCGCATCTCCGACGGTGCCTCGTCCTGGATCCTGCGCCGCCCGCCGGTCGGCAAGCTCCTGCCGTCCGCGCACGACATGGGCCGCGAGTACCGGATGATGTCGGCGCTCGGTGGCACCGCGGTGCCGGTCCCGGTGATGTACGCCTACTGCGACGATGCCGAGGTGCTCGGGGCGCCGTTCTACGTGATGAGCGAGATCGACGGCGTACCGTACCGCCGTGCGACGGAGCTGGAGGCACTCGGCGCGGACCGCACACGGGCCATCTCCGAGCGGCTCGTCGACACCCTCGTCGACCTGCACCACGTGGACCCGGCGAGCGTCGGCCTCGCCGACTTCGGTCGCCCCGAGGGCTTCCTCGGCCGGCAGGTGCAGCGCTGGCGCAAGCAGTTCGCCGCCGCGCACACCCGCGACCTGCCCAAGGTGGACGAGCTGTTCAGCGCCCTGGAGGCACGGGTGCCGGCGGACGCGGTGCCCGGTATCGTGCACGGCGACTACCGCCTCGACAACGTGCTGGTCTCGCCGCAGGACGAGCCGGCCGCCGTCGTCGACTGGGAGCTCGCGACCATCGGCGACTCGCTGACCGACCTCGCGCTCATGGTCGTCTACGGCCGCCTGGCGAAGGTCTCCGCCGGCACCGTCAGCGACGTGAGCGAGGCGCCCGGCTACCTCGACGAGCAGCAGATCATCGACCGCTACGCCGCCGGATCCGACCGGGACCTCGGCGATTTCGGCTTCTACATCGCCCTCTCCTGCTTCAAGCTCGCAGGCATCGTCGAGGGCATCCACTACCGCTACGTCAACGGCCAGACCGTCGGCGAGGGCTTCGCGGAGGCCGGGGAGGCAGTGAACCCGCTGCTCGACGCCGGCCTCGACGCACTGAAGGAGAACTGACATGGAATTCGCGTACGACGCCAGGACCACGGAGTTGATCGGACAGGTCAACGACTTCATGGACAGCCACGTCTACCCGGCGGAGGAGACCTTCCACCGCCAGCTCGCGGAGTTGGAGAACCGCTGGGCCTGGGACAGCGCCCCGGTCCTGCACGAGCTTCGTGCCGAGGCCCGCGGCCGCGGGTTCTGGAACTTCTTCCTCCCCGGCGAGAACGGCGCGGGACTGACCAACCTGCAGTACGCGCCGCTCGCCGAGATCTCCGGCCGCAGCCTGCACCTCGCGCCCGCGGTGTTCAACTGCGCCGCGCCGGATACGGGGAACATGGAGGTGCTCAACGAGTTCGGCACCGCCGCACAGAAGGATCAGTGGCTCACGCCGCTCCTGAACGGCGAGATCCGTTCGGCCTTCGCGATGACCGAGCCCGACGTCGCCAGCTCCGACGCCACCAACATCGGCCTGTCGATCGTCCGCGACGGCGACGACTACGTGATCAACGGCCGCAAGTGGTGGATCACCGGCGCCATGAACCCGAACTGCAAGATCTTCATCGTCATGGGCAAGACCGCGCCCGACGCCGAGCGCCACCGCCAGCAGTCGCAGATCCTCGTGCCCCGGGACACCCCGGGCCTGGAGGTGCTGCGCGGCATGGAGGTCTTCGGCTACGACGATCACAGCCACGGCGGTCACGCCGAGATGCGGTTCACCGACGTGCGCGTCCCCGCCGCCAACCTGATCGGCGAGGAGGGCGACGGCTTCGCCATCGCGCAGGCCCGCCTCGGGCCCGGCCGTATCCACCACTGCATGCGCTCGATCGGCGTGGCGGAGCGGGCCGTCGAGCTGATGTGCGAGCGGGTTTCGGGCCGCACCGCTTTCGGAAAGCCGCTGTCGGAGCAGGGCGTGATCCGCGACTGGATCGCCGAGTCTCGGGTCCGGATCGAGCAGCTGCGCCTGCTCGTGCTCAAGACCGCGTGGCTCATGGACACCGTCGGCAACCGCGGCGCCCACACCGAGATCCAGGCGATCAAGATCGCCACCCCGCAGACGGTGCAGTGGATCCTCGACAAGGCCATCCAGTCGCACGGCGCCGGCGGACTGTCCCAGGACTTCCCGCTCGCCGAGTACTACGCCGGCATCCGCACGCTGCGGTTCGCCGACGGCCCCGACGAGGTGCACAAGAACTCGCTGGCGCGGGCGGAGCTCAAGCGCGTCGCCGCCAAGAAGGCGCAGTGACGGCGCCGGGCCCGGAGGAACTCGATCGGCGGGTCGACGACTTCCTCGCGGCACATCCGTCCGGCGGATCGGACCCCCTTGAGTTCCTCCGCGCCCGGTACGACGCGGGGCTCGCGTGGGTCGCCTATCCCGAGGGGCGGGGCGGACTGGGGCTCTCCCGGTCGCTGCAGCGGGCGGTCGACGCCCGCTTCGCGGCCGCCGGTGCCCCCGACAACCGCAGCCACGTCAACGGGATCGGCCTCGGGATGGCCGCGCCGACGATCCTCTCCTTCGGCACGCAGGCGCAGCTCGACCGCTTCCTCCGGCCGCTGTGGACCGGCGAGGAGATCTGGTGCCAGCTCTTCAGTGAGCCCGGCGCCGGCTCCGACCTGGCCGGCCTCGCGACCCGCGCGGTCCGCGACGGAGACGACTGGATCGTCACCGGACAGAAGGTGTGGACGTCCGGTGCGCACAACGCGCAGTGGGCGATCCTCGTCGCCCGCACCGACCCCGATCAGCCGAAGCACAAGGGCCTCACCTATTTCCTGTGCGACATGTCCGATCCCGGCATCGACGTGCGGCCGCTGCGGCAGATCACGGGCGAGGCGGAGTTCAACGAGGTCTTCCTCGAGAACGTCCGCATCCCCGACGCGCATCGCCTGGGTGCGGTGGGGCAGGGGTGGCAGGTCGCGAACGCCACGCTCAACAACGAGCGGGTCGCGATCGGCGGCCGTGCCGCGCAGCGCGAGGACGGCATGATCGGCGTCGTCGCGACGACCTGGCGCGACCGGCCCGAGCTGCGCACACCGGACCTGCACGACGACCTGGTGCGCCTGTGGGTGGACAGCGAGGTCGCCCGGGTGACCGCGCTGCGCCTCAGCCAGAAGCTCGCCTCGGGTCAGCCCGGCCCCGAGGGCGCGGCGATGAAGCTGTCCTTCGCCCGCCTCAACCAGAAGCTGTCCGGCCTCGAACTCGAGTTGCTCGGCGAGGACGGCCTGCGGTACGGCGATTGGACGATGGTGCGACCCGACCGGGTCGACTTCTACGGCCGTGACGCCGGCTACCGCTACCTGCGCGCCAAGGGCAACTCCATCGAGGGCGGCACCTCGGAGATCCTCAAGAACATCGTGGCGGAGCGCGTGCTTGGCCTCCCGCCGGAACGCCGGGTCGACAAGGACCTGCCGTGGAAGGACGTGCCCAAGTGAGCTTCACGCCGCAGCTGCTCAGCAGCGACATCGAGGACGACCTCCGCGCCGCCGTACGCGATCTGCTCGCGAAGCGGGTGGCACCGCCGGACCTGATCGGCGCCTACGACGGCGTCACCGCTCCCGGTATCGACGCGGACCTCGCGGAGATGGGCGTCGCGGGCCTGCTCGTACCCGAGGATCTCGGAGGCGCCGGCGCGGGCGCCGCGGTCGCGGGCGTCGTCGCCGAGGAACTCGGCGCCGCCTGTGCGGCCGGGAATTTCCTCACCTCCGCCGGGATCGCGACCGCCACCGCGCTCGCCGCGGACGCGACGGCGTTGGCGTCCGACCTCGCGTCCGGGGAGCGGACCGCGGCCGTGGTCGTGCCGTTCTCGGTGGATCCGCACGGGCCCGCGCCCGTCGTCGCCGTCGCGGACGGCGCACTCTCCGGCACCGTCCGGTCCGTGGCGGGTGTGCTCGGCGCGGAGGTGCTGCTCGTCCTCGGCTCCGACGGCGCCCTACGGGCCGTTCCGGCGTCCGACGCCCGAATCGAGCCCGTGTCGTCGCTGGACATGACGCGGCAGGTGGCGGACGTGACCTTCGACGGGGCCCGGGGAACGGTCCTCGCGTCCGACGGCGCCGCCGCCGTCCGCGCGGGCCTGCTCACGGGCGCCGCGCTGCTCGCCGCCGAGCAGGCCGGGACGGCGCGCTGGTGCGTTACCACCACGGTCGAGTACCTGAAGCAGCGCAAGCAGTTCGGGCGCGTCGTCGGCGGATTCCAGGCCATCAAGCACCGCCTGGCCGAGCTGTACGCGGACGCGGAATCGGCTGCCGCGGCGGCGCGGTCGGCGACCGTCACGCTGGCCGAGCTGGGGCCGGAGGACCCGGAGACGGTGATCGCCGTGGCCGTGGCCGCCGCGTACTGCTCCGACCTGGCGGTGCGCGCGGCTGAGGAGGCCGTGCAGCTGCACGGCGGCATCGGCATGACCTGGGAGGCGCCGGTGCACCTGTACCTCAAGCGCGCCAAGGCGGACCAGATCGGACTCGGAACCCCGGGGCGGCACCGCGCCGCGCTCGCGGGCCTGATCGACCTCCCCGCCTGAGCGAATCCGCCCGCCCGAGAAGTAGACACCGTCGGAAAGTAGGAATCATGGGAGTCGTCCACACCGTCACCGGAGACGTCGACGCCGCCGACCTCGGCGTCACCCTCATGCACGAACACGTCTTCGTGCTCACCCCGGACATCCAGCAGAACTATCCGGAGGACTTCGGTGACGAGGACGCCCGGGTGGACGACGCCGTTGCCCAGCTGCAGAAGGCGTACGACGCCGGCGTGCGCACCATCGTCGACCCGACGGTCGTCGGGCTCGGTCGCTACATCCCGCGGATCCAGCGGATCGCCGAGCGCACGCCGGTGCGGATCGTCGCGGCGACGGGCGTCTACACCTACCGCGACGTGCCGCGCTACTTCATGTACCGCGGCCCCGCGCTGACGGCGATGACGGGGATCGATTTCCCGGATCCCATGGTGGACATGTTCGTCCGCGACATCACCGAGGGCATCGGAGACACCGGGGTCAAGGCCGGCATGCTCAAGTGCGCGATCGACCACCACGGCCTCACCGACGGCGTGGAGCGGGTGATGCGGGCAGTCGCGAAGGCGCACAACGCCACCGGCGTGCCGATCACCGTGCACACGCACCCGGGCTCGGAGACCGGCCTGCTGGTGAAGAAGGTGATGTGCGACGAGGAGGGGGTGGACCCGAGCCGGATCGTGCTGGGACACAGTGGAGACTCCACCGACGTCGAGCACCTGTCGGTCCTCGCCGACGCCGGCTTCACGCTGGGCTTCGACCGGTTCGGCATCAATCTGGAGACCACCTTCGAGGCGCGCAACGAGACGCTCATCGAGATGGTGCGCCGCGGCTACACCGAGAAGATCGTGCTCTCGCAGGACGCCTCCTGCTACATCGACTGGATCGACCCGAACGTCAAGGCGGGCATGCTCCAGTGGCACTACACGCACGTCTTCGACGACGTCTTCCCGTACGTGCTCGAACGCGGCGTCACCCAGGCGCAGATCGACACCATGCTCGTGGACGTGCCGCGTCGCGTGCTGACGGGAGAGGCGTAGATGTCCTTCAACCTGGCGACGATGCTGCGCGAATCGGCGTCGACCGCGCCCGACGCGCCCGTCCTGTTCTTCGGCGACCGCGAAATCGCCTACCGGGAGATCGACGAGCAGTCCGGTCGGCTCGCGGCCTCGCTGCTGGCGCGCGGGCTCGTCCCCGGTGACAAGGTCGCCGTTCAGCTGCCGAACCTGCCGGAGTTCGTGCTCGCCTACTTCGGCATTCTCAAGGCGGGCCTGACCATGGTGCCGCTCAACCCCCTGTTCACCGCGCCGGAGATCGCGTATCACCTCGGCGACAGCGATGCGAAGCTGCTCGTGGCCTCGGACTTCTCCGCCGAGGCCGCGCTCGCCGGGGCGGGCGAGGCGGGCGTGAGCGACGTGGTGATCGTCTCGCTCGGCGCACCGACCCCGTCGGGCGCGGTCCCGTTCGCCGACCTGCTGGCGGAGGAGGACACCGGGGAGATCCACCCGACGGGGTCCGACGACACCGCCGTGCTGCTCTACACCTCGGGCACCACCGGGCGGCCGAAGGGGGCGGAGCTCACGCATTTCGAGCTCTACATGAACTGCACCGTCGCGCCCCAGCTGTTCGGGATGCGCGACGACGACGTCGCGCTCGGCGCCCTCCCGCTGTTCCACGTCTTCGGCCTGTCGAGTGTGCTCAACGCCGCAGTGCGGTACGGCGGCTCGGTGGCGCTGGTGCCGCGGTTCGAGGCGGAGTCGGTGGTCGACGTCATCGAGCGGCGGCGCGTCACGGTGCTCTCCGGCGTGCCGACGATGTACGTGGCGCTCCTGGGTGTCGACACGGCCGGGCGCGACGTGTCGAGCCTGCGCGCCGCCGTCTCCGGCGGAGCGTCGATCCCCGGCGGCGTGATCCGCGCGTTCGAGGAGAAGTTCCCCGGCCTGGCGATCCTCGAGGGCTACGGCCTTTCGGAGACCGCGTCGACCGCGACCTTCAACATCAGCGCCGAACAGCGCAAGGTCCTCTCGATCGGCAAGCCCATCTGGGGCGTGCAGATGCGGGCCGTCGATCTCGACGGTGCAGAGCTCCCGCCCGGGGCGGACAACATCGGCGAGATCGTGGTTCGCGGGCACAACGTGATGAAGGGCTACTACAAGCGACCCGAGGCGACCGCGGAGGCGCTCCGTAACGGCTGGCTGCACACCGGTGACCTGGGTTACCGCGACGAGGACGGCTACTTCTTCATCGTCGACCGGCTCAAGGACCTCGTGATCCGCGGTGGGTACAACGTGTACCCCCGCGAGGTCGAGGAGGTTCTCTACGCCCACCCGGAGGTGGTCGAGGCGGCCGTCGTGGGCCGCCCCGACGACCGGCTGGGGGAGGAGGTCGTCGCCTTCGTCGTACTGCGCCCCGGCGCGAGCGCCGATGCCGCGGCCCTCACCGCGTTCAGCCGGGAGCGCCTGGCCGCGTACAAGTACCCCCGTGAGATCCACCTGCTCGCCGAGCTGCCTAAGGGCGGCACCGGCAAGATCCTCAAGCGGGAGCTGCGCGGGCGGTAGTACCCGGACGCGGCGCCCGGCGATCACCGCCGGGCGCCACCTCCGTTGTGCGTCAGGCGATCACGCGCTCGACGAAGGCGAGGAGCTCGGCGGTCACGTCGTCGCGGGTCTCCGGCTCGTTGTGCACCTCGTGCCGCACGCCGGGGTAGACGCGCGTCCGCACGTCGGGGTGTCCGGACGCGACGAGGGCGTTCGCCACGTGATAGGCGCCCTCGCCGTAGTTGGTGACCGGGTCCTGGTCACCCGCGAGGATCAGCACGGGTGCCTCCGGACGGAGGGCGGCGTAGAAGCCCTCGCCGTTCGCGGCGTCGTACAACTCGATGAAGCCGCGCAGGAACCGGGCCGAGAGCGGGGCGCCGAAGTTGTTGAACGGGTCGCGCGCGTGGTCGCGGACCACGTCGGCGTCCCGGGCCACCCAGTCGGTGGGGCCGGCGCCGTCGCCGAACCGGGAGACGAAGCCGTCGAACAGTTCGGCGACGTAGTGGTCGGGCGCGGGGCCGGCCTGGTCGGGTTCCGCAGCGAGGGCCGCGCGGTCGACGACGCCGTCGATCCCCGCGATCTGCGCTGCGATCCCGCACAGCACCAGGCCGTCGATCCCGTCCGGTTCCGCCGTGGCGAGGCCGCGGGCGATCATCGAGCCCATCGAGTGCCCGAAGGCGATGTACGGCAGGCCCGGGTGCAACTCGGTGACCGTCGCACGGAGCGCGGCGGCGTCGGCGACGAGGACGTGCGCGGCTTCCTCGCCCGCATCGCCCCACACGCCCGAGTCCATCGCGGTCGCGCCGTGGCCCGCGTGGTCCTCCGCCGCCACCACGACACCCGCGTCGAGGAGCGCCGTGATCAGGCGCAGGTACCGGCGCGAGTGCTCGCCGAGGCCGTGGATCACCTGGACGATCGCGCGCGGCTCGCGGACCGGCGTGTAGATCCACGCGTGGACGGTGTCGCGGCCGTTGGCGGACGGGAAATCGGGTTCGAGGAGTGCCATGTGCTCTTTGTACGTGATCGGCGCCGAGGCCGGTGCCGAACGGTCCGAAGCCGTGGAAACGGTCTCCCATCTGCGTAAGCAAACGCTTAGCAATTTCCCCGAATCGGTTGACATGAACGTCAACGTCAAGCATTCTCTGTGTCGGGGATCACAACTTTCACGAAGGGCCATCCATGACACAGACCAGCGAGCCCGGTGCCGTCGCGCCGGTGAAGAAGAAGTCGCACGGCAAACTCCTCACGGCCGGGCTGGTGAGCAGCTCGATCGAGTGGTACGACTTCTTCGTCTACGGCACCGCCGCCGCCCTCGTGTTCGACAAGGTCTTCTTCCCGGACCTGTCGCCGCTGATGGGGACGCTGATGGCCTTCGCGACGTTCTCCGTCGGCTTCATCGCCCGGCCGCTGGGCGGCATCCTGGCCGGGCACTTCGGCGACAAGATCGGCCGCAAGCCGATGCTGCTGTGGTGCCTGACCGCGATGGGCGCGGCGACGTTCCTCATCGGCTGCCTGCCCACCGCGAGCGCGATCGGCTCGCTCGCGCCGATCCTGCTGGTGTCCCTGCGCTTCGTCCAGGGCCTCGCGTGCGGCGGTCAGTGGGGCGGCGTCGTGCTCCTCCTCACCGAGTCCGCGGGGCCGAAGAAGCGGGGCTTCGCCGGGACCTTCGGCCAGATGGGCGTTCCGCTCGGCCTGCTGCTCGGCAACCTGATGATGATCCTGATGAACACCGTCCTCGACGACGCGGCGTTCCTCAGTTGGGGCTGGCGCGTGCCGTTCTGGGCCAGCGCGATCCTGGTGCCCGTCGTGATGTACATCCACAAGAAGATCGAGGACTCTCCGGAGTTCCTCGCCCTCCAGCGCGAGGTCGCGGCCAAGAACGCCGGCAAGGAGACCGTTGCCGCGGCACCCCTGTCGGAGGCGATCCGCAAGCACTGGGTGAAGATCCTGCTCGGTGCCGGCCTGCTGGCCGGAACGAACTCCGCGTTCTACGTCTCGATCGCCGGCTTCGTGAGCTACGGCAGCAAGAAGCCCTCCGCCGGTGGCTTGGGCATGAACAGCAACTCCATCCTCGCGTGCGTGCTCGCCACGTCGGTGGTCATGCCGCTCGTGATCATGGCCGCGGGCGCAGTCTCCGACCGCGTCGGTCGACGACCTCTCATCCTGATCGGCGGCGCCGTGCTCATCGCCTGGGCGTTCCCGTTCTTCTGGCTGGCCGAGACCACCAACGTCGGGCTGCTGCTGGTCGCGATGTTCGTCTCCAGCTTCGGGCAGGCCCTGACCTACGGGCCGCTCGCCGCGTTCATGGCGGAGCTGTTCGAGCCGCGGATCCGCTACTCGGGTGCTTCGCTGGCCTACCAGCTGGCGGCGGTGGCCGTCTCGGGCGTCGCGCCGCTGATCATGACCGCGATCATCGCCGAGACCCAGTCCACCACGTTCGTCTCGGTCTACCTCGCCGCCATGGGCCTGGTGACCTTCGCCAGTGCCTACTTCCTCAAGGAGACGAACGGCAGGGCGGTGCGCCAGGATCCGAACGCGGTACCCGGCGTCCCCGCGTCGGCGTGATCCGGCGCCGGCGTCCTTGAAGGTCCGAGCGGAGCCGAGCAGACTCGTGAGCGTGACGATCAGCGAATCACAGGAGCGGGCCCGCGCCAACCGCAAGGACGCCGGCGGCGCCCGCCGGGAGGAACTCCTCCGGGCGGCCGCCGAATGCTTCGACGACCTCGGCTACGCCGCCACCACGGTGGAGCTCATCGCCGCCCGCGCGCAGACATCCCGGCCCACGTTCTACGCCTACTTCCGGTCCAAGGACGAGATCCTCCTCGCCCTCGTGGACCGCATCGGCGCGGAACTCGAGGCGACGCAGATGCTCGACGGCATCGAGACCGACGTGCCGCGAGAGGTCATCGCGGCGACGATGCGCGCGTATGCGGACGCGGTCTTCGCGAACGGCGGCCTCGTCGCCCTGTTCGACGCGATGGCGCCGGTCCGGGAGGACGTCGCCGCGATCTGGGACCGCACCACCCGGCGCACGCACCGCCGCTACACCGCCTACCTCGAGTCCCTCGATCCCGGCACCGTCGACCTGTGCCTGCCGCCCGCGGCGCTCGTCACCATCCTCAACGACACCATCCACCACGGCGCGAAGCGCGTGGCGCGCGACAGTCCCGCCGCGCGCGAGCGCTTCGTCGCGGACCAGATCCGCGTCGCCGAACGACTGATCGGCTTCTGACGGAGCCGACGCACCGAAGGGGCCCCATGACCGACCGGACCACCGGCGTCGCCGCCGCGCTCGACGCCGCGGCCGACGAGACCCGTGCACTGCGCCTGCGGAACTGGCCGGCCCAGGTGCCCCGCACCGTCGAGTACCCCGCGGGGACGCCCGCGATGGTCGAGCACCTGCGGCACTGGGCCCGGCACCGGCCGGAGGCCGTCGCGATCGCCTTCTACGGCCGCGAGGTCACCTACGCCGAGTACGACGACCTCTCCGACCGGTTCGCCGGGCTGCTCGCGCAGCAGGGCGTGCGCCCGGGCGACGCGGTCGGCGTCTACCTCGGGAACTGTCCGCAGTTCGCCATCGCGATGCTGGGCATCCTCAAGCTGGGCGCCGTCCACGTCCCCGTGAACCCGCTGCTCAAGGGCCGCGAGCTGCAGCACGAGCTCGACGACGCCGGCGTCGGGGTGCTGCTCGCCCAGACCGACCTCCTGGACCTGGTGGAGACGGTGCGCGCCGACACCCCCGTGCGCACCGTGATCGCCACGGCCCTGGGGGATCTGCTCGCCGGGACGGAGCCGCTCGTGGACGCCCCGCCGCCGTTCGACACCGTTCCGGACCCGCGCAGCGACTGGCACCGCGTGCGCTCCGCCCCGCCCGCGCCGGCGCGCGATTCGGACCCGGACGCGCTCGCCGCGCTCAACTACACCGGAGGCACCACCGGCCTGCCCAAGGGGTGCGAGCACACGCAGCGGCACATGGCCTACACCGCCGCGACGGCGACGCTCGCGGGCGGCGCCGCGGTGGGGGAGCCCACGCCGGTCGGGTTGAATTTCCTGCCCGTCTTCTGGATCGCCGGTGAGGATTTCGGCATCCTCAAGCCGCTCCTCAACGGGCAGACGATCGTGCTCATGACCCGATGGGAGCCGGCGGTCGCCGCCGCGCTCATCGCGCGGTACGGCGTGACGGACACCGTCGCCACGGTCGACAACTACGTCGAGCTCATGGACCTGCCCGGGTTCGACGGTGCCGCCTTCCGCACCGTCGTGAACCCGCTGGCCGTCTCCTTCGTGCTCAAACTGACCCCGGAGCTGCGGGCCCGCTGGCGCGCCCTGACCGGCGGAGTCCTGCGCGAGGCCTCCTACGGCATGACCGAGACGCACACCGCCGACACCTTCACCCTCGGCTTCCAGGACGGCGACCGCGACCTCACCGCCGACCCCGTCTTCTGCGGGCTTCCCGTGCCCGGCACCGACATCCTCGTCGTCGACGCAGACGGCGCGCCCGTCCCCGTCGGGGGCACCGGCGAGATCGTGGTGCGCAGCGAATCGATCCTGACGGCCTACCACCGGCGGCCCGAGGCGACCGCCGAGGCGATCCGCCACGGCTGGTTGCACACCGGCGACGTGGGGAGGATCGACGACTGGGGCGCAGTGCACTACCTCGCGCGAACGAAGGAGATGATCAAGGTCAACGGCATGTCGGTCTTCCCGTCCGAGGTGGAGGCGCTGCTCAAGGACCACCCGGCGATCGGATCGGTCTCGGTCGTGCCGCGCCCGGACGCCCGCAAGGGACAGGTGCCCCTCGCCTTCGTCGTCTCGGCCGGCCCCATCGACGTCGCCGAGCTGACGGCGTGGGCGCGGGAGAACATGGCGGGTTACAAGGTGCCGGACTTCGTGGTCGTCGACGCGCTGCCGATGACGGCGACGGGCAAGGTGCGCAAGGGCGTGCTGTTCGAGAGGGCGGCGCAGATCGCAGGCGCGGCATCAGACGGAAGTCCTGCGGTGGCCGCGGAGAACGTGGCGGCCGCGTTCCACGAGGGGGAGTCGAAGTGAAACTGCTCATCGCCAACCGCGGCGAGATCGCACTGCGGATCATCCGCACCGCAAGGGAACTCGGCGTCCCGACGGTGGCGGTGTACGCGGCGGACGACGCCGACACTCCGCACGTCGCCGCGGCGGACGACGCCGTCGCGCTCCCGGGCTCCGGCGCCGCGGCGTACCTGGACCGCGACGCGGTCGTCGCGGCCGCGACGAGCACCGGCGCCGACGCGGTGCATCCGGGCTACGGCTTCCTCGCGGAGAACGCCGATTTCGCCGCCGAGTGCGCGGCCACGGGGCTCGTCTTCGTCGGGCCCGCTCCCGACGTGCTCCGGACGTTCGGCGACAAAGCCGCCGCGCGCGCCGCGGCCGTCGCCGCCGGCGTCCCGGTGCCCGCCGCCACGGCGGGCGGCGCGGACCTCGCGACCGTGCGCGCCTTCGCCACCGGGCGACCGGCCGGCGTGATGATCAAGGCCGTCGCCGGCGGCGGCGGCCGAGGGATGCGGGCCGTGCTGCCCGGCCCCCGGTTCGAGGAAGAACTCGAATCCGCGTACCGCGCCTGCGTCTCCGAGGCCGAGCTGGGCTTCGGCGACGGCCGCGTCTTCGCCGAGGAACTGCAAACGGGCGCCCGGCACATCGAGGTCCAGATCGTCGGCGACGGTGCCGCCACCGTCGCGGTGGGCGACCGCGACTGCAGTGTGCAGCGCCGCAACCAGAAGCTCGTCGAGATCGCGCCCGCGCCCGCACTGGACGACGACCTGCGCGCCGCGCTGCACGGCCACGCCGCCCGGCTGTGCGCCGCCGCCGGCTACCGCGGGCTCGCGACCGTCGAGTTCCTGGTCCGCGACGGCGGAGCCGTCTTCCTCGAGGTCAATCCCCGGATCCAGGTGGAGCACACCGTCACCGAGGAGGTGACCGGCCTCGACCTCGTCGGCGCGCAGCTCTCACTCGCCGAGGGGGCGCCGCTGGGCGACCTCGGCCTGCCGCCCGCCATCGGCTGCCGCGACGGCGTCGTCACGGGGACGCCCGCCGCTGCCCACGGGACCGCCGTGCAGACCCGCGTCAACCTCGAAGTGCCGCAGCGCGACGGCACCGTGCTCCCGGCTGCCGGCACCCTGCTCGGCTACACCCCGCCGACCGGGCCCGGCGTCCGCGTCGACGACTACGGCCGCCCCGGCCTGACGACCTCCGCACGGTACGACTCGCTGCTCGCGAAGGTGATCGTGCGCGCCGCCACCCCGGCGCGCGCCTACGCCAAGGCCGATGCGGCGCTGGGGGAGTTCGTGATCGACGGCCCCGGCACCAACCTCGCCCTGCTCCGCGCCGTCCTCACCGATCCCGAATTCCGGTCGGGCCCCGTCGACACCGGGTACCTCGCGCGCCGGATCGGGGACCTCGTGCCCGAGACCGCGGTCCCCGCACCGACGCCCGCCGTCGAGCTCGACGGGGACGTGCTCACCGCGACGCTGACCGGCACCGTCGTCGCGGTCGCGGGAGCCGGGGCCGCGGCCGAGCCCGGGACCGCCCTCGTGGTGCTCGAGGCCATGAAGATGGAGCACGAGCAGACGCTGCCGGTGAGCGTCACCGTCGGCGACGTGCTGGTGCGGCCCGGGGAGACGGTGACCGCGGGTACCCCGCTCCTGACGTACGCCGCCGCCGACGGCGCGGCGGCCGCCGGCGATACGGCTGATGCCCTCGATCTCGACCGGCCCCGCGCGGATCTCGACGAGGTGCGCGAGCGGCACCGCGTCACCCTCGATGAGGGCCGGCCCGACGCCGTCGCCAAGCGGCGGAGGATCGGCCGGCGCACCGCCCGCGAGAACATCGACGACCTCGTGGACGCGGGCAGCTTCACCGAGTACGGCGCGCTGCTCCTGCCCGCGCAGCGAGCGCGCCGCTCCGAGGAGGAGCTCATCGCGACGGGCGCCGCGGACGGACTCATCGGCGGGCTCGCGACGATCGACGGCGCCGAGGCGATGGTGATCTCGTACGACTACACCGTGCTCGCCGGGACGCAGGGATGGCGCAACCACGCCAAGACCGACCGCCTGATCGACGTCGCGGAGCGCCGCGGGGTGCCGATCGTGTTGTTCGCGGAGGGCGGCGGCGGCCGCCCCGGCGACACCGACCTCGACATCGTGGCGGGCCTCGACGTGCCCACCTTCCGGTCGCTCGGCGCGCTGCGGGGGCGGGTGCCGCTCCTCGCCGTCGTCTCCGGCCGGTGCTTCGCGGGCAACGCGGCGCTCGCCGGCATCTGCGACGTCGTCATCGCCACCCCGGACGCCAACCTCGGGATGGGCGGGCCCGCAATGATCTCCGGCGGCGGGCTCGGGGAGTTCCCGCCCGAGGCCATCGGCCCCATCGACGTGCAGCGCCGCAACGGCGTCGTGCACGTCGTCGCCGACGACGAGGCCGACGCCGTCGACCGGGCGCGCCGGTACCTCGGCTACTTCGCCGGCGCCGTCGACGAGTGGACCGCACCCGATCCGCGCGCCGCCCGCCACGTGGTGCCGGAGAACCGGCTGCGCGCGTACGACGTCCGCGCCGCGATCGCCGCGATCGTGGACGAGGACTCGACGCTCGAACTGCGCCGCGACTACGGCGTCGGCGTCATCACCGCACTGGTGCGGGTCGAGGGGAAGCCGTATGCGCTCATCGCCAACAGCACCCGACACCTGGGCGGCGCGATCGACGCCGAGGCCGCGGACAAGCTCGCGGACTTCCTCGAACTCGCCCAGGCCCACGGGCTCCCGGTGATCTCATTGTGCGACACCCCGGGCTTCATGGTCGGCCCCGAGGCCGAGGAACAGGCCACCGTCCGCCGGTTCTCCCGGCTGTTCGTGCTCGGCGCGCGGCTCACCGTGCCGCTCGGCGTGATCGTGCTGCGCAAGGGCTACGGGCTCGGCGCGATGGCGATGACCGGCGGCAGCTTCCACGCCCCGCAGTTCACGGTCGCCTGGCCCACCGGCGAGATCGGCGGCATGGGGCTCGAGGGGGCGGTGCGCCTCGGTTTCAGCAAGGAACTCGCCGCGGCGCCCGACGAGGCGGCGCGGGCCGAGCTGTTCGAGCAGCTGCTGGCGCTCGCGTACCAGCGCGGACGGGCCCTGCACGCCGCCACCACCTTCGAGCTGGACGACGTGATCGACCCCGCCGCCACCCGGAACTGGATCCGTACCCTCACCCGGTGAGGGGGTGAGGGTACGGATCCTCTGCGGTGCGCCCGGCGGCGCCGGGCGCACCGCGGTCAGCGCACCCGCCGGAACAGCGCCTCCAGGGCCACCACCAGCACCACGGCGATCACCACGTGCATCAGCGAGAGCATCACCGTGGACGGGCCGTCGAAGTCGGCGGCGAGCGTGCCCGCGATGGTGCCGAGCGACGCCGCGGCGCCGATCACGGCGGCCACCCGCAGGATCGGCGCCCACAGCTTCGAGAGGAGTACGGCCGCGGTCATGCCCACGGCGAGCGGCGCCACCGTCATCAGGACGACGCCGCCCGGCGCGACCGAGGCGCGGATCCCGGCCTCGTCGGTCATGGTGAAGTCGCCGCCGGCGGCGAGGCCGACGAGCCACAGGGCGAGGTTGGCGAGCAGGGACAGGCCGACGGCGCCGAGGACGGCGGTCGTGCGGGTCAGGCGGAAGGTCGACGGGGCTGCGGTGTCGATGGCGGTCATGGTCTCTCCTCGTGTCGTTTTCTGGAACGAGTCCATCAGACAACCTGAAGTATTGTTAGGGTCAAGCCCTAGCTCAAACCCGATTGTGCGGCCACCACCGCGGCCTGCACCCGCGACTGCACGCCGAGCTTCATCAGCACCCGGGAGACGTGCGTCTTCACCGTCGCCTCACCGATGTCCAGGCGACGCGCGATCTGCTGGTTGGACAGGCCCTCGCCCAGCCCCGCGAGGACGTCGCGCTCCCGGTCCGTCAGGCCGCTGAGGTCCACCGCGACGGGCTCGGCTCCCGGCCGGGGGATCGCCGCGATCACCGCGCGGGTCACCTTCGGGTCGAGCACGGCGTCGCCCGCGGCGACCGCCAGGACGGCGCGGATCAGCTCGTCGCCGCCCGCCGATTTGAGCAGGAAGCCGCTGGCCCCGGCGCTGAGCGCGCCCAGCACGTACTCGTCCAGGTCGAAGGTGGTCAGCACCAGCACCGCACTGTCGGTCTCGGCCACGACGGAGGCCGTCGCCGTGAGCCCGTCGACCCGGGGCATGCGCACGTCCATGACGACGACGTCCGGCTTGAGCGCCCGCGCCTGCCGCAGGGCGGCGGCACCGTCGGCCGCCTCGCCGACCACCCGCACCTCCCCGGTGGACTCCAGCAGCAGGCGCAGGCCCGCCCGGATCGCCGCGTGATCGTCCGCCAGGACGACGGTGGCCGTCATCGTGCCACCTCCATCGGGATCGTCGCCCGGACCACCCAGGCTCCGTCGTGCGGGCCGGCGGTCGCCGTCCCGCCGATCGATTGGGCCCGGAAGGCGATGTTGCGCAGGCCGTCCCCGGCGCCCTCCGACCAGCCGGTGCTGGGCAGGGGATTGGTGGCGGTCATGGTGAGGGCCTCCTGATCGGCGTCGACGGCGACCTCCAGCTCGGCGCCGGGGGCGTGTTTGGTCGCGTTCGTGATGACCTCGCCGAGGATCCGCGTGAGGGTGGCCTCGACGGCGGTGGGCAGCGGACCGTCGGGCAGGCCGAGCTGCACGGTCACACCCGCGGCCCCCGCGGTCTCGATGAGCGGCTCCAGCGACTCGAGCGTGGTGCGGACGGCGGCGTCGTCGGGGGAGGTGAGCAGGTTGATCGTCGCCCGCATCTCCTCGAGCGCGGCGAGGCTGCCGGACCGGATCGACTGCAGGACCGCCGGATTCTGGGGCGTGCGCTGCGCGGCGTCGGCGAGGATCGCGACCGCGGAGAGGTGCCCCGCGACGGTGTCGTGCAGTTCCCGTGCCAGGCGGCGCCGCTCGTCCGCGAGCGCCGTCGCGCGTCGGGACTCGCTCTCTTCCCGCTCGAGCTCCGCGAGCCGGCGGTAGGCGAGCACCGCCCTGCCGTAGCCGATCGGCGACCAGATCACGGCGATGAGGATCAGCACGGCGTACATCCCGGCCTTGACGCCGACGAAGGCGGTCGCGCCGACGCCGAGGACGATCGTGAGGACCAGCACCGTCACCGAGACCACGTCCCGCAGTCGTTCGGACCCCGTCGCCACGGCGAGGTAGATCACGTCCGACAGAGCGATCCACAGCACCACCGACGGTCCGAACGAGAAGTCCCACGCGACCAGCGCCAGCATCAGGCCGAACGCCACCGCCGGGCGGTGGCGGGCGAGCAACTGGATCGCGAGCGCGCCGCCGAGCAGTCCCAGCTTCACCTGCCACGGGTAGAAGTCCTCGGTCCGTGCGTTGACAGACCAGCCGCCCGCGCCCCAGAGCACGGCGCCCACCAGGCAGATGCCGAAGGCCGGGACGGCGGCGTACTCCGACGACCACCCGCTCATCACCGACCTCATGCGCCCATTGCAGCACATCGACGGTGCCGACGGGTCCACCGAAAGGGGGAGGGCCCACGCGCCGCCGGGGGGACGACGGCGGCGTTCCGGTCCCGGCACAGTGGGCGGCATGGGAGAGCTGAACAATCCGGTGCTGTGGACGATTGCCGCGTGCGAGGTCGGCTTCTGGGTCCTCGTGCTCGGGGGCCTCGCGATGCGGTACGTCCTGCGGTGGCGGCGCGCCGGCATGATCTCGCTGGCGCTCGTGCCGCTGCTCGACGTCGTGCTCATCGTGGCCGTCGCGATCGACCTGTACCGGGGCGGTGAGGTGAGCTTCGCGCACCGCCTCGCGGGAATCTACCTGGGGTGCACCGTCATGTTCGGGCACCGCATGATCGCCTGGGCCGACGAGCGCTTCGCCCACCGCTTCGCCGGCGGACCCGCGCCGCGGAAGGTACCCAAGCTCGGGCCCGAGCGGACCCGCAAGGAGTGGTCGGACTTCTACCGCTGGCTCGGTGCCGTCGCGATCGCCGGGGCCGTCTCGCTCGGGCTGGGGTACACCGTGGCCGACGCCACGCAGCGCGAGGCGCTCCTGGGCGTCTTCGGCACCCTCGGTGTGATCACCGTGATCTGGCTGGTCACCGGTCCGCTGTGGGTGACGGGCCGCGGCGAGGCGGCCGAGCGCTGAGCGCAGGGACGGGATCCGCCGTCCCGTCCGGCCCGCCCGGCCAAGGGGGACCGGACTTCGGGATGCGAACGGGACGAAAGCGGCGAATACTCCCAGGTGATTCGGATCACCCTCTGAGCGGAGCCGCCATGACCGTGTCCCCCTTCACCATCGCCGTCCCGGACGCCGAGATCGCGCTCCTGCGGGAGCGGCTCCGCGCCACGCGGTTCCCGGACGTCGCCCCCAACACGGACTTCGCCCGGGGGACGTCCGGCGAGTACCTCCGCGAGCTCGTCGCGTACTGGGCCGGGGAGTTCGACTGGAGGGAAGCCGAGGCGGGCCTGAACGCGATCCCGCAGTTCGTGGCCGAGGTCGACGGCCGCCCGGTGCACTTCCTGCACCGCGTCGCCGCCGATGCGCGGGGCGCGATCCTGCTGCTGCACGGCTGGCCGGACACGCCGTTCCGGTACCGTCGCGTGCTCGACGACCTCACCGCCCGCGGCTTCGACTGCGTCGTGCCCTCGCTCCCGGGATTCGCGTTCACCGGCGGTCACGCGCTGTCGAGTGCGGCGACGGCCGACCTGTTCCAGCGCCTGATGACCGAGACGCTGGGCTACGACACGTTCGTGGTGGCGGGCGGGGACGTCGGGACCGTCGTGGGATCGCAGCTCGCGCGACGGCATGCCGACCGGGTCACCGCGCTGCACCTCACCAACGCCGAGTACCCGACCGGGAGCGAGCCCGACCTCACCGACGAGGAGCGGGCCTACGCCGAGTTCATCCAGTACTGGTGGGCCACCCAGGGCGGTTACGCGGCCGTGCAGTCCACGAAGCCGCAGATCGTGGGCCCGGCCCTCAACGACAGTCCGGCCGGCCTCGCCGCCTGGATGCTGGGCCTGATCGACACCGGAGCCCAGGACCACGACGTCGAGGGCGCCTTCGGCGGGCGCGACGAGCTGCTCACGAACATCAGCATCTACTGGTTCACGCAGACCGCGGCGACGGCCGCGGACAGCTACGCCGCCGACGGATGGGGCGGCGAGCTCGCGCGCATCACCGTGCCGACCGCCATGGCGATCTACCCGCGAGAGGCGCAGTCCCCGCGCGCCTGGTGCGAGCGGGCGGCGAACGTCGTCCGCTACACCGCGATGCCGCGCGGCGGCCACTTCGCGGCGCTCGAGGTTCCGCAGGACTACGCGGGCGACCTGATCGCGTTCCTCGATGAGCCGGCCTGATCCGCCGAACGCGGACGGAACGCGGAACGGCCCGGCGGAGAATCCGCCGGGCCGTTCCGCGTCGATCGACTAGTCGAGGTAGTCGCGCAGGACCTGCGAGCGCGACGGGTGCCGCAGCTTGCTCATCGTCTTCGACTCGATCTGCCGGATGCGCTCGCGCGTCACGCCGTAGACCTGGCCGATCTCGTCCAGGGTGCGCGGCTGGCCGTCGGTGAGGCCGAACCGCAGGCGGACGACACCGGCCTCGCGCTCGGACAGCGTGTCGAGGACCGACTGGAGCTGGTCCTGCAGCAGCGTGAAGGACACCGCGTCGACCGCGACGACGGCCTCCGAGTCCTCGATGAAGTCGCCGAGCTGGCTGTCGCCCTCGTCGCCGATGGTCTGGTCGAGCGAGATCGGCTCACGCGCGTACTGCTGGATCTCCAGCACCTTCTCGGGCGTGATGTCCATCTCCTTCGCCAGCTCCTCCGGCGTGGGCTCGCGGCCCAGGTCCTGGAGCAGCTCGCGCTGGATGCGGCCGAGCTTGTTGATGACCTCCACCATGTGAACCGGGATGCGGATGGTGCGGGCCTGGTCGGCCATGGCGCGGGTGATCGCCTGCCGGATCCACCAGGTGGCGTACGTGGAGAACTTGTAGCCCTTGGTGTAGTCGAACTTCTCGACGGCGCGGATCAGGCCGAGGTTGCCCTCCTGGATCAGGTCCAGGAACGCCATGCCGCGGCCGGTGTAGCGCTTGGCCAGCGAGACCACGAGGCGCAGGTTGGCCTCGAGCAGGTGGTTCTTCGCACGGTTGCCGTCGCGGGCGATCCAGTTCATGTCGCGCCGGATGCCGATCGCGGGCTTCTCGCCGCGCTCGAGCCACCGGTTGATCTGCTGCTCGGCGAACAGGCCGGCCTCGATCCGCTTGGCGAGCTCGACCTCCTCCTCGGCGTTGAGGAGCGCCACCTTGCCGATCTGCTTGAGGTAGGCGCGCACCGAGTCCGCGGAGGCGGTCAGCTCGGCGTCCTTGCGCGCCTGGCGGAGCGCCTCGGACTCCTCCTCGTCCCAGACGAAGTCGCCGGAGGCCTTGTCCTGCTCGGACGGCTCCTCGTCCTCCGCGTCCGCCGGAGCGGGCTTCGTGACCGCGCTCTTGCCCTTGGTCTCCGTGGCGTCGTCGGCGGTGTCGTCGGCGTCGAGCGCGACGTCCTCGTCCGAGAGCTCGGTGGGATCGGGATCGCCGTCGAGCTCGGGATCGACCTCGTCCTCGGCGCCGCTCTCGGCACCGGCTGCGGAGGCGTCCTTCTTGCCCGCGGTCTTCTTCGCGGTGCGCTTCGCCGGGCCGGCGGCCGCCTTCTTCGCCGGCGCCTTCTTCGCGGGAGCGGCCTTCTTCGCCGCCGCCTTCTTGGCGGGTGCCTTCTTGGCCGGAGCCTTCTTCGCGGGAGCCTTCTTGGCGGTGGTCTTCTTGGCGGGGGTCTCCGCCGAGGTGGCCGAACCGTCCACGCCGCCTGTCGACGGTGCGCTGGAGCTGGTCTGCGTCGCTGCCACGTACGCCCTTTCCTACTGTGCCTGCGTGCGCCGGAACCGCATCCCGGGCGCGACAACAGCACCGGTCCCGAGCCGTGCGCGGCGTCGGTGGTGGCTGAGGCGTCCGGGGGCGAGAGGGCCCGGCGTCTGTTCCGGCGTTTCGACGCCGGCACCCCATTGTAACGATTCGGTCGCTCCGCCCGCATTCACCTGCGGTCAAAGCGCCCGAACCGGGCGGATCAGGTGCGTTGCGATGCCATCGCCGCGCCCACGATGCCCGCGGTGTTCAGCAGTTTCGCGGGGATCACCGGCGTCTTCACCTCGAGCAGCGGGACCCACTTGTCGGCTTTGCGGCTCACGCCGCCGCCCACGATGATCAGGTCCGGCCAGAGCAGCTTCTCGTACTCGCGGAAGACGCGGCTGACCTGTCCCGCCCACTTCTCGTAGCTCCAGCCGCGACGGTCCTTCACGGAGCTCGCCGCGCGGTGCTCGGCCTCCTTGCCCTCCACCTCGATGTGGCCGAACTCCGTGTTGGGCACCAGCGTCCCGCGGTAGATCAGCGCCGAGCCGATGCCCGTGCCCAGCGTCAGCAGCAGGATCACGCCGTCGAAATCGCGGCCCGCGCCGTACCGGTCCTCGGCGAGCCCCGCGGCGTCGGCGTCGTTGAGCACCGTCACGGGGCGGTCCAGCGTGGAGGTGAAGAGCTCGTTCGCGTCGGTACCGACCCAGCCCGCGTCGATGTTGGCCGCGCTGCGGACCGTGCCGTTCGTCACCACCGCCGGCACCGTGATCCCGACGGGGCCGTCCCAACCGAAGTGTCCGATCACCTCGCGGACCGCACCGGCGCACGCGCCCGGCGTGGACGGCTGCGGGGTGGGCACCTTGAAGCGCTCGCCGACCAGCTCGCCCGTGTCCATGTCGACGATGCCGCCCTTGATGCCGCTGCCGCCGATGTCGACACCGAACCCCAGATTCTCCGCCATTGCCTGCTCCGCATTCCTCGAAGTGCCGGACGTCTCGTCCTCCGCCCGGGTGCCCCCGGCGCTGACAAAGTACCGCGGATTGTGGTTCTGTGGAGGGCGTGCAACTGAACCGGTGGGAGTTGTCCGAGATCGCCGTCACGGTCGCCGCGGAAGCCGCGCAGCGCGTCGCCGCCCGCCGGGCGGAGGTCTTCGGCGCCAATGCAT
The DNA here is from genome assembly GCF_900104775.1 of Tsukamurella tyrosinosolvens. NCBI lineage: Bacteria > Bacillati > Actinomycetota > Actinomycetes > Mycobacteriales > Tsukamurellaceae > Tsukamurella > Tsukamurella tyrosinosolvens. The sequence continues at coordinate 2,029,869 of NZ_FNSA01000003.1, forward strand.
TCGACGGCGCCGGCGGGTCCCGTCCCGAGGGGGTCACGACGAAGTCGACGCCCACGGATCCGGTCACGGTGGTCGACACGGAGACCGAGGGCTTCGTGCGGGAGCGCCTCGCCGAGCTGCGGCCCGACGACACGGTCCTCGGTGAGGAGTTCGGCGGCGAGCGCGGGGAGCCCGGCGCGGTGCAGTGGGTCGTCGACCCCATCGACGGCACCGTGAACTTCCTCTACGGCGTGCCCGCGTACGCGGTCTCCGTCGGTGCGCGGGTCGACGGGGTGTCCGTCGCGGGCGCCGTCGCCGACGTCGTGCACGGCACCGTCTACGCGGCCGCCCTGGGCGCGGGTGCCCGTGAGATCGCCCCCGACGGCACCGTCCGCGACCTGCGGGCCAACCCGATCACCGATCCCGCGCTCGCCCTCGTCGCGACCGGCTTCGGCTACGCCCGCGAGCGCCGGGAGAAGCAGGGACGGGTGCTCGCGCAGCTGCTTCCCGCGGTGCGGGACGTGCGGCGCATCGGGTCCGCGGCGCTGGACCTGTGCATGGTGGCCGCGGGCCGCGCCGATGCCCACTTCGAGCACGGACTCAGCCCGTGGGACTGGGCCGCCGGAGCCCTCATCGCGCAGGAGGCGGGCGCCGTGGTGATCGTGCCGGCGCCCGACTCCAACAGCGACGACGGCGCGCTGACCCTGGCCGCCGCGCCCGGGATCGCCGACGATCTGATCGCCCTGCTCCGGGCGGCCGGCGGGCTCGAGGCCCTGTAGCTCCCGGCGCCCCGGCGGCGTCGATCAGCGGTTGCAGGACTGACTGTGGACCGCCGAGACGAGCGCGGGGTTCGCCCCGCCGTCGGCCGCCCCGGCGGGCGCCGCACGCAGGATGCGCAGGATCTCCTGCGCATCGGTGCTGGGCTCGAGATCGGTGAAGAAGGTACCCAGGACCAGGTCGACGGAGTTGTCGCGCCGCCCGTCGTTGACGAGTTCGGCGCACGGCGCGATGATCCACGCCGCCGCGGCCGCGGCCTTGCCCGAGTCGCCGAACCGCAGCTGCGCCTGGCAGGCCATCTCGGGGTAGACCGGGTCGTTGCCGTAGGCGCCGGTGGTCGGTGCGCCGAAGCCGTAGTCGGCGAGCTTGTTCAGCGTCGTCTCCGCGCGGCCCGCCTGCCCGGAGGCGTTGAGCACGCGCACCGTCGAGGCCGCGAGCGGCGCGGGCCGGACCGAGACGAGGTCGTCGGGGGAGACGACGTCGAACTGTCCCGAGGCGGGTGCGGGTGCCGGGGCCGTGGCCCCTGCGCGCGCGGCGGCGCCGGTCGTCGTGGCGGTCGCCGAGGCCGACGGTGCCGGCGGCGGCGGGCAGGACACGGGCGCGGCCGTCTCTTCCTGTGAGGACATGGCGCGGGCCCAGGTCGCGATGGCGACCACGGCGAGGACGGCGATCACGATGAGGATCGGCAGCGTGTTGCGACGCCGGAACGGTTCACCGTTCCGGTCGAATCGCCGGCCCGTGCCGGTGAGCTGGGAAACCACGGCCCCGACTGTACGGGAGCGCGTCCGTCCGGCAGGGGAGGCGGCGCGGGAGTCGCCGCGGGAATCCTCGCGGGAGGTCGCGGGAATCATCTGGGCTCATCATGCGTTGGAGGGGCAACGAGCGGTGGAATCGGCAACCGTCACGGAAAGTCCGTGACAACCGATTTCGAGTGCGCTACACTCTGGCCGCTCGCGCGGGACACAACGCGCCCGGCGGTCTCGGAAACCCCGAGACCGGGGGCACGAGCAAGGATGGGGATGACACGGCATGGCAACTGATTACGACGCTCCACGGCGCTCCGAGGCGGACGAGATCTCGGAGGATTCGCTCGAGGAGCTCAAGGCCCGTCGCAACGAGGGCCAGTCCGGCACGGTGGATGTGGACGAGGGCGAGACCGCCGAGTCCTTCGAGCTCCCCGGTGCCGACCTGTCGGGCGAGGAGCTGAGCGTCCGCGTGGTGCCGAAGCAGGCTGACGAGTTCACCTGTACCAGCTGCTTCCTGGTGTACCACCGCAGCCGGCTCGCCGATCCGGACGGCACCGAGCTGATCTGCATCGACTGCGCCTGACGCGACCTTCTCCGCGGCGGCCCGCTCGCTATCCGAGCGTGGTCGCGGCGGGGATCAGTGCGAGCATCTTCTCCGGATGCCGGGTGGAGACCATCCAGTACGGCGTCGGATCGTCGGGATCGTCGAGGACCACGACGATCATCGTCTTGATCCAGCCCTTGTGGTAGACGAACGCGGCGGGATCGAGCTGGCGGCCCAGGGCCGCGCTCTTCGCCTCCGACGGCACCGCCGCAGCGCGGGAGATCAGCTCCAGCGGCAGGTGGGCGTTGCCCGCCCACAACTCACCGTCGCGCACCGCGACACTCCCGCGGCCCATCGACCACAGCAGGACCGCGATCACGGCGACGATCAGCACGAACGCGCCGATCATCCAGTCACCCCAGTTCGCGGCGAGCGTCACCTCGAAGCAGAGCAGACCCGCCACGACCGCTCCCGCGAGCCACCAGTACCACGGCACCGTGAGCCTCTCGACGTAGCCGTTCCCCGGCCTCGAGGTCTTCACTGTTCGATCGTCCGACACGGCTTCAGCGTAGTCTGCATCCCATGGTGAGCCAGATACCCCTACTGCGGCTCGACGAGGGCCTCCCACTCCCCAAGCGCGCACATCCCGGCGACGCGGGCGTGGACCTGTACTCGACGATCGACGTGCGGATCGAACCCGGCGCCCGCACGCTCGTCGGCACCGGCGTGGCGATCGCGCTGCCGCACGGCACCGTCGGCCTGATCCACCCGCGGTCCGGGCTGGCTGCGAAACACGGTCTCACGGTGGTCAATACGCCCGGCACGATCGATGCCGGCTACCGCGGCGAGCTCAAGGTGTGCCTGCTCAACACCGATCGCGAGAAGGCCGTCGAGATCAAGCGCGGCGATCGCATCGCCCAACTGCTCGTGCAGCGCGTCGAGCTGCCGGACTTCCACGAGGTCACCTTCCTCGACGAGACGGTGCGCGGCGCCGGCGGCTACGGCTCGTCGGGCGGGCACGCCAGCCTCGAGACCTCGCACTGACTTCCCGTCCACCCTCGAAGAACCAAGGAGCACCGTCCATGGCCCTCGGCCGCCGCAAGTCCAAGCAGCGCAGCACCGCGAGCGTCGATCCGTACGCCACGATCGGCCAACCCGAGCACCACACGGTGCCGGAGCCCGCGGGCGACGACGAGGTCCAGGAGCTCGGCACCGGGGCGGGCCCGTACGACCTCAATTCCCTCGAGAGCACCGACGGCCTCGACGACGGCCGCCTCGACCTGGGCTCGATCATCCTGGCCATGCCGGCGGAGTCGCAGCTGCAGGTCGAGATGAGCCCCGAGGGGGTGCCCGTCGGCGTGCACCTCGACACCCCGGTGGGGCGCATCACGCCGGGCGTCTTCGCCGCGCCGAAATCGGGCGGGCAGTGGCGCGAGGTCGTGACCGAGCTCGCCGATTCCCTCCGCGAGAACGGGGCCCAGGTCGCGATCGAGGACGGCCACTGGGGGCGTGAGGTCGTCGGCACCCAGCCCGACGGCGTGCTGCGGTTCATCGGCGTCGACGGCCCCCGCTGGATGGTCCGCATCGTGGTGGCCGCGCCGCTCGAGAACGCCGACCAGGCCGCGCAGCTCGCGCGGGCCATGCTCGCGGAGACCGTGGTGCGGCGCGGCACGGATCCGCGGCCGGCGCGCGATCACCTCGAGATCGAGCTCCCCGCCGAGCTGGTGCAGCAGCTGCAGCAGGCCATGGCCGAGCAGCAGGCGCAGCAGGAGCAGGCCGCCGCGTCGATCGCCGCGCAGGTCGCGCAGCGCGCCGCCGCCGACGGCCCCGCCGCCCTGCGGCAGAGCAATCAGGACCGGCTCACCCGGGGCTCCGCGCTGACCAGGCTCAACAACCAGCAGTAAGTCCCTCGAGCCCGGCTCGGCCGAGGACGGCCGGGTCGGGGCCGAGGTCGGCCAGCTCGACCACGATGCCGGCGGCGTCCGGGATCGCGGCGGCCCAGGCCCGAGCCGTGGCCACCGGGTGGATCAGGTCGCCCTCGGCGCCCACGACGACGGTGCGCGCGGCGAGCCCGCCGAGCGCCGCCTCGGTCGGCGCCGCGTACCCCGCCGCCTCGCGCAGGGCCGGCGCGAGGAACGCGCCGTGCGCCGCCCACGACCGGCTCAATTCCCGCGCCAGCCACGGCGGGCTCCCGGCCCGCATCCGGGCGATCGCTTCCGCCGCGCCCACCTCGTCGACGGTGTCCGCGGTCACCCGCGCCGACATCGCCGCCGGCACGTCGGGGCCCGCCGGACCGCACCAGGGCGGCAGCGTGAGCACCAGCGTCACGTCGGCGCCCGGGTTCTCCAGCGCCCAGCTCGCGGCGACCGCCGAGCCCAGCGAGACGCCACAGGCCAGCAGCGGGCCGTCGGAGGCGGCGGCGTCCAGCGCGGCGCGATACCCCGCCACCACGGACGGCGGCGCCGCGTCCACCGCCACCGTGCGCGCGCACAGCTCGGTGAGCGGCGCGAACGCGCGGAGCACGAAATCGGCGTCCGAGCCCGAGCCCGGCAGCAGGACGGCGGTGGTGTGCGCGCGGAACAGCATGGGGCGAGCATGCCAGGGGCCGCCCGTGGCGCGGCGGCGGCACCGGATCGCGGGTGCGCCCGGCCACGTACTGTGTTCCTGTGACGGATGGTGCTGAGCAGGAGCCGGGAACGGCTGAGCAGGACGCCCCCGAGGCCTCGATCAAGGATCAGGTGCTCGAGCAGATGGGCGGCTGGCAGGGCTTGGTGTACTCCGCGCTGCCGGTGATGGCCTTCGTGCCCGCGAACGCCGTCTGGGGACTCAAGGGCGGCGCGATCGCCGCGCTCGCCGTGGCGGCACTCGTCGCCGTGATCCGCCTCGCGACCCGCACCTCGATCCAGCCCGCGATCTCCGGTTTCTTCGGCGTCGCGGTCTGCGTGGTGATCGCGATGATCGTCGGCGGGAACGGCAAGGGCTACTTCCTCTACGGCATCGTCATGCAGGCCGTCTTCGCCGTCGCCTTCGCGGTGTCGCTGCTCGTGCGGTGGCCCCTCGTCGGGGTGCTGTGGCACCTCTTCGACGAGCGGAAGAAGGAACAGACCGGCGCGGCGGCGGGAGCCGGCGCCGACTGGCGCTCCGACCGGCGGCAGTACCGCACGTTCGCGTGGCTGACCGTGCTGTGGATCGCCATGTTCGCCGTGCGGTTCGCCGTCCAGTTCGCGCTGTACCAGAACGACGACGTGGGCGGGCTCGGCGTCGCCCGGATCATCATGGGCTGGCCCATGTTCGCCGTCGGCCTGCTGATCACCTTCCTCGTGGCCAGGAGGGCGACGCATGCTCGCACCGAATGACCTGCTCGAGCTGACCTGCGGCGCGCCGGGACACGGCGGCTTCGTCATCGCCCGGCACGACGGGCGGGCGATCTTCGTGCGCGGCGCGCTGCCCGGGGAGAGGGTCCGCGCCCGGGTCACCGAGGTGAAGAAGTCCTACGCCCGCGCGAGCACCGTCGACGTCCTCGAAGCCTCGCCGCACCGCGTCCCCGAGGCCTGCGCCGCGGCCGCCGCGGGCGCCGGGTGCTGCGACCTGACTTTCGCCGACCCCGCCTACCAGCGCGAGCTCAAGGCCGACGTGCTGCACGACCTCCTCGTGCGCTTCGGAGGATTCGAGCCCGATGCGTTCGAGCCGACCGTCGAGCCGCTGTCGGACGCCCCGGTGACGGGCTGGCGCCACCGCGCGCGCCTCGTCGCCGACGGTGACGGTCGGCTCGGGCAGCACGCGCACCGCAGCGACGCCGTGGTCGTCGCGCCCTGCGCGCAGCTGCCCGCGGCGCTCACCGAGTCCGCGGGCGGCCTGCGCGTCGACCCGGGCACCGAGGTGGCGCTCGTCCTCGACGACGCCGGTGCCGCGCACGCCGCGGTGCCCGCGCGCCGCGGCCGGCCCGCGCGGGTCCTGGCGGGCGACGCGCTCGCCGAGTACCGGGTGGGCGAACGGTCCTGGAGGATCCCCGTGGGCGGCTTCTGGCAGGCGCACCGCGACGCGGCGTCCCGGTACGCGCAGTGGGTCGCTGCGTACACCGCGCGGTACGGGGGAGAACCCGGCCGGGCCTGGGACCTGTACGGCGGCGCGGGCGTCCTCGCCGGCACCCTGGTCGACCAGGGCTTCGCGGTCGACGTGGTCGAGACCTCCGGCGGCGCGATCGCCGCAGGCAGGCAGACCCTCGCCGATGAGCCCGTCGCCTTCCACCGCGGCGACGTCGCCTCCCGGCTCAGGGGGCTGCCGTCGCCGTCGGTCGTGGTGCTGGACCCGCCCCGGACGGGCGCGGGCGCGGGCGTGATGTCCGCGATCGCCGCGTCGGAACCGCGGGCGATCGTGCACGTCGGCTGCGACCCCGCCGCTTTCGCCCGCGACCTGGGCGCAGCGTGCGAGAACGGCTACCGCCTCGCCGAACTGGCGGCGTACGACGCCTTCCCCGGGACGCACCACCTCGAGGCCTTCGCGGTGCTCGTGCCGGGGCTCGAAGACCGCCGCGGCCGGTAACGTGAGTCCGACCGGCGGCGCCGGTAAAGTGGCAAAGGCACCTCTCACGGGAGTAGACACGAGGGATATGAACCTGCTGCGCACCATCGAGTCCCCACGGGACCTGCGTCGACTGGATCAGGACCAGCTCACCGAGCTGGCCGCCGAGATCCGGGACTTTCTCGTGGAGAAGGTCTCGGCGACGGGCGGGCACCTCGGCCCGAACCTGGGCGTCGTCGAGCTGACCATGGCGATCCACCGCGTCTTCGATTCGCCGACCGATCCGGTGCTCTTCGACACGGGACACCAGGCCTACGTGCACAAGATCCTCACGGGTCGCCGCGACGGCTTCGACACCCTGCGCCAGGCGGGCGGCCTGTCCGGCTACCCGTGCCGCGCCGAGTCCGAGCACGACTGGGTCGAGTCCTCGCACGCCTCCGCCGCCCTGAGCTACGCCGATGGCCTCGCGAAGGCCTTCGCGCTCAAGGGGGAGCAGCGCACCGTCGTGGCGGTCGTCGGCGACGGCGCCCTGACCGGCGGCATGTGCTGGGAGGCGCTCAACAACATCGCGGCCTCGGACCGCCCCGTCGTCATCGTCGTCAACGACAACGGCCGCTCCTACGCGCCCACGATCGGCGGCCTGGCGACGCACCTGTCGGGACTGCGCACGCAGCCGGAGTACGAGCGGCTCCTCGGGGAGGCGCGCCGGCGGCTGCGGAACCTGCCCGTGCTCGGCGAGCCGGCCTATTCCGTGCTGCACGGCATGAAGGCCGGCATCAAGGACATGGTGAGCCCGCAGGCGCTGTTCGCGGACCTCGGGCTCAAGTACGTCGGCCCCATCGACGGGCACGACGAACTGGCCCTCGAGGCCGCGCTCCGCCGCGCGAAGGACTTCGGCGGGCCGGTCGTGGTGCACGCCCTCACGCGGAAGGGCAACGGCTACGAGCACGCCGAGAACCACGAGGCCGACCAGATGCACGGCATCGGCGTCATCGACCCCGCCACGGGCCTGCCGGTGGGCGGCGCCGGCGGCGCCCGCGACTGGACCTCGGTGTTCGCGGAGGAGCTCGTCGCGCACGGCGAGCGGCGCGACGACGTGGTTGCGATCACCGGCGCCATGGCGGAGCCGACGGGCGTGGCGGACTTCGGCCGCAAGTTCCCCGACCGCATGTACGACGTGGGCATCGCCGAGCAGCACGCGCTCACCTCCGCCGCCGGCCTCGCGCTCGGCGGCATGCACCCCGTCGTGGCCCTGTACGCCACCTTCCTCAACCGCGCCTTCGACCAGCTGCTCATGGACGTCGCGCTGCTCGGGCAGGGCGTCACAGTGGTCCTGGACCGCTCCGGCGTCACCGGCCCCGACGGTGCCAGCCACCACGGCATGTGGGACCTCTCCCTCGCCGCGATCGTGCCGGGCCTGCGCGCCGCGGTGCCCCGCGACGCCGCGCGCCTGCGCGAGGAGTTCGCCGAGGCGCTCGCCGTCGACGACGCGCCGACACTCATCCGGTACGGCAAGGGCGCGGTGCCCGCGGACCTCGAAGCCGTGCGCCGCCTGCCCGACGGTGCCGACGTCCTCGTCGAGGAGGCCTCCGGCGGCGGGGACGTGCTCATCGTCGCGGTCGGGGCCTTCGCCCACGTCGCCGTCGACGTCGCGGCCCGCCTGCGCCAGCAGGGCATCTCCGCGACCGTGGTCGACCCGCGCTGGGTCCTGCCGGTGCCGGTGTCGATCGTCGACCTCGCCCGGTCGCACCACCTCGTCGTCACGCTGGAGGACAACGGCGTCGCGGGCGGCATCGGGGCGTCCGTGACCGCGGCGCTGCAGCGCGCCGAGCTCGACGTGCCGACCCGTGTCCTCGGGATCGAGCAGAGCTTCCTCGATCACGCCTCCCGCGGCGAGATCCTCACCGATCTGGGGCTCACCCCGTCGGAGATCGCGTTCCGGATCACCGGGTGGGTCACCGCGTGCGCGCATGTGACCGTTCCCGTCGAGAAGGCACAGGCCACGCCCGAACAGGTGCGCTGACCCTCCGACCCGACCAGGCCCGGCCTGTCAGGCGGACGCGAGGGCGGCGGCGACGGCCGTGACGGTCAGCGCGCGCTGCCAGTTCCGTGCGCCGGAGGCGGCGAGCGCCTCGTCGACGGCGCCCGCGCCGTCGGCCGTGCCGTCCCAGCACAGTTGCCGGACGGCGTCCGTCGGCAGCAGGTTCTCCACCGGCACCGCGACCTCCTCGGAGATCGCGGCGAGCGCGGCGCGCACCGCGGCGAGGCGCTCGGCGGCCTCGGGATTCGACTTCGCCCAGCGGTTGTTCGCGGGCACCCCGTTACGCGGGCCGTGCAGCGGCGGCAGCGAGGCGTCGGGGAGAGCGTTGGCCCGGTGGATCGCCCCGAGCCAGCGTTTCGCCGAGCGCCGCATCCGCGGCCCCCCGAACACCGGCAGCGCGGTGAGCTCCGCTTCCGTCGTGGGATTCTTCGCGGCGGCGTTGACGATCGCCGCGTCCGGCAGGGTGCGCCCGGGCGCGACGTTGCGCTGCTCGGCCATCTCGTCGCGCGCGAGCCACAGCTCGCGGGCGCGGGCCAGCTGGCGGCGGTTGCGCAGCGTGCTCAGCCCCGAGACGCGGCGCCACGGATCGGGTTTCGGGAGCGGGTCGGGCCGCGTGCGTTCGTACTCGAACTCCTCGAGCGCCCACTCCAGCTTCCCCGCATCGGAGAGCCGTTCGTAGGCCTCGTCGCGCAGATCGACCAGCACCTCGACGTCGAGCGCCGCGTAGTTGAGCCAGTCGTGGGGCAGCGGCCGGGTGCTCCAATCGGCGGCGCCGTGTCCCTTCGCCAGCGCGTAGCCGGTGTACTCGGAGGTCATCGCCGCGAGATTGACCCGCGGCGCACCCAGCAGGCGGCCCGCCAACTCGGTGTCGAAGAGCTCGTCGCACTCGAAGCCGTCGTCGCGCAGGCACGGCAGGTCCTGGTCGGCGGCGTGCAGCACCCACTCGACGCCCCGCATCGCCTCGATCACCGGCGCGAGGCCCTCGGGCTCGTGGATCGGATCGAGCAGGAACAGCCCGGAGCCGGTGCGCTTGATCTGGATCAGGTAGGCGCGGGAGGAGTAGGTGAAACCCGATGCGCGCTCGGTGTCGACGGCGATGGGGCCGGTGCCGCGCAGCAGGGCCGCGGCGCAGTCCGCGAACTCCTCGACGGTGGTGAGGGGCTCCGGGACGCCCTCGGCGGGTTCGGTGAGCGGAATGCCGGGGACCGGTTCCGATGAGGCCTTGCCCACGGCGGCGCCTACGCCGAGCCGAGCCGGGTGATGCCGGCCGGGGGCAACCCGGCGGCGGTCTCGAGCACCGCGCAGAAGGCCTCGACGTGCCCGGACAGGTCCTCACCCAGGGGCGTCCACGAGGCGCGCAGTTCGAGCTGGTGTGCCCGCGGAGGACCGGCGATGTCGCCGTAGCGCACCGACGCGGTCGCGGTGACGGTGCCGCCCAGCGCGGTCACTTCCTGGCCGCGCTCCGCCAGAGCATCGGTCAGCCAGCTCCAGGCCACCTCGGGGAGCAGGGGATCGGACGCCAGGGACTCGTCGACCTCGGACTGGACGTACGCGACGAGCCGCATGAGGCCGTTCCACGCCTCGTGGCCGTGCGGGTCGTGGAGCAGGATCAGGCGGCCGAAGGTCTCGCCGTCGGAGTGCTCCGGCACCACGTCGGTCTCCGGCGCGCGGACCTCGGCGCCGAGCGCGTAGCTGTACGGGGCGAGGCGCTGCGGCGGCCGGATACTGCCGATCTCGATCTCGGGGCGGACCGTCGCCGTGTGCAGGGACTCGACGGCGACGCGGAACGACTCCGGCTCGGCGCCGCGCGCTCCCGCACCGCCCGCCGCTTCGTCACCCGTTCCTGGTTGGCTCACAAACCGTGACCGTAGCCGCTCGGGAGGCCTCACAGGCGGAGGCGCGCCGCAGGCCTCGGCCTGCGGGCGCGGAGGTCATGACATGATCGTTGACGATGAGTAACGAGGATCGATCGACGACGGCCGCGGCGACGGCGTACCCGCTGCTCGACGCGGCGGCGGGGCGCACCCCGGAGCACCGCCCGGTGTGGTTCATGCGGCAGGCCGGGCGCTCGCTGCCCGAGTACCGCAAGGTGCGCGAGGGAATCGGCATGCTCCAGTCGTGCTTCCGCCCCGACCTGGTCTGCGAGATCACGCTGCAGCCGGTGCGGCGGCACCGCACGGACGCGGCGATCCTGTTCTCCGACATCGTGGTCCCGCTCAAGGCGGCGGGGATCGACCTCGACATCGTGAGCGGGATCGGGCCCGTCATCGAGCAGCCGGTCCGGGACGCCGCGGCCGTCGCGGCCATGCCGAAGCTCGACGCGGCCCAGGTCGAGCCGATCGCCGAGGCCGTGCGGTTGCTGCGCGGCGAGCTGCCCGCCGGCGTCGCGCTCATCGGCTTCTCGGGCGCGCCGTTCACGCTGGCGTCCTACCTCGTCGAGGGTGGCCCCAGCCGCAACCACGAGCGCACCAAGTCGCTGATGTACACCGAGCCCGACACCTGGCACGCGCTGCTCGACGCGCTCGCCGACATCGCGATCACCTTCCTGCGGGTGCAGGCGGACGCCGGCGCGCAGGCCTTCCAGCTCTTCGACTCGTGGGCCGGCGCGCTCTCGCTCGCCGACTACCGGCAGTACGTCCAGCCGCATTCGGCGCGCGTGTTCGCCGCGTTGCGCGAGAGCGCACCCGCGCTGCCCGCCTTCCACTTCGGGGTCGGCACCGGCGAGCTGCTCGGGGCCATGGGCGAGGCCGGGGCCGACGTCGTGGGCGTCGACTGGCGCGTCCCGCTCGACGTGGCGGCGGGCCGTGTCGGCCCGGGGAAGGCGCTGCAGGGCAACCTCGACCCCGCCACGCTGATGGCCGACCGCGACACCGTCGACGCCCAGGTCCGGCGCGTCGTCGCCGACGGCGATGCGGCGCTCGCCGCGGGCGCCACCGGGCACGTCTTCAACCTCGGCCACGGCGTGCTCCCGTCGACCGATCCCGACGCGCTCACCCGTGTCGTCGACCTGGTGCACGCGCTATGAGCAACGTCGCCGTCGTCGGGGCGGGCATCTCGGGGCTGGTCGCCGCGCTGCGGCTGCAGCAGGCGGGCGCGCGCGTCACCGTCTTCGAATCGGGCAACCGCGTGGGCGGCAAGCTGCGCTCCGAGACCATCGGCGGGGAACGCCTCGACGTGGGCGCCGAGGCCTTCGTGCGCCGCCGGCCCGAGGTGATCGACCTCGCGACCGAGCTCGGTCTCGCCGACCAGCTGGTCGAGCCGGCGGGCCGCCGCCCGGCGCTGTTCGCCGACGGTGCCCTCCGCGGAGGCTTCGGCCGTACCGTCATGGGCATCCCGGGGGACGCCGACGAGGTGCGGATCCCGCTGCGCTGGAACCCCGGCGCCGACGCGTCGATCGGCGCGCTGGTGCGCTCCCGCCTCGGCGACGAGGTGGTCGAGCGCAGCGTCGACCCGATGGTCGCGGGGGTCTTCGCGGCCCACGCCGACGACGTCTCCGTGCGCGCTGCGCTGCCCGCGCTGGCCGCCCGTCTCGATGCGGGCGCCGCGTCCCTCGGCGAGGCCGTCCGCGACGTGCTCGGCGAGCCCGACGACAGCCCCGTCTTCGGTGCCTTCCGCGGCGGCTACCAGCAGCTGCTCGACGCCCTCGCCGAGCGGCTCGGCGACCGCATCATGCTCGGCGCGCCCGTGCCCGAGGTGCGACCCGGCTGGAGCCTGCGCGGCTCGATGTTCGACGCGGTCGTGCTCGCGGTGCCCGCACCGCAGGTGGGCCGCCTCGTCGGGCTGAGCCTGCCCGAACTCGGCGCGGCCGTGGGTACGATCCCGGCCGCCAGCTCGGCGCTGGTGACGCTGCGGCTGCCCGAGGACACCGAGCTGCCCGACCTGTCCGGCGTGCTCGTGGCGAGCCGCGAGCAGGTCAGCGCCAAGGCGGTCACACTGTCGGGCCGCAAGTGGGACCACTTGCCCGGCGGCACCGTGCGCCTGTCGTTCGGCCGCCTGGGCGTGAGCCGGATCGTCGACGACGTCGATGCCGGCCTGGTCGCGGCGGCGCGGGACGACCTCGCCAACGTGCTGGGTGTCACCGCCGAGCCGACCGTCGCGCACGTGCAGCGCTGGTACGAGGGCATCCCCGTCTACCTGCCCGGCCACCGTGACACCCTCGCGGCGATCGACGCGGCCACCCCGAAGGGACTCGCGCTCGCGGGCGCGTACTTCGACGGTGTCGGGGTGCCCGCGTGCATCGCCCGCGCGGAGGCCGCGGCCCAGCGCGTGCTCGCCGACCTGTCCTGAGCCTGTTCCGCGCGCGGGACTACCATCGAGGCCATGGCCAAACTGGATTACGCAGAGCTCAATTCGACCGTCCGCTACCTGATGTTCTCGGTGTTCTCGATCACGCCGGGCGAGCTGGGCGACGACGAGCAGCGCGCCGCGGCGGCCTCCGAGGCGGAGGCGTTCCTGGCGAAGATCCAGGAGGGCGACCTCGTCGTGCGCGGCGTCTACAACGTCGCGGGCATGCGGGCCGACGCCGACTTCATGATCTGGTGGCACGCCGAGAAGCTCGAGGACCTGCAGGCCGCGTACAACGACTTCCGGCGCAGCACCGCGCTGGGCCGCGCCAGCGACCCGGTGTGGTCGAGCACCGCGCTGCACCGCCCCGCGGAGTTCAACAAGAGCCACATCCCCGCGTTCCTCGCGGGCGAGGACCCGGGCGCGTACATCTGCGTCTACCCGTTCGTGCGCAGCCTCGAGTGGTACCTCCTGCCCGACGACGAGCGCCGCAAGATGCTCGCCGACCACGGCCGCGCCGCCCGCGGCTACCCGGACGTCCGCGCCAACACCGTCCCCGCCTTCGCGCTCGGCGACTACGAGTGGCTGCTCGCCTTCGAGGCTCCCGAGATGCACCGCATCGTCGACCTGATGCGCGACCTGCGCGCCACCGACGCGCGCCGGCACACCCGCGAGGAGACGCCGTTCTTCTCCGGGCCGCGAGTGGGGGTGCGCGAGCTCGTCACCGCACTTCCCTGATGGAAGGGTCGCCCCACCACCGCCGCGGACGGGTCAGGAAGCGTCGTCGGGCTCCAGGCGCATGGAAATGCTGTTGATGCAGTAGCGGAGGTCGGTGGGGGTGTCGTAGCCCTCGCCCTCGAAGACGTGGCCGAGGTGGCTGCCGCAGTTGGCGCAGAGCACCTCGACGCGGCGCATGCCCAGCGAGGTGTCCACCCGCTCGATGATCTTGTCGCCCGCGAGCGGCGAGAAGAACGACGGCCAGCCGCAGTGGGACTCGAACTTCGCGTCGGAGCGGAACAACTCCTCGCCGCAGGCGCGGCAGCGGTAGACGCCGGACGTCTTCGTGTCGGTGTACTCGCCGGTGAACGGCGCCTCGGTGCCCGCCTGCCGGAGCACGCGGAACTCGGGCGCGGTCAGGCGCTGCCGCCACTCCGAATCGCTCAGCTGCAGTTTGGGCTTGGGAGTACTGGCCTCACTCATGCTTCCAAACTAACCGCGCGCGGCGGATGGTGCCAGCTCGTGCTTTCCGGGCTCCTCCTCGGGCGGGAGCGGCCGGTCGATGCCCTCGTCGAGCCGGTTCTCGGCCTTCGCGTCGAGGTACCGGAAGAGGAGCACGCAGAACGGCACGACGATGAGCAGCGACCAGCCGAGGGTGCACTTGAGGTACGCGAGCGAGCGGCCGAACGCCGGCCACTTGCCCGAGAGCCAGTTGTCGTAACTGAGGAAGCCGTAGACCGCGACCCAGGACACCCAGTTGCCCATCACGGAGCTGCGGTAGACGACCGTCATCAGCATGGGGAACAGCAGCATCGAGTAATAGCCCTGGCCCAGCGATCCGACGAGCCACGACGCCGTCAGCAGGGTGCCGGTGGAGGTCGTGAGCCACAGCAGCTCGTTGCTCGTGCGGTAGTACTTCCACAGCAGCCACAGCGTGACCGCGGCCATGACGACGACGGCCGCCCGAAGGAAGTAGTCCAGCCAGGGCGGCAGGCCGAAGTACTGGGCGTTCCCGGCAATCGAGCTGTTGTAGTAATCGCGCGCGCCGCCCAGATACGGCAGCGTCTTGTGGAAGAACTCCGTGCGATCTGCGGAGAGCGCCATACCCGCGCCCATCAACACGACGGGGATGCCGATCGCGGTGATCAGTGTCTTCCACTGCCGATTCACGATGATCAGCAGCAGCATCACGGCGAGGAGGGGCTTGACCGCGAAGGACAGCCCGAGCGGGACGCCGGCCCACAGGTCCTTGCGCTTGAGCAGCAGCGCCATCGCGGCCACCTCGGCGAGGAGGACGAAGCAGTTGAAGTTCGTGTAGACGAGCGTGCTGGTCACCGCTTCGGTGGTGACGGCGAAGAAGAGCACGACGGGCGCGACCACGGAGTTCAGGCCGTAGCCGAACATGCGGAGCAGGATGTAGAGGGCGAGCAGCAGCGCGACGGCGCTCAGCCCGACGAAGATGTACCGCGCCGTCTCCGGATCGAAGTACCCGAACGGTGCCATGAGCAGCGTGCCCGACGGCGGGTACAGGTAGTGCGGATCGACCGTGTCGTAGTTCTCGGTGTACACGGCCTCGTGGCGCAGGAACCGCACCGCGGCCGCGTACACCGTGGTGAAGTCGTCGGTCTTGTTCCCGTTCGGGACCAGGACGATCAGCCGCTGCAGCAGCGTGAGCAGGGCGAGGGGCCACAGAATGGCCTTGACCACGAGGCCGGGATCGGACTTCATCCGCGCGAGGGCTACTGACGACACGGCTAAACCGTACCCAACGGGGCCACAAGCACCGGGAGGCCCGCCCGGGTGGGGCCGGACGGGCCCGGGGCGGTCACGCGGGGCAGGCGCGGGTCGACGGTGCGTCGAGCTTGTCCAGGTACCCGATCAGCGACTTCTGGACGCACGACGAGCGGATCACGGCGCCGTCGCCGATCCCGGCCCAGGTGACGGCCGAGGGCTGCGCGCCGACGACGGTGAGCTGGCCGGTCAGGGTGTCGAGCGCGGTGCGCGCGGTGAGCGGGTCGGCGGCGGAGGTGGCGACGACCGACGTCACGCCGAGGTCGGTGAGCTTCGGCGGGGTCGTCATCGTCGGCCAGGCCCCGCAGGTGCCGAGGTCGAGCGCGGTGGCGGCGCCCAGCCGGAACTCGGGACCCCATTTCCGCGCGGACGCGAGGACCTGGTCTGGGGAGGCCTTGGTGACGGCGTCGGAGCAGCGCGCGACGAACTGGCCGTCGGTGCCGAGTGCCTCGTCGGCGGTGCGCAGGAGGGCGCGCAGCGGGGCGGCGTCGCCGGACCGTGCGCCCTGGAGCGCGGTGGCGAGGCGGGTGATGCGGGCGTCCCGGTCGCCCGGGCCGGTGCCGAGGGTGACGACCACGGCCCGTCGGACATCGGAGTCCGTGAACGAGCCCAGCCGGCCCGCGGCCGCGTCGTCGATGATCGCGCGCACGGCGCCGGCGGGGTCCGCGCCGAGGGCGCATGTGGGGCCGCATTGGGCGGCGAAGGCGTCGACGGTGGCGGACGTCCCGCGCGCGGCGTCCTCGGCGCGCTGCAGCTCGGTGCCGCCGTAGCGGACGGGGGAGTCGAGGATCAGCCGCGCGACCTGCTTCGGGTGCTCGGCCGCGTACGCGAGGGCGGTCGTGGAGCCGTCGCCGACGGCCAGCAGGCCCAGGGCGGGCACGTTCCAGGTGGTGCGGAGCTTCTCGAGGTCGTCGGCCGCTGCGGGCGCGGTGAAGTCGGAGATCGCGTCGGCGTACGCGTCGCCGCACGTGGTCGAGGCCTTCTGCGCGGACTCGCCGACCTTCGCCACCCGCGTCTCGAGGCTCTGGCCCGCGGTCCCGCCGCTGCGGAGCACGGACTGATCGTCGGCCGTGCGGCACGTGAGCGCGCCCGACGTCCCGATGCCGCGCCGCTCGACGGCCACCACGGGCCGGTTCGCCAGCACCGGGCTGTCGCCGGCGGCGAGGGTGGACAGGGCGCGCTGGCCGGTGAACTCGGTCCCGCCCACCAGGACCAGGGGAGCGGCAGTGTCCGGCGTGCCGGGCACACGCGCCCGCGTCACCGACAGCTTCAGGGGCGCCTCGGCTTGGCCGACGCCGACGGTCAGCGTGGCGCACTGCAGCGTGGCGTTCGCCGCAGGCGGGGTGCCGTACCGGCCCGCCAGCCGGCTCGTGCAGTCCTGCCAGGCGAGCGGGTCCTTCGCCGAGGCCTTCCACTCCGGCCCCTTCGGCCCGGCGTCTCCCGAGGGCGACGGTGCCCGACCGCCCTTCCCGAAGTCCGTGACGTAGTCGGGGGTCGGGGCCGGGACCGGTGTGCAGGCGGACACGGCGACGAAGGCGCCGACGGCGATCCCGGCGGCGGCGAGGGCTCGGGTGCGCGCGTGGGACATGCCGTTCACAGTAACCAGATCACGGAGTCCGGCACGTCAGCGCGCCCAGCGCGTGTAGAGGTAGCCCTCGTCGTCGCCGAGGACCAGGCGTCGCTGCCAGCGGTCGAGCGGCAGGTCGGGGCCGGTGACTATCCGCCTGCCGTCCCCACCGGCGAGCACCGGCGCGACGGTGAGGCAGAGCTCGTCGACGAGGCCCGCCGCGAGCAGTGCGCCGAGGACGCCGGGGCCGCCCTCGGCGAGCACGCGGCGGTGGCCCCGCGCGTACAGGTCGCCGAGCACGGCACGCAGGTCCACCGACTCGCCGTGCCCCGAATAGACGATCGGCTCGGCGCCGCTCGGCGGATAGAGGCGGTCGGTGCGAGCGATCGTCCCGCGCGTGACGATCGCCAGTGCCGGGCGCTCGGGCGTGCCGTAGTCCTCGTCGCGCACCGTCGCCGCACCCACGAGGACGACGTCGGCGGCCGCGCGGAGGGCTCCGAAGACCCGCCGGTCCCCGTCCCCGCCCAGGCCGCCGGACCGGCCCGCCGCGGTGGACGATCCATCGAGCGAGCTGATCATGTTGGCACGCACGTACGGTCGGCCCTCCGCCAGCGGGTGGGCGTAGGCGAGGGCGAGGGCGGCATCGTCCGCGGGGAGTGGCTCGATCACGTCACGACCGTAGCGCGGGATTTTTCGACCGCGACGACCAGCGGATATGATCACGACCCATGACGCTGCATCTCGTTGATCGCAACCCGACGGTGACGCCGGAGCAGATGGTGGAGCAGCTCGTTCCGCCGGAGATGTTCAGCGAGGTCAGCTTCGACAGCTACATCCCGGACCCGAACGAGCCCACCCAGGCGGCCGCGGTCCAGACGGGCCGCGCCTTCGTCGCGGACGTCGTCAAGCTCTCCAAGCAGCGGAACAAGAAGGGTCTGTTCGGCCGCAAGAGCACCCCGCCGCACGGCGTGGGCCTCTACCTCGACGGCGGTTTCGGCGTCGGCAAGACCCACCTCCTGGCGTCGATCTTCCACAGCGTCCCGTCGCCGAAGTCGTTCGGCACCTTCGTCGAGTACACCCACCTCGTGGGCGCGCTCGGCTTCAACCAGTGCGTCGAGTACCTCGCCAACCACAGCGTGATCTGCATCGACGAGTTCGAGCTCGACGATCCCGGCGACACGATGGTGATGTCGCGCCTGCTCACCGAGCTGGCGGCCCGCGGCGTGTCCATCGTCGCCACGTCGAACACCCTGCCCGGTCAGTTGGGCGAGGGCCGGTTCGCCGCGCAGGACTTCCTGCGCGAGATCAACAAGCTCAGCTCGGTCTTCCAGTCGGTGCGCGTCGACGGTCCCGACTACCGGCACCGCGACCTGCCGCCCGCGCCGGACCCGCTCACCGACGAGGAGCTCGTCGCCGTCGCCGAGTCCGATCCGACGGCGACGCTGGACGACTTCGACGCGCTGTCCGAGCACCTGTCGAAGCTGCACCCCTCGCGGTACAAGCAGCTGGTCGACGGGATCTCCAAGGTCTGCATCCGGGGCGTCCACCCGGCCGATAACCAGACCGTCGCGCTGCGCATCGTCGTGCTCGCGGACCGGCTCTACGACGCCGGGATCCCGGTGCTGGTCTCCGGCGCCAAGCTGGACGAGATCTTCACCCCGGAGATGCTGGCCGGCGGGTACCGCAAGAAGTACTTGCGCGCGACGTCGCGCCTGCTCGCGCTGTCGCGCTTCGCCTCCGCCGAGGTGAAATAGCTCCGAGCACACCAACACCCGCCCGGTGATGTGTGGGCCGGGCGGGTGCATGGGTGAGGGTGTCGGAGTGTGAGACGCGTCTCACTTCGCTGACAACTGCCACTGTACGGGAACGCGTTACTCCGGGGAAGTCGCTTCGCGCATTCCGGTGTCCGGAATGCGTGGCCGCAACTGTGGAAGTGGTTCAGCGCGTGAATCGGGCGATCGCGTCGGTCGCCTCCTTGAGCTTGGCGGCCGTCTCCACCTCGTCGCCCGAGCGGGCGGCGTTCACGACGCAGTGGCTCATGTGGTCCTCGAGGAGGCCGAGGCCCACGGCCTGGAGGGCCTTGGTCATGGCGGAGACCTGCGTGAGGATGTCGATGCAGTACTTCTCCTCCTCGACCATCCGCTGCAGGCCGCGGGCCTGCCCCTCGATGCGGCGCAGCCGCTTGAGGTACTCGTCCTTGTCGGACATGTAGCCGTGGTGGGCGTGGCCGGCGTCGGTGGTCATGGGGATCAGTATCCCTTCTGGGGTCGGAAATTCCGCAGTCGCAGGCTGTTGCTGACGACGAAGACGGAGGACAGCGCCATGGCGGCGCCGGCGAGCATGGGGTTGAGCAGCCCGGCGGCCGCCAGGGGGAGCGCCGCGACGTTGTAGGCGAAGGCCCAGAACAGGTTGGCCTTGATCGTGCCCAGGGTGCGGCGCGAGAGTCGGATCGCGTCGACGACGGTGCTCAGGTCGCCGCTGACGAGGGTGAGGTCGGCGGCCGCGATCGCGGCGTCGGTGCCGGTGCCCATGGCGATGCCGAGGTCGGCGGCCGCCAGCGCGGCCGCGTCGTTGATCCCGTCGCCGACCATCGCCACCGCGCGGCCGTCGGCCTGGAGGCGGCGCACCGCCTCCACCTTCTGCGCGGGCAGCACCCCTGCGATCACCTCGTCGACGCCGACCTGCGCGGCGACGAACCGCGCCGCGGGCTCGTTGTCGCCGGTGAGCATGATCGGGCGCAGGCCCAGACCGCGGAGCCGGGCGATCGCCTCCCGCGAGGTGGGTTTGACCTCGTCGGAGACGACGACCACGCCGCGGGCGGCGCCGTCCCAGCCGACCGCGATCGGGGTCTGGCCCCGGTGCTGGGCCTCGTCGAAGGACGCGCGCAGGTCGTCGGGCAGGGGCATACGGGCCTCGTCGAGCAGGCTCGGGCGCCCGACGGTGACGGCCCGGCCGCCCACCGCGCCCCGGACCCCGAGGCCGGGTACCGCGGCGAAGTCGTCCACCGGTGCGAGCGGCTCGGGGGCGGCCCGCACCACGGCGCGGGCTATCGGATGCTCCGATGCGGCCTCGAGCGCGGCGGCGACGGCGAGCACCTCGTCGGCGGTCTCGCCCTTCGCCGCGTGCACCGCCTGGAGGGTCATCACGCCGGTGGTCACGGTGCCGGTCTTGTCGAGGAGGGCGGTGTCGACGGTGCGGGTGTGCTCCAACGCCTCGGGCCCCTTGATGAGGATCCCGAGCTGCGCGCCGCGACCGGTGCCGACCAGGAGGGCCGTCGGGGTGGCGAGGCCGAGCGCGCAGGGGCAGGCGATGATGAGCACGGAGACGGCTGCGGTCAGGGCCATCGACGCCGGCTGGCCGGTGCCGAGCCAGAAGCCGAGGGAGCCCACCGCGACGGCGATGACGATCGGGACGAAGACGCCCGAGATGCGGTCGGCGAGGCGTTGGGCCGTGGCCTTCCCGGCCTGCGCGTCCTCGACGAGGCGGCCCATCTGGGAGAGCTGCGTGTCCGCGCCGACGCGGGTGGCGCGGACGACGAGCCTGCCGCCGGCGTTGACCGTCGCGCCGGCGACGGGATCGCCTGAGCGCACTTCGACGGGCACCGACTCGCCGGTGAGCATCGAGGCGTCGACGGCGGATTGCCCCGCGACGACGACGCCGTCGGTGGCGATCTTCTCGCCCGGCCGCACGACGAACTCGTCGCCCACCGCGAGGTCGCCGATGGGGACGAGCGTCTCGACACCGTCGCGCAGCACGGTCGCGTCCTTGGCGCCGAGCTCGAGCAGGGCGCGCAGTGCGGCGCCGGCCCGCCGCTTGCTCTTCGCCTCGAAATAGCGACCGGCCAGGATGAACGTCGTGACGCCGGCGGCCGCCTCGAGGTAGATGTTGGCGGTGCCGTCCATCCGCTCGATGCTGAACGTGAACGGGTGGGTCATCCCGGTGACGCCCGCCGCGCCCCAGAACAGGGCGTAGACGGACCAACCGAACGCGGCGAGCACGCCGATCGAGACGAGCGTGTCCATCGTCGCGGTGCCGTGCCGGAGGTTGGTCCACGCCGCACGGTGGAAGGGGAGCGCGCCCCATACCGCCACCGGCGAGGCCAGGGTCAGCGAGAGCCACTGCCAGTAGTCGAACTGCAGCGCCGGGATCATCGCCATCGCGATCACCGGGATGGTGAGCGCCCCACTCACCAGCAGGCGCCGGCGCAGCGCGTCCGTGGGCTCGTGGGTGCGGCCGGCCGGCTCGTCCTCCTCGTCGTCGCCCGGAGGTGCGGGCACGTGCGCGGCGTAGCCCGCCTGCTCCACGGTGTCGATGAGGACCGCGGCGTCCGTGCCCGCGGGCGCCGTGACGTGCGCCTTCTCGGTGGCGAAGTTGACGGTGGCGGTGACCCCGTCGAGCTTGTTCAGTTTGCGCTCGATCCGGTTCGCGCACGAGGCGCACGTCATGCCCTCGATCGCGAGGTCGAGCACGGTCTCGGACGGGCGGGTGTCAGTGGACATCGTGGCCTCCCTCCGAGGTCGACGGTGCGCCGGCGTGCGGCCCCGGACCGTCGGACGACGGCCCGACAGCGGCGCCCACGGCGAACGAGGCGGCGAAGACGACGGCCAGTCCGGCCGCGAACACGCCTATCGTCACCAGGGGATTCATCGCCGTACCCGCCTTCCGCATCCGTGCATCCTACTATACCCCCCTAGGGTACGAAGGCGGCGGCACCGCGGCCGCGGCACATGTAATGGTTGAAACGTCGAATGAGCCGGTCGCACGCTGAATCGCATGAACGAGAACGAGCTGCAGATCCACGCCTGGGAGACCGAGTCGCACCACCCGACCAGCGAGGGGGTCGTGATGTACCAGCGCTGCGCCTGCGGCGCGTGGCGGATCAAGCTGGTCGGCCGGAACGCGGAGGTGCCCGTGTCGGAGCCCGAGATCACCGCGCAGGCGGGATGATCGTCCCGTGCAGTTCGACCACGACAACATGACCGGGGTACGCCTCTCCGTCGACCTGGTGAACCTCCGGGCTGACGGCGCGTGGACCGAGGACCGGGTCGCGGCGGCGCTGCACCAGCACGAGATCCGCCGGATCGAGCTGGACGAGCGGGCGGTGCGCGGCCTCGGCGAGTGGACAGAGCTGCTGCGGGCGCCCTTCCTCACCGAGACCGTCGACGACCGCTGCACCGCGGTGAACCGGCTCCTCGCCGCGGGTACGGCGGGGATCTACCTCACCGCGCACGACGACTGGCGGCCCCACCTGCACTTCACCCCGGAGACCGAGTCCCTTCTGGGCCGCGTCAAGGCCGTCACTGCCGGCGGGCTGGCCGTCTTCACCACCGAGGCCGAGGGCGCGCGCCTCGGTGCCTGCGCCCGTGAGGGCTGCCCGAAGGTCTTCGCCGACACCAGCCGCGGCGGCCGGCAGTCCTACTGCTCGCCGCGCTGCGCGAACACCGACGCGGTGCGCCGGCACCGCCGGGCCTGACGCGGTCCCTAGATCGGGGAGATCGACCGCCGCTTCTGCGGCACCCGCGGCGGGCGGCGCCGGACCCGGCCCAGCGCCTCCGCGAGCATGGGCCGCGTCGCCGACGGGAGCACCACGTCGTCGATGCCGAAGCCGTCGGCCGCGAGCAGCGGGTCGACGTTCGCCTGGAACAGAGTGATGAGGTCGCCGCGGGCCTTGGCCGGATCGGGCGCCGCCTCGTACTGCGACCGGAAGGCGAGGTCGACCGCGCTCTCGATGGGGATCGCGCAGATCTCCGCGGTGGGCCAGGCCAGCGAGAGGTCGGCCTCGATGCTGCGGCCGCCGCCCATCGCGATGTACGCGGCGCCGTAGGCCTTGCGGGTCACGATCACGAAGCGCGGGACCGTCGCGGCGGCCAGCTCGTAGCCGAGCCGGGCGCTGCGCCGCACCAGATTGGTCTCCTCGGCGCCCGCGCCGACGAGGAAGCCGGGCAGGTCGATGAGGATCAGCAGCGGGAGCCCGAAGGTGTCGCACACCGCGATGAAGTGCGCCGCCTTCTCGCAGGCGTTGGCATCGAGCGCGCCCGCGTGGAAGCGCGGCTGATTCGCGACCACGCCCACCGCGCGGCCGTCGATCCGCGCGAAGGCCGTCACGATGTTCGGCGCGTGCAGGCGCTTGAGCTCGAACACGGTGTCCACGTCCGCGATCGCCTCGATGACGTCCACCACGTCGTACGCCTGTCGCATCGACGACGGGACCAGCGTGTCGATGGCGTCCGCCGTGTCGCCGGGCTCGTACGGGCCGGCGGGGACCAGCGGCTCGTCGGCAGCGGAGGCGGGCAGGTAACTCAGGAAGGCGCGGATCGCGTCGACCGCCTCCTGCTCGGTGTCGGTCACCACGTCGACGACGCCGCGCTCGGCCTGCAGGTCGGCGCCGCCGATCTCGTCGTTGGTGAGGTTCTCACCCGTCGCGGCCTGCACCAGCGGCGCCGACGAGATGCCGATGGTGCCCATGCCGCGCACGATCGTCACGAAGTCGCAGCACGCCGAGATATTCGCGGGCGCACCGAATCCGGGGCCCATCATCGCCGCGACGAGCGGCACGTGGCCGGAGAGGTCGGCCAGGCGCAGCAGCAGCTTCGACCCCGGGGCCGCGAGCCGGGAGTCCAGGGCCTCCTGCATGCGGTGGCCGCCGCCGTCCATGAGCATGACGAGGGGGATCCCGTCGAGCAGGGCGCGCTCGGCGCACCGGTCCAGCTTCGCCATTCCGGTGGCGCCGTTGCTGCCGCCGAGCACGGTGAAGTCGAACGCCGCGATCGCCGCGGGCCGACCGTCGATGTAGCCGATGCCGGTGACCACGCCGTCGCCCGGAGCGACCAGCGGAGCGGCGCCCTGCTGTGCGGGGCCGGGCCCGGCGAGCGCGCCGAACTCGTGGAAGCCGCCGCTCGCGAGGAGCGCGACCCGCTCGCGGGCGGTCATCTTGCCGCGGGCGTGCTGCTTGGCCACCTTCTCGGCGCGCGCCTCGTCGGTGACCGCCCGGTAGGCGGCTCGCACGCGGTCGTTCAGTGCCTGTTCCGGTGTGGGTTCGCTCACGATCGGAAGTTAGCAGGCCGTCACCGAGAGGTGGACAGCCGGCCGGGTTCCGTCCATTCCCGCCGGTCCGCACGCCGCGCGTCTAGCCCGGCAGCGCGTCGCCGGGGAAGCTCAGGCACGGGTACACCTCGCTGTGCATCATCTCGGCCCGCACACACGGGTCGCCGGCGATGATCTCCGCGGCGCGCTCGGCGGGCACCGTCATCACCGCCATCCCGGCCATGGCGTCGTCGAGGATCGGGCACAGGATCGCGATGACTCCGTCGGCGCGCAGGGACACCATGCGCCGCTGATGCTCTCGTTCGATCGCCTCGGCACCGTCCTGGTCGCGGCGCGGGCCCCAGCGCAGCAGGACCAGGCTGTACGGCTGCGCGGTCCGCACCAGATCCTGAATCTGTTCGTCCGTCACGGTCGTGCCCACGGTCGCTCCTGCGCTGGTTCCAGTCCTTCGCGGTCCGTCCTCACGCTACTGCGCGTGCGGCACGCGCCTCATCCCTTTCCAGAACGCGATGTGTCACGTGCTGCTGGCCGTAGGTCCAGATGTTGTTCGCCACCCAATACAGCAGGATCGCGACGGGGAGGACTGGTCCCGCGACGATGCTGCCCACGGGCATCACCCACAGCATGAGCTTGCGCATGATGTCGGCCTGCATCGGGTTGCTGCCCGTGTCGGTGATCTGGTGGCTCAGGGAGAAGCGCGCGTTGACGTGCGTCGCGAGGCATGCGATGAGCATCAGCGGGATCGCGACGGCCGCGATCGACGCGACACTCGGCACGCCGCCGAACTGCGCGAACGAGGCGAGGACGGTGTCGGAGCTCGACATCGATACGGAGATCGGCGCGCCGAACAGGCGGGCGCCCAGGAACGACTGCACGTCGTGCGCGGAGAAGACGTGGTTCGCGGTGTTCGCGTTCTGCTCCGGCGTGAGCCCGAGCTGACCGAGGCCGGTTCCGGTGCGGTTGAACGAGCGCAGCACGTGGTAGAGGCCGAAGAAGACGGGGATCTGTACCAGCGCGGGCAGGCACCCGAGCAGCGGCCGGACCCCGTGCTCGCGCTGGAGTTTCTGCGTTTCCAGGGCCAGCTTCCGGGTGTCCTTTCCGTGCTGTCGCCGCAGGGTGTCGAGCTGGGGGCGCAGCTTCTGCAGGCGACGGCCCGTGCGCGCGGAGACGATGCCGGGCCACAGCAACAGGGCGCGGACGGTGAAGACGAGGAAGACGACGGACAGGGCCCAGGCGACGCCGTTGTCGGCGCCGAGGATCGCACCGAAGACGCGATGCCAGGCCCAGAGGACGGCGGAGATCGGGTAGTAGACGACATCGAGCATGAAAGAAGCACCTCACAGGCAGGGGTGCGCGCGAGTGACCGCGCGCAGCGGAAAGGGTCTGCGTGTGCGGCGTGTGCCGGGAAGGAAGGGCTACGCCGCGGAGGCGGCGAAGCCGGGTGCTCGAGGTCGACGGGGCCGCCCCGCTCCGTTGGGCATGGAACTGCGGCGGTAGGCGCCCCGGAGCCGTTGGTCCGGTTCCCGTCCTGTCTGAGGGCCCGACGGTGCGCGGTCGTCCCGGTCCGCAGCCGCACGGCAGAGCGCGGCGACGGCGATGGCGAGGGCGATACCGACGAGGGCGGCGGCACCGTCGGACACGGCGACGCCGGCGACGAACAGCGCGACCACCGCGATCCACGGCGCGGAGATGTCGCCCCAGCGGGGGAGTCTCCGGAGCAGGTCGGCGGTCATGGTTGCCACAGTACGGGAGAATGGCTGAAGCCCCGGCCGCGTACGCGGCCGGGGCTTCTTGAGCGGATGACGGGATTCGAACCCGCGACCCTCACCTTGGCAAGGTGATGCGCTACCACTGCGCTACATCCGCGTGCCCATCGGGCGAGCAACAAGTTACACGAAAGTTGCGCCCCGACGCGAATCGGATGGTGGCGTCAGGCTTCCCGCGGCAGGAGCAGCACCTTGCCGACGGAGTCCTTCGATTCGAGGAGGGCCTGTCCCTGCTCCGCCTCGGCGAGCGGCAGCCGCGCGGAGATCACTGGCTCGATGAGGCCCTTCTCCACGAGCGGCCACTCGTTCGCGGCGACCGCGGCGACGATCTCCGCCTTCGATCCGGGGCCGGTCAGGGGCCGGTTCCGCACGTTCAGTCCGATGATCCGGGCCCGCTTGCCGATGAGCGCGCCGACGTTCACCTCACCCGTGAACCCGCCCTGCATACCGATGATCACGAGCCGCCCGCCGACGCCCAGCGCGTCGATGTTCCGGGGGAGGTAGCTGCCGCCCATGATGTCGAGGATCACATCGACCTGGCCCGCCAGCTCGGCGGCGAAGTCCTGCTCGCGGTAATTGATCACGATGTCGGCGCCGAGCTCGCGACAGCGCTGGGCCTTGCCCTCCGAACCGACGGTGACGGCCACCCGCGCGCCGAGCGCCTTCGCGACCTGGATCGCATGGGTCCCGATGCCGCTGCCACCGCCGTGCACGAGGAGCAGATCGCCGGCCTTCAGTCCGGCGTCCATGACGATCGTGGACCACACGGTGCTCGCGACCTCCGGGAGTGCCGCTGCGTCGATCAGCGGGACGCCGGCCGGAACGGGCAGCAACTGCGCTGCGGGGACCACCGCGTACTCGGCGTAGCCGCCGCCCGCCATGAGAGCGCACACCTCGTCGCCGACGGCGGGGCCATCGACGTCCGGGCCCAGCAGAACGACGGTGCCCGAGACCTCCATGCCCATGACGTCGGTGATCCCGGGCGGGGGCGGGTAGAGGCCCTGGCGCTGCAGGAGGTCGGCGCGGTTGATCCCTGCCGCCTCGATGCGGACGAGGACCTCGCCGGCGGCGGGAACGGGGGTGGGGATCTCATCGATGACGAGGTTCTTCTCGTCGTCGACGACGATCGCGCGCATGGACGTGGGGACGGAGGTCATGGTGGGTGCCTTTCGGTCGGGTGCGGTCAGCGGACGGAGATCGGGACGGGCATGTGCAGGGCCGCCTGTGCTCCAGTGTTCACGTCCAGCGCGATGGCGCGGATCGGCCTGAGGGATCGGACGTCGTCGGACATGCGGCCCTCGCCGAGCGTGAGGTCGATTCCGCGGGGGAACGGCGAGGTCCCGGTCGCGAGGACGTTGGTCTGGTTGAGCGTGGCGAACCAGGCGTTCCCGCGCCGCGTGTAGGACGTGAGCGTGGAGACCTTCGCGCCGCTGGCGTGCGCCCTCTGCCGTGGGGTGCGGGCGGAGAAGGCGAGATCGACGCCACCGTCGGCGGTGGCGACCCGGGCGGAGGTGCTCGCGGCGGTGATGTCGACGTCGAGGTCGGTGACCCATTTCGGGAAGCCGTAGCCGTCGTGCCCGCGGACCTGCGCGATCTCGGTGTTGACCGGGAGTGAGAGGACGTAGGAGTGCAGGTGGTCGCCGCCGAGTGCGGAGGCGAGATCCGCGACGCCCGGGCCGCCGTGGCGCGCCGGGCGTACCGCGACCCCGACGGCGGCCTCGGTGTAGAAGTCGATGTCGCAGACGTCGTAGCGGAAGAACATGACCGAGACGAGGCCCAGGCCGGGCGCGACCTCCAGCGGGGTCAGTTCCTCGGGGAGCCGCCGGCGGATGGCGCGGGTCGGGGCGAGCATCGTCAGTCGCGCGGAGGACATCGCGTAGTAGAAGTTCGGCGTGCGCGTGGGGCCGATGGGGGAGTCGACCCGCGCCTTCGGCAGCGCGCGGAAGAAGTCGACGTCGCGTACGCGCGGGTCGGCGGCGATCTCGTCGAGCGGTGTGTCCATCCGGTACCGGTCGTAGAGGCCGTCCCTCGGGATGCGGACGGTGCGACCGCCCAGGTCGACCTCGACGGTGTCGGTTGCTGCTGCGGTCATGTCCAGGCTCCTCGCCTCGGTGATGTGTGCGGTGCTTACATCGAGCGTAGATATCAATGTAAGCAGTGTCAACACGAGAGGTGTGCCGTGCTGGCCGCGGGCGATTTGTCCGCGTGGTGCTAACGCTCACCCAAGGGGCAGCGATTCATGTGCAACTGGAGATCGCGGATGCTAAACCGGAATGAGGGGACATGAACGCTTCGATGCGTGTCACGAGTGCTGTCTTGCTCGTCGGCGTGGCCGCGGGTGCTTCATCCTGCGGCGATCGCGGAGAGGCTTCGGCTCCCGCGGGCACGGTAGCCGTGTCAACAATCGGAGCCCGACAACAAGGGGGCTCGTCAGGGCGGGAATCGGCATCGTCCGTTATGCGGTCGGCAGAGGCGGCGAGCTCGTCATCCGCCGCCCGTGTGACGCCGACAGCGCTCTCGGAAAGTGCCGTCGGCGTCACACGCGTGACAACTGAAACGGGCAAGACGACGTGCAACGTCTATGTGGATCGGGTCGAATGCCAGTCCGGCGCGTTCGGCAAGAACTATCGCGCGCCATCGGGAGAGCCCGCTAATGGTTTCGTCTACCGCGGCGGGCGAGTGAACTGGACGTACGGAAACATGGCTGTGACCTGGCCGGCCACAGTGATCCACTACGGGAACACGTACTCCGCCTTTGGGTGGACCATCGAGGCGAGCTCACGAATGACGGTCTTCGGCCGGGAAGGGCACGGCGTCATCGTCGACGTCACCAAAACGTCGACATTCTAGAGGTGTGGCTGCGGCGCTTCTCGAAGAGCGCTCCGGGGTGAATGCGCTCGGACGCACCGGTTCCGCTCCAGCCACTGACACGACGGTACCCGCGTGCGCGGAATTGGTGGCGCCGGCTACCGCGAGCCCCCGACGCCATGGAGGTCCGGGGCTGGGCCGAGCACTT
This sequence comes from Tsukamurella tyrosinosolvens, assembly GCF_900104775.1. Taxonomy (NCBI): domain Bacteria; kingdom Bacillati; phylum Actinomycetota; class Actinomycetes; order Mycobacteriales; family Tsukamurellaceae; genus Tsukamurella; species Tsukamurella tyrosinosolvens. The sequence continues at coordinate 2,058,662 of NZ_FNSA01000003.1, forward strand.
CCATTCCGTGCTCGCGATAGAGGTACGCGATGTCATTGTCGTGGCGGACGTTGCCGAGCTCGAGGTCGACGATCTTGTTTGTGAACCGCTCGAAGTTGCCGTTGTTGGTGATCAGTAGAATGTCACTTTCGCTCGTGACGGTGTCCCAGGTGTGCGGGATGCCTCGTGGCAGCCACACCGACCCGCCGGCCGATACGTCCACTGTCTCGCATTCGTCGAGCCAGTCAGCGCCATGGAAGTATCTGACGGTTCCGCGTAACACCACGTAGACCTCGTCCTCGAAATGATGCACATGCAGCGGAGGGGCTATCCCTGGGCGAATGGTCGAGGAGATCATGTAGAAGCGATCGGAGGTCTGCTCGGAGCTGAGTTTCACCGACGCGGCGGCGCCGTAGTAGGAGAAGGTGTGTTGGTCGGCGACGTTGGTGGCGGAGACCTTGCTGGTCACGGAGATTTTCATCGGGCGTCGTCCTGCCTGTCGTACGGAGGATAGTCGGTGTAGCCGCGCTCGCCTCCGTCGTAGAAGTACTCGGGGCGCGGTGTGTTCAACGGGTACCCGTGGCGCAAGCGCTCGATAAGGTCCGGGTTCGCGAGTGCGTGGGTGCCGACCGATTCCAGGTCCGCGACTCCGGCTGCGATATCGGATCCGATCTGGTCGACAGTGCGGCCGGCACGATTGATGATGATGGCGCCCGGCCACACCTCACGTAGGCGTTCAAGCATGTGCTCGTCCTTCGCCGTCGTCGGGCGGAGGAATGCGACGTGCAGGTACGCGAGGTCGAGCGGCGCGAGGGCTGCGACGAATCGTTCGTACAAGTCGGGGTAGTCCGCGCCCTCGTCGATCTCGCCAACGGTCCCACCGGGGGTTATACGGATCCCCACCCGGGATCCGCCGATCGCGCCGGCCGTGGCCTGGGCCACGCGCAAGGGGAACCGGATCCGGTTGCGCACTGGACCGCCGAATTCATCGGTTCGGATGTTGGTGTTGGGGGAGAGGAACTGTTGGAGCAAGTATCCGTTGGCGGCGTGCAGCTCCACCCCGTCGATTTCGGCTTGAGTGGCGGCCCGGGCCGCTGAGGCGAAGTCCGAGATGGTCCTGTCGATGTCGTTGCGCGTCATCTCTCGCGCCCGCGGGATCGCTTGCGTGCCGGTCGCGGTGTGCATCGTCGTGTGCGTGACTGGAATCGCCGAGGGGGCCACCGCCTGGGTGCCGAATCGGGTGTTGTCGGGGTCGGCGATGCGTCCGGCGTGCATGAGCTGGACGAAGATTCGGCCACCCTCGTCATGGACCTCCTGTGCGACGCGCCGCCAGCCGGCTATATGTTCGGGCAGGTAGATGCCTGGCGTCGACGGGTAGCCCTGCCCCTCGTCGGACGGCTGCGTCCCTTCGGTGATGAGCAAGCCCAGGCCGGCGCGCTGCCGGTAGAACTCGGCGATCAGTTCGGTCGGCGTGCCGTCGTAGTCGGCGCGACTTCTGGTCATCGGGGCCAGGGCGACTCTGTTGTCCAGGGCCAGTTCGCCCACCGTGACATCGTCGAACAGTTGAGGCATGGCTGTGCTCCCCTTGCGTCGGTTGACCGGTGCACGGGCAGGTCGCCGGTCTCGTGCACCGAAACAGTTTCTGAGCAGATATTCAAGATGTGGCGATAGTGCCAGTGTGGTTGCCCGTCGTCAAGCTATACTGAATGCACGATCAAAAAATACGTGGAGGTTGTGATGGTGATTGGGCGGCCGCGTGGATTCGACGATGAGGAGGTGTTGAGTGCGGCGGAGAGGGTGTTCTGGGAGAAGGGGTTCGATGGGACGACCCTCGCGGATCTGCGCGAGGCGACGGGGCTGAACCCTGGCAGCCTCTACGGCGCGTTCGGGTCCAAGGCGGGGCTGTTCGCCCGCGTTGTGGAGCACTACCGCCAGACGGTCGCTGGGTACATCCCCGCGGCTCTTGAGAAGGAGTCGTTCAACGAGGTGGTGCGCGCTCTACTGGAGGGCGTGATCCGCGCGGCGACGGATGAGCGGACTCCGCCAGGATGTCTACTCGTGCACAGTTCGCTCTCCTCGAGCGGCATTCCTGATGAGATGAGGAAAGAGATTCGCCTTCAGCGCGCAGGGATTCAGAGTTCGATCTCGGAGCGGGCGCGGGAGGCGCAGGCGAAGGGGGAGCTCTCGGGCGCGGTGTCCGCCGACGGGGTGGCGGCGTACACGCTCGTGCTGTCGAACGGCCTGGCCGCCGCTGCATCATCCGGGATTGAAACGCGCGCCCTCAAGGAGGTGATCGAACTGGCTTTGGGACGGCTTCCGTGGGATCACGCCTGAGTGGCAGGGTTGTGCGCGACCTGTGGCGGCGACCGTCGGCCTGACTCAACGATCGAGCAGGCGGTTCCGGTACGCGGCGAGGAAGGCGTCGAAGCGCTCGTCTGCCGGCCAGTGTTCGGCGAAGTACTTGTCGGCGAGGTCGGACGAGTCCGCGAGAGCGCTCTCGCCGCGATCGGTGAGGCGAAGAGTGTGACTGCGCCGGTCGTCGGTGCTTGCTACTCGCTCCAGCATTCGTGCCTGGACGAGGCGCTCGATGATCTTCGTCGCCGCGCCCGGGGTTATGACGAGGGCGGTTGCGACATCGAGGGGCCGCACCTGTCGGCCTGAGGCGATCACGTTCATGGTTTCGACGGATCCGAGGCGAGGGAGGCCGGCGTCGGCGAGGCGGTCTTCCAGTCCCTTCCAGAGTCTGGTCTCCACCTCGACCAGGAGACGGAGTCGCCGAAGGCCTCGGTCCGGGCGAGCCATCGCGGTCTCCCTTCCTTGCCTGGGGTGAGGCGAGCGCGACCAGTCAAACACCATCCGACCGTACCGTCGCGACCGGTCTGTCCGCGGTCGATTGTGTGGCAGTGCTGTGCGGTAGCAACACGTGGCAAGATTCGCGTGGCGATATCGCATACAAAATAGAGAATCATGTAGTAGTTTCCGTGGAAGTTAATTTGCCGGCGGGTGAGGAGGCGGCTGCGATGAGGCCCTTCATGCGGGCGGTCGTCCTCGATGATGTCGGCGACAGTTCGACGCTTCGGCCGCGGATGCTGCCGGTGCCGGAGCCGCCGCGCGGCTGGGTTCGTGTGCAGGTACGTGCTGCGGGTGTCCAGGGCTCCGATCTGTATCCACTGCGCGAGCGCGCGGACGGTGGACGTGTGCCGTTCGTGCCGGGTATCGAGGCCGTCGGTGTCGTCGAGACGTCGGCGAGCGAACGTTTCGGCGCCGGAGAACAGGTCGCCGTGGTGCTCGGGGGCACGAGAAGGACGTTCGGCGGCGGCTACGCGCAGTACATGGTGGTACCTGACTCCGCTGTCACCGCTTTCCGATCCGGTCTTCCGTGGTCGGTCCTCGGCGCCGTCCCGGAGACCCTGCAGACCGCCTACGGCTCACTGTCGGTCGGCATTGGTCTGCAGGCAGGGCAGTCATTGCTGATCCGTGGCGGAACGTCCGCGCTGGGTTATGTCGCGACCGCTCTGGCTGTAGATCGGGGTGCGACGGTACTCGCAACCACGCGCCGCGCCGACCGCCTCGGCGATCTGGCTCGTAGAGGCGTGCACGTGCCGCTCGTCGACAATGGGAAGGTCGCTGAACAGGTTCGTTCCATGATGCCGGATGGGGTCGACGCGGCATTGGAACTGGTCGGCACCGGTACCCTTCGAGACACTCTCGACGCGACGCGAATGCAGGGCACGGTCTGCATCACGCGCATGCTGTCCGGCCAGCGTGCGGTCGAGGGCTTCCGCCCGGTCGACTACCTTCCACGAGGAGTGCGTCTGACGGCCTACAACGGGGCTGCGCCCGATCTGCCCGCCGCGGTTTTGCAGCGTCACCTGGACATGATCGCCGACGGGCGTATCGATCGGGGCCCGGTGATGACCTACCCGCTCGATCAGGCATCGCGCGCTCACGACGATATCGAACACGGAAGAGTCTTCGGCAAAGCGGTGCTGATCGTCGATCACGACCCCGACCGGGTCACCGCGCGGACGGAATCGAGTTCCTACGATCGAACCGCGTGCGAGGGGGACGGGCGATGACGAATTCTCAGGGCGGCCGCGCCGGTCGGCTCGGAGTCGTTGCCTCCGAGCACCTGTCACGCGCGGCGATGCGCCGGGTCAAGGCACCCTTCCAGACCGAGCAAGCACGCGTGGACGAGCGCGACCGCCAGGCCCTCATCCTCGCCGAAGATCTCGTCCGCACCCTCGGAGCGATGAAGGGCGGCGCGATGAAGATCGGACAGGTTCTGTCGCTGCTGGACCTCGGGCTCACCTCACGGGAAGCGAGCGAGGACTTCGCTCGCACGCTCAGTGTGCTCTACGACACGGCGCCGCACGTCGCCTCGTCGCGCATGGTCGCCGTCATGGAGCGAGAGCTGGGGGCCGCAATGCGTTTGATCGCCGAGGTGGAGCCCGAACCCATTGCGGCCGCCTCGATCGGTCAGGTCTACCGAGCGACTCTGCACGACGGACGGACCGTTGCGATCAAGGTCCAATACCCGGACATCGGTACTGCGGTACGCGCCGACCTGAAGAACCTTGCTCTCTTCGCGAAACTCCGAGCGCGCAAGTATCCCAGTTTCGAACTGTCCGCCCTTGTGGACGAGGTCAGTATCAGAGTCCGCAGAGAACTGGACTACGCGGCGGAACTGGCGCACCACCGCGCCGTGCTCGGGCGTTTCGCCGGCCACCCTGTGTTCGTCATTCCAGAACTCGTCGAGGAACTCTGCACCGAGCGGGTGCTGACCACCGAGTTTCTCGATGGGCCTTCGTTGGGCGCCGCGGGCGACCTGCCAGCGACGATGCGGGATCACCTCGGGGAAGCGGTGTACCGCTTCTACAGCGGCGGGCTGTACGAGTTCGGGGAGTTCTGCGCTGACCCGCATCCCGGGAATGTCGTCATCCTCCCGGACGGCAAAGTCGGGTTCCTCGACTTCGGACTGTATGTCCGGATGGACCCCCAGCACAGTCGACTCGAGCGAGGAATCCTCAGGGCCACCCTCGACGGAGACGATGACTTGGCCTACGCGCTGGTGCTACAGACAGGCTTCCTGGCCGACCCTGAGGCGATGCCCCGGCAAACGGTGCTCGAGTTCATCGAGGTCGGGGTCGCGTGGCAGGCCGCTCCGGGGCCGACCACCATTACCCGCGACGTCGCCCGTGCACTGACTCGGAAGATGATGCTGCCCTCGTCTCCCTACTACTCGGCTGTGCGCCGACAGCGACTTCCCGACGCCTACTTATTCGCCCGCCGAACAGAATTGACCACGTGCGCTCTGCTGGCGACGTTCGAACCCACAGCACCGTGGCGGGCGATCGCCATGGAGTGGCTCGCCGGGGCGCCGCCGGTGACGCCGATGGGCCACCTGGTGCACCAGTGGCGGTGCGACCGAGAACGCTTCGCGGAGCTGGATTGATCAGTGGCGATTGTGGTCCAGTAAGGCGAGGAGGCTCGCTGCGACCGTGGCGGGCTCGACTGGCTGGTCGCCCACGAGCGTGGGGAAACACGCATTGACGACGGCTCCGATGATCGCCTGGGCGAGGAAGTCGACGTCGAGTTCAGGTCGCACCCAGCCTTTGTCGACGCCGTGCGTGAGCTCACGCGCGACGGGACGAGCCAGATCGACGAAGATCTGCAGGCCGTCCTCCCGCGCCTGGTCGTCAACCCCGACCGAGTAGAACAGGGCTATCGAGACCAGTGCCGCGTTACTCGTGGCGTAGTCCGCGAGGTTGAGGGCCTGATCATGGAGTTGCTGTCGGAAGCCGGACCGGTCCGTGGGCGTCGTGGTCGTCGTGAGTGCAGCCAGGCATTGCTCATGCACCTGGGTCAAGATTGCATCGAGCACCTCCCTCTTGTTGCGGAAGTAGGTATAGAAGGTGCCTTGGCTGACGCCGATCTTCTCGGTGATGTCGGCGACGCTGACGGCACGATATCCTTGGGTGGCGAACAGTGCGACCGAGGCGTCGAAGATCTGTCGCCGGCGCTCGTCGGGGGTGGCCGGCTTCGCCCTGCTACTTCTCGCCGTCACCGCTGTCACCCTCCGTGAAGATGCCGTTCTCGATGAAGATCCGCGCGGACTCGATGAACCGCTCGCGCCGTTCACCCGAGAATCGATCGGCCATCGAGGCGGCGAGTCCCGGTGCGAGAAGGGCAACGAGCATCCGAGCCACGACATCGCTGTCGACGGACGGAGGAAGTTCCGGACTCCTCGCCTGCCGCGTCGCTGCGAGCATCGGCGCCAAGTAGCTGATCAGGATGTTCTCGACCCCTACGGCTCGCATTCGTAGCTCGGGGTCGATCGCGGTGCTTTCGACGATGAGCAGTCGCAGCAGGTCCGGCTCCTCATCGAGCAGTTGGAAGAGGCGGCGTCCGGCCTCGGAGATCCGCTCCGCGATCACGGCATCCGCCGGATCGGCCGCGCTGAGCAATTCCTCCGGTTCGATCTTGTCCCACATGCGTTCGACGCCGTAGTCGAAGACCTCGTCGAGCAGTTCGCGCTTTCCCGAGAAATGGCGGTACATCGCGCCCTGCGAGATCCCGGCGCGGCGTGCGATGTCCGCGATCGTCGTCGCTTCGTATCCGCGGTCGCACAGTTCCGCGAACCCGGCGCGGATGATCTGTTCGCGCCTGCTTTCCCGGCGTTCCCCGCTCGTCACGGGTTCGGCGCGGCTGTTCGACACCCTGCGAGGCTATCTGATCCACCGCCTCGTGTGGACGCAGGATCACCTGTCGATGCGGTCGCGGGCGCGTCCGGTCGACGTGGCCTGCGCCGGGAACGCCCTAGGGACCTGCTGCTGTCGGCACGCCGGGCGTGTCCGGTGCGGATGCGGGGGCGGTCCCGGTCGGCTCGGCGCTCGGCGTCGATGCGGACGAGCTCGAGTCGGTGGTCGTCGCGGCCAGCGAGTTTCCGACGTCGCTCATCAGCCAGTTCTGGTTCCGGTCCACGACGATCGTGAAAGCGCTGGTCGTGGTCGTCGCCTGAGGCGCCTGAAGACTCGTGGCGACGACGTCGACCACCGCCATCACGCGGTAGACGCCGTCGACCTCCTCGGTGACTTTGGCCCCGACGAGGGTGCCCTTGGCTTTCACCCGGAGTGGGACCACCACCTGGCGCATCGTTTCGGCGACGCCGTCGAACCGCTTCGCCACCTGGTCGGTGACGCCCTTCTTGATCGCCGCGAGCCACGGAGCGATGTCGTCGAAATCAACCGTCGAGGCGCTCGCCGCGTACGTCCCTGCGATCGATTCGGCACGGTATCGATCGGCTGCCGACTGCTCGATCGTCCGGACTTTGCCGTGGTAGTCGACGGCGAAGTAGGTCGACGTCGCGGCGGCGGAGACGAGGGCCGTGGCGGCGACGGTGAGGACGGCCGTCCCCGTGCCTCGGCGATGCGCCTCGCGTCGGGCGGGAGTCGATGGCCGGCTCTTCGCCGGGCTGCTGGGGTCTTCGGCGGCTGAGGGATCCCGCGGTGCGCCGGTGGTGTCCGGAGCCGTCGCGGTTTCGTGCTCGTTCTCGGGGGAGGTGGTATCGGTGGGCATGGCTACCTCGGGGTCGGTGTCGGTGTCGGTGTCGAGGGGCGGACTGGAGGAATGCGGGATGTCGTCGGTGCGGAGGGGTGCGTGGGGCTCGCGGTGGGCGTGGGCGGGGCGGACATGGGAGTGCCGGGCACGGGGACGGTGATCTGGAGCCGGGCCGTGCCGTCGTTGTCGAACATCGCGAGAGCCGAGCCCAGGAAGGCACTGAAGTCGATCGCCGGCACGGTCGTGTTGATCGCCTTGACGATCGCCAGAGCCGGGCTGAGAACCTCGGACACCTTCGGTGTCAGTGCGGTGAGAGACGGCTGCACCTTGGCCATGAACGGGTGCAGCACGTCGGTGAGCGGCGTGGGCATGGCCAATGTCGTGACCAGCTCGAGCACTTTGTCGATCGCGGGACGGATGACGGCGATCGTGCTGTGAAAGCTCGGACCGAACTGGGAGATCGCCGGTCCCACCCACGCGAGGTCGGCGGAGTAGGTCTGCGTATCGGCGAACATCCGCCGGATCTGAGGGAGCCGGGACACGATCGTGACGGTGAGCAGTTCGCCTGCCTGCGTCAGTCTCGGCATCACCCGGTCGGCGCCGTTCGTCGCCTGCCACATCGTGCTGACGATCTCGGCCAAGGGACCGGCGTCCGCGATCTTGCCGACCGCCGCCAGCGAACGGAACAGGTCGGGGATGGAGGTCGGCACCTTGACGTGCTTCGGGTCGACTACTGCTCCGTCGGCGAGATAGGGGCCGTCGGAGCCGGTGGGGGAGATCTCGACGTAGGGCTCACCCAGCGCGCTGAGTTGTTCTATCGACACCCGGGCGTCAGCGGGAATCCGTTTCACTCGAGGGTATTTCAGGCGTACGGCCGCACCGGCCGGCGCGAGGTCCACTCGCTCGACCTCGCCGATCCGCACTCCCCGGAGGAGCACGGATGATCCCGTGACCAGTTGGGACGATCGTGGCAGCTGAAGTGTCACGCGGGTGAACTCGGTGCCGGGTCGCAGACCCATGTAGCCGATGACGAGGGTGCTGATGCCCACGGCGAGCACGATGGTGAAGGTCACCAGGTTGGCGATCAGTTCGCGTCTCATCGCACGACCCCGAGCATTCTCAGCGTTCTGATCGCTTGGTCCGCTTGTTCTCCACTGGGCATTTGGTCTCCGATCCCCAGTCGCACGACGTTGACCTTCGCTCCGTCGTGCAGGTACGGGATGACATTGTCACGGAGGAGGTTTCGCAGGTTGACGATGTTGTCGGGCCTCGTCGATCCAGCGGGGCGGTCGAAGTACAGCAGCGGGCGCAGGACCGCTGCGAGGAGCGAGTTGGTCTCGCGCAGTGTCGGCACAAGGAAGGCGGCGTTGGTGAACATCGGCGCGAGCGCCGCGAAGACCGCCACGATGTCGCCGGTTTCGATCACGGTCTTCCACCGCGCTTCGGCACCGGGGGCGAGGTACTCGCTCAACCGGTCACGTTCCGCGGCGAGGCGGCCGGTGAGGTCCACCAGCGAGGTCAGGGCGGTGTCGAGGCTGCCAGTGTCCTGGGCCCAGGCGTTGATGGTGGTGCTGAGATTGCCCACGATCTGCTTCGTCAGGGCGGGGTCCCGCGGCAGGCTGCTGTTGATCCGGTCGAACGTGTTGCCCAGCTGGGGCAGGCTGCCGCTGCCGAGGAAGTCGGCCAGACTCGTCAGCAACTGTTCCATCTGGACCGGGGCGCGGGTCTGTGCCTGCGGAACCGTATCGCCATCGGCGAAATAGGGGCCCGTCGGTAGGGCGGGGTTCGGAGTGAGCGCGATGTAGATGTCCCCGAGCGGGGTGTCCTGACGCAGCTCCGCCATGGAGGCGCGGGGGATCCGCGTCTCAGGCTCGATGCGGAGAGTGACCTCCGCGCTCTTGTCGTGCAGGCGCACGTGCGCAAGGGATCCGACATCGCGGCCGAGCAGGCGCACTTTCGCCCGGTCGGGAACGTTGAGCACGTCGGCGAACTCGATCTTCAACGTCCATCCCGACGATGCTTCTCCGGGGGTGGGGAGCATCGCGGGACCGACCGCGCGCAGCATCCATCCGCCGCACAGGAGGACCACAATCGCTCCGAGAGCGGCGAGAGCATGCCTGGCCTGTGCGTTCATCGGGCGGCCCCGCTCGCACGCAGGATCACTGACATCAGGTCGACGCTGATCTTGCCTCCACCGACCACACTGCACTGGCCGGGGGCGAGGCGATTGATGTTGGTGCACGTGAGCTCGGGATTCGCGGCGGGGAACGCCGTATCCGGCAGTGGCCGGTACGAGATCTTGAGCCGCGCGGCGGCCTGGTCGTAGTCGACGTCGAAAGCAGTGATCAGGGGAGGGAGAACGCCGAGCAGGTCGCCGTAGTTCCGGACACCCGCAGCGACGAGCCGCGTGACGGGGACGACCACGTCGAGCACGGGGAAGATCATGTGGCCGTACTGGCCGACGAGCCCGAAGAGGACCTTCCCCAGTGGGATCAGTGTGTCGGCGAGCGCGTAGACCGTCGAGCCCAGCGGAGTCATGACGTTGACCAGATATCCGGGCATGTCACTGAACAGGGATTTGAGGTCGCCCCAGTTCGATGTCATGCCCGAGGTGAGGGGGATGAGGGCGTCGAGGGCGCGCGAGAGGTCGTCCATCCCCGGGCCGGGATTGTCGAGCACGTTCGCCAGCGTGGTGATGATGCCGTTGACCCGGGGACCTGTGCCGCTGGTCTCGCGGGCGAGACTGTTGAGTGTCTGCTGGGTCTGGCGAGTCTGTTCCGGGCCGCCGTCGGTGCTGAGTTGGGCCATCAGTCGTTGCAACGACTGCATGGACTTCGTCAGGGACAGAGGAGTTTTGGCATCGGATATGCATTTTCCGGGCTGTAGTTCCGGTCCTCCGAGATCGTCACCGATCAGGGCGAGCTGGCGGGAGGAGATCAGGGACTTGGCGACCGAGACCGCACCGACGGTCGCCGGGATCCGTTGGTCGGCATCGACGGCGAGCTCGACGTGCGCCTGAGCGCCTGCGGGCCGTACGGACGTGATGGTGCCGACCGTGACTCCGCGGCGAGTGACCGGATTGCCCTCGAACAGGCCCACAGCGTCGGGCATGAGTGCGCAGTAGGAGATGAGGCGCTGTGTGCCGCCCCGCAGGTACCACGTTCCGCTCAGCCCTACGGCGATGACGAACGTCGCGGCCATCGCGCTGATCAACCATTTCGATCCCAATGCCGCTCGGAACATCAGCAGTTCACTCCTTGAATCGGAACGCAGAACGAGGATGTGAGGACGGTCGTGCCGTTGATCGCGATGCTGCCGTCCGGTTGCACGGACTCGTTGAACCGGGCTATCGCCTTCTTCGCCTCCGTGATCATCGGCTCGAACTTCGCGAGTAATTCCTCCATCTGGCCCGAGATGACGCGCAGTTGCTTCTCGAAGCCGTCGACGTCGCGCAGATACAACTCGGCGATCGGTTTGACTCGGAGCAACGTCAATTCGAGGCTCCGCATGAAGGCCTTGTAGCCCGACAGGTTGACCGAGGCGGTGGTGAGAAAGGTGCTCATGTCGTGCATGATCGTGGTGAGGCGGTCGCCGTTCGCGTTGACCGCGGTGGTGTATTCGGCGACGACAGTGATGAATTGTCCGATCTGATCCTTCTGGCGACTGAGGGCCTCGACCATCCCCGACATGGTGGTGAGTACGTGACTGATCTGGCCGGGTTGGCCCTGCGCCGCCTGCTGAATCTGCACGAGGGACTCGCGGAGGGGTTGCCCGTTGATCGCGGCGAGCTTCGGTCCGGCGTTCTGGAAGGTCTCGGTCAGGGCGTAGGGCAGCCGTACTCTGCTGGCGGGTATCGACCCGGCCGCCAGTGACTTCGACCCGATCGAATCGATGTCGAGGTAGTAGCCGCCGACGGCGGTGAGCATCTTCACGGCCGCGGAGGACTGGTCTCCGATGAACGCGCTGCTGTCGACGCGCACGGTGATGCGCACATCGGTGCGGCGCAGTTCGATGTCGCTGACGGTACCGATCGGCACGCCCGCGACGCGCACGTCGTCGCCCGGGCGCAGCTGACCGGTTTCCGACATGTCGACCGCGTACTCCGAGGTAGCGGGTGGGGTGAAGGACAGGTATGCGGCCGCGACGACAGTGATGAGGACCGCACCGACCGTGCCGGCACCCCATGCGAGCTGCAGGAGCGACGGTGAGACGAAGCGATCCCAGATCCGGCGTGCAGCGACGAATCTTTCACTGGTCAGAACCGCGCGAACCACGCGGTCGGCTACGGATTGCACAACACGATCCTCGTTCCTCGGATGAACATCTGAAGATCCGCCGGCAGTGTCTTGATCCCCTTGCTGCAGCGGCTGTCACCCTGCGCCTTGGGCAGGCCCTGGCCGGTCAGGAGCGCGAACAGACCGGGGAGGAGGGCGGCGAGGTCGACGAGAGGGCCGAGCTTCTTCGCCTCGGGCGAGAGCAGATCGTCGAGCCACGGATTGGTGCCCGGGGTCAGGCCGAGGTTCGCCAACAGGGCATCGGCCGCTGTGATGACCTGTGCCCCCTCACCGGAGAGAACCCGGTACGCGGGTGCGGCCTCGGCGACGACACGGGCGAGGCGCTGGAGGTATCCCACCAACGTGGAGACCGATGCCGATCTGCCGCCGATCGCCTCGGAGAGGGCGGAGAAGTTGCGGACCAGGGTCTCGAACAGCGCCGCGCGGTTGTCTGTGAAGGTGGCGAGCTTGTCGACGGCGTCGAGCACGGGGCCGAGGCCGCCTCCGTCCCCGTTGACGATCACCGACACGGCCTGGGCGAAATGATCGATGTCCTCCGGGCGCATGGCCGACAGGACGGGCTGTAGACCGTTGAAGACCGTGGTGATGTCGAACGAGGGCAGCGTCCGGCCGGTGTCGATGGTTGCTCCAGCCTCGACCTCGGTTCCCGACGATCCGCTCCGCTGGAGATCGATGTAGCGTTGTCCGGTTAAGTTCTGAAAGCGGATCGCCAGGGTCGAGTTGCGATAGATCCTCTGATTGCGGTCGACCGTGAACTGCACCTCGGCGAAGGAGCCGCGCCCGGTGGGACCACGCCGGAGGTCGACCGACTTCACCTTGCCGACCTGGACGCCGAGAAGACGGACGTCGTCGCCCGATCGTAGCCCCGACGCGTTCGTGAACTGTGCGGTGTACCGGACCTGGTCGCCGGGGGCGGGGCGCTGCAGCGCCCGGACGGTGAACGCGGTGCCCAAACCCACGACGAGAATGAACAGTACGACGCTGACCAGTGATCTGCGGTAGCGGCTCATCGGCGGCCTCCACTCTGCCCCGGAGCGACGGCAACGGGCTTGGCCTGCACATCCAGGTCGAGGACCTTGCCGGAGGGCGTGTCCTTGATCGCACGACGCAGGGTCTCGATGAGGTCGGATACCTGTTGTCCGTTGCGGGCGGCGTCGGGCATCGATGACGTGGCGCGCCGTTCGAGGTCGACCAGGACACTGAGCGTCGGTGCGAGCGGGCGCAGGGACGCGAAGAGCTGTGCCAGGTCCGGAGCCGTGAGCTTCTGCAGGGCTGCGATCGACGCCGTTTGGCTCTGAGCGTATCCGGGCGTGTCCGGGCCGCGCCAGTCCCACAGCAGCTTCAGTGAGGTGAGTACGTCGTCCGTGGAAGCGCCGATCCCGCGGAGGGCGCTCGCGAGGATTGGGAGGGTTCGCGAGGTCGGGACGGTCTGGGTCTCGGCGTTGGCCTGGGCAAGCGCACCGAGGGCACGCACGAGGGGGAGGAGGCCTTTCGATGCGGTGTCGGCCTGGCGGAGCAGGTCGGACATGTACGGGCGGAACGCCGTGGATTCGACATCCGCCAGTGCTCTGAGCAGTCCCGACATCGTCGAGTCCGCTGGCGCGGCGGCGGGTTGGATTCTGGCGCCGTTGCGCACGGGCCGCCCCGATGTCGACGGTGTGATTTGGATGGAGGTGATACCGAACAGGTTGTTCGGAGCGAAGTCGGCGGTGAAAGCGTCCGTGAGGCCGCTGACCTTGTACGGAGTCAGATCGATCGCGATGCCGAGGCGCCCGGATCCATCCTGGCCGATCTGTTTCACCGTGCCGATCTGCACGCCGTTCATCTCGACCACCGTTCCGCTGTTGATGCCGGGTGCGACGCTGGAGGTGAGGAGTGTGATCCGCATCGGGTCGGGACGCAGCAGGGCGGAGAGGCCCCACCACAGCAGAGCGAGGACGAGGAGAACGGCGACGGCGATGGCGCCACGGCGCACGAGTACGTCGGGTTCGGTGGTCATGCCCGGCACGGGCGATGTCGAGGCGGCCACATCTACCCCCTGAAGACCACGGACGAGTTGAACCCCCAGGTCACGGTCGTGAGGATCATGTCCAGCACGACGATGAACACCAAGGAGGCACGGACCGCGCGGCCGGACGCCACGCCGACTCCTTCCGGGCCGCCGGCGGCGAAGAAGCCCTGATAGCAGTGGATCAGGATCACCACTACGAGGAAGATGATCACCTTGATCATGGCGGCGAGAACGTCTGCCCCGGTGAGGAACTGCCGGAAGTAGTGGTTGTAGGTGCCTTCCGATTCGCCCTGCACGACGGTGACGATCATGTTGCAGGCGAAGAAGCTGACCACGATGGCGATGAGGAAGGTCGGCATGACGGCGATGAGTCCGGCCAGAACTCGTGTGCTCACGACGAAGGAGATCGATCGCAGGCCCAGAGATTCGATCGCGTCGATCTCCTCATTGATCCGCATGGCACCGATTTCCGCGGTCATGCGGCATCCGGCCTGACCGGCGAAAGCGGCTGCGGCGAGCAACGGCGCGAACTCGCGGGTGATGGCCAGAGCGCTCACTGATCCCGTGAGTGAGCCGAGACCGAGGAGATTGAGCGTCGCGAACGCCTGCACAGCCACGGTGCCGCCCATCGCGAGGCCGAGCACCATCGTCACGAGCGAGGTTCCGCCGCCGACGATGACCGCACCCCGCCCCCAGGTGAGGTCGGTGACCGTACTGATCGTCTGACGGCTGTAGTGCCGTGCGGCGTGGGGGGTCATCGCGACAGCCGAGATCGAGAAGCTCATCACGTGTCCCGTCCGCGAGAGGAGTGAGCGCACGAGAGACAGCACCCGGGCGATCGTGCGGGTGCCGGGCGGGCGGTAAGTCGCTATTGACATCAGAGGATCTCGTCTTCGTTCGGTCCGGGTGGGGTAACCGCTCGCGGGCAGGTGCGGCGCATGATGTCCATCAGCCCACCCGCATCGGGAAGAACACGGTGTAGGCCTGCGTCAGAGCGAAATTGAGCACGATGATTCCCACCGTCGAGACCACGACGGTGGCGTTCACGGCGTCGGCGACTCCTCGTGCTCCGCCCTTGGCCTCCAGGCCGTGGTGGCAGCCCACGATCGCAATGATCGCGCCGAACAGGGCCGCCTTGAAGACGGAGAACAGGAGGTCGAGGAGACTGGCGTACGCGCCGAAGCTCAACCAGTAACTACCTGGAGTCACGTCCTGTCCCAGGACCGCGACGTAGAACCCCGCGACGACCCCGACGACGACGATGAACAGGTTGAGCAACGGGGCGACGATGATCGCTGCGATCGCGCGCGGTGCGACCAGCCGATTGACCGGGTCGATGCCCATCGCGCGCAGCGCATCGACTTCCTCGCGGATGGTTCGCGCTCCGAGATCCGCCGCGATCGCCGAGGCGCCGGCTCCACCGAGGAGCAGTCCGGCCGCCAACGGTGCGGCCTGTTGGATCACCGCCAGGCCGCTGGCGGCGCCGAGTAAGGATTCCGCTCCGATCTGTCGGACGATGCCGCCGACCTGGATGGTGACGATCACGCCAAAGGGGATGGCCATCAGAAACGCCGGGACCGCGGTGACCGACACCAGGAACCACGCCTGAATGACGGTCTCCTTGAAGGGCAGTCGCAGTCGCAGCGTGTCCATCACGACCGCGTACAGCGTCATCGCCGCGAGTAGCGAGGAGCGTCCCAGCGTACGGACGGGACCGAGTGCGTTGCGGTCGAAGTTGTCCCGGAAGATGCTGGCCCGCCCGGGCCGGCGTTGCGGGGAACCCTCGTCGGGCCCTCCCGTCGGCGCGCGGTCGTGCAGATCGCTCGTCATCATCCGCCGTCGCCTCGCTCACCCTCTCGGATCAGGTTGAAGCGCCAGCCACAGAAAGACCTTCATGAACGGCCTGACTGCGAACGCGGTCCAGCGCAGGGGGAACCAGCCGACCCATTTCGGCGTGATGGCGACGGTCCAGGTCACAGACGTCCCGTCCCCGTCCGAGACGACGAACCGTTGTGCGAAGGCCGCGATGGTCAGCGGAACCGAAACTCCACGCCCCGCGGTGATGAGCAGACGCCCGGTCTCGGACTCGAGCACCTGCTCGCGGAAAGCGAACAACAGCGCCCGCACCGTTCGGCTTCCGTCGTCCTCGACGACTGGGCCGGAAACGAGCGGGACGAATCCGAACAATTGCTTGGTGCTGATCAGCGCCCACAGCTCGTCGGGCTTCATTCGGGGCGAGACCTTGACCGTGACGGTGGCCGCCCACGATGCTTCCCGGTCGAGGAACTGCGTTACCTCCTGGGGCCGTGACACCGCGAAACGATCGGGCCCCCGCCGGCCTCGAGCGAGCAGCATGAGGATCAGCGCTCCGATCGCCGCCGCCGCGATCACGGCGCCGATCGCTGACAGAAACAACGTCATAGGACCTCCCGAAGCAAGTGCGTCGAGCACCCCGGCGACGAACGCTCGTCGGGGCGCGCTTGGACTGGCGAATCTGGTCGAAGCGCCTCTGTACGGGGCGCTTTCGCGAACTGCGAACGCAGTACCTGACTCGACGGTAAGATCAAATCACAGAGTGAATGAGACGTCAATCACTCCGTGCGATCAATCGATCGGACGACCTTCGAGACCTGCAGACAGGACGACGACGTGAACACTGAATTGGTCAGCAAAGCAACGAGGAACGCGAAGGTCGCGGCACGAATCGCCCGCGTGGGCATCAGATGGATGACCATTGCGACAGGCTTCGGCGTGCTCGCCTCGGGGCTTGCCCACTTCATCTTCCCGGGGATGTTCCAGCGGGTGACACGACCGGTGTTTCCGGACGACACCGTCTATCGCGTTCAGGTGCACGGAGCGGCGGAGATGGCGATCGGGGCAGCGCTCATCGTCAAGGAGACGCGACCGGCTGGACTGGTGGGCGGCGCGGTCTACGGCGTCTATCTCGCTGAGCGGACTCTCTCGTGGCTCTCTCAGAGGCTCCGCCGCGCGGCGCCGGTGCCGGCACCGTCCTCCCCGTCAGCAGGAGCCGGGATCCGCCCGACCGAGTAGTTCGCGGTCGACGAGGTCGCTCTGTTGCCGAGCGTGTGGTCTGAGGTGTCTCTCTTGAGGCCGGAGGAGGCTCCAGCGGATGTCGCCGGCCTAAGCCCGCGGATCCTGGTCGTCACGACGCCGCAGGTGAGTCCCTGTGGTGCACAGCTCCGGCTCGGGACGGTCCGGCACGCAGGGTCGTTGCAAGCGTTGCAACGACAATGAACGCAATGCCCACTAACTGGCCGACGGTAGGGATATGGTGGTAGATCGCAATGTCTGTCAGCACGGCGACTGCGGGATTCACGAACGACAGCGCCGCAACCACCACGACGGACAGTGCCCGCACAGTGGCGTACAGGATCCAGTACAGCAGGCCAGTGTGAATGCCCCCCATCGCCGCGATCCAGGTCCAGCTCGAACTCGACCAGTTCAGGTTCCCGGCGATAGGGAGGAGAACGGCCGCTCCGAGGGCGCATTGGATCAGTGTCATCACTTGGGGGTGGAGCCCCGTGGTCTCTCTCGCGAGAAAGGTCGCGAGAGCGTACAGCGCACCGGCGAGGAGCGCAGCGGCAACGCCGGCCCCATTACTGCCATTGAGTGCGAGACCGTGCGCGCTGACGAACTGGGTCGCTAACAGCAGCCCGACGAGCGCGACGGCGAGCCACCCCAGATCGGTTCTCCTGGGAAGTCTTCGGCTCGCCGCCGCGCCAAGGGCGACCAGAAAGAACGGCTCCGTGTGGTAAGCGACGGTGGCGACAGTCAGCGTGGTCGACTGGAACGCATGGAAGAGGAAGACCCAATTCGCCACGAGTGCCGCCCCGCCGATCAGCGTTAGAGCTACCGAGGCGCGGCTGTATGTGCTGGTGGTGAACGCCTTGGTCGCCCAACAGAGTGCGCCAAGCGCAACTACAGCGAAGACGCAGCGCCAAGCCGCGATGGCGATGGGAGTTGCGTCGGCGCGGAGGGAGAATGGGCCGATCGTGCCCCAGCCTGCCATGGCGAAGGCCAACAGAACCGTGGCGCGGGCTCGTCCAGGACACGTCGGAGCGGGTGAATCATGCATAGCAAGATCGTGTCAGCCGCAAGCATTCAGGACTATTTCGAGGACCGCCGATGAACCGTTTAGAATTCATGAATGATTGACGTTCTGGGCCTGCGAGTTCTGGTGGCGATCGCTGAAACTGGAAGCGTGACTGCTGCGGCCGCGGAGCTGGGATACAGCCCGTCGAACGTCACCCAACACCTCCGTCGCCTTGAGGCGAAGCTTCATACCCCGATGGTCGAACGTGTCGGGCGCGGCATCGTCCTCACGGATCAGGCGGCACGCCTGGTTCGACGTGGACGAAAGCTCCTTGACGAACTCGACGACCTCGCGGTGGAAACGATGGCGCGGCCGTCGGGGCGGTTCGACGTCGCAGCGTTTCCGACCGCCATGCGAGGACTGCTGATCCCGACGGTCGCCGACTTGGTGCGCGACGAACCCGACCTTCGAGTGCAGCCACACGAATTGGAACCGGCCGCGGCGCTCGATCGGTTGCGTGCCGGCCGGGTGCGTGCTGCGGTCGTGAAGGAGTGGGGGGCCGCCGCGGCACTGGCGGACGGCTCGCTGATCACGTTCCCACTCGGTGTCGACCTCATCGACATCGTGCTGCCGCGTGCGCATCCGATGGCGAACCGGCCTTCGCTGGAGCTCGTGGATCTCGTCGACCAGTCCTGGGCACTCACTCCCGAGGGGGAGCGGTCCTATCGTGACTGGTTCATCAGCCATGAGAACGTTCTGGCGCTGAAGCCGCGGATGATCTACGAGGCCGCCGAGTTCTCGTCCTTGATTGGTTACGTCGAGCACAACCTTGCGGTCGCGGCCATCCCTCGTCTCGGCCGTGGACCGCTGCCTAGCGCTACAGTTGCGGTACCGCTGCGAGATCCGAGTGCTCGGAGAACCGTGTCCGTCGCAGTACGGGCGACCTCGCGCGACTCGGCCACGGTCGGGTGCGTTGTCGATGCCCTCCGGGTACGGGCCGCCGGAATCCTGTCGTAGCGCGGAGTCATAGCCGAGACCGGCGGGTTAATCCCTCGATGGACCGAGGGGGCGTCGGGCGTCGGAGAGGGCGCTGGAGTGGAGGAAGCGTTGGACCACGTCGGCGGAGTGCAGGACGCGGTAGGGCACGCCGAGCCTGGCGGCGAGGAGTCGGATGGGGTCCGAGGTACCCGCGGACTGGCGGGCCGCCCAGATGAGTGCCGCGTTCATGCTGGGGAAGCCGGCGGGACGGGCCCAGGCGTCCCACGTGGGTGAGGCGATGGTGCCCACCCTCGCGCGACGCGGATTGCGAGCGCTTCGCGGCGATTGACGGCTTTGGTCCGGATTTCGCATGTGCATTCTCCCTCAGTCGCTTTCGGTCTCCGGCGGGTCGCCGCTGCTGAATATCCACTCGCGCGTGTGCCGGCAGGGCGTTTTCCCGGGGTTGCTCGGGGTTGCACGCTCAGCGCTCCTGGCGTCGGCGAGGGTGGACCCGGGGGAGCGTATGAGGTTGCAACGCAGGATGATTCGAGGAATCGGCGGCGCGATCGCAAAAGCGCAACCGACGGCGAAGCACGTGTCGTGCTTCCGATGGTGTTGTCGCGCTTTCGTGTTCATTCGGTCGCTGTCATCGCTTCGGAGCACCAGCCGTGGTGACCGGCTACGATGACGGTGTGCATCGCGTCTGCGTGGCTGCGGTGTCGAGCAAAATCGACCTTTCGTCCGAGGGCTGAAGCAGCTCGGCCCTCGTGCACTGAGTGACCGGTGGGAGTGCCCGTGTCGACTCGAGCCTCATCGAGTACGCCCGATCGAGCCCTGCGCTGGAACGGGGCGTGTGTGGCGTTGATCGTCGCGGCGATCGCCACCGCGTTCATCGACGCCATCCCGGTCGAGGTGACGATCGGGTTGTGCGCGCTCGGCGTGATCGCGGGTCTCGTCGGCGTGCCGCTGTACATCGCTCATCTACTCGCCGGCTGGCGCTCCCCGCAGTCGTCGAAGGCGGCCACGGGGTCCGTTGCTGATGCGGCCCCTGTGGACACGGGCACCGCGGAGCCGGCGGCGTCGGCGGTCGTGGAGCCCGACTCGGCACAGGCTCGTCCCGAGCCCGAGCCCGAGCCCGAGCCCGAGTCGGAGCCCGAGCCTGAGCCGGACGTTGAGGCGGAGGCTGAGCCGGAGCCTCAGGCCGAGCCGGAGCCCGCTGCGATCGAGGGGGAGGGGGACGAGACGCGCGAGGCGTCCGCCGAGCCGCCGCCCGCGCGGTGTTCATGCCATGGGTTGCCTGTCAGCGGATGAAGGCGGCGACGGGGTCTGGATCGGCGTCCGGATAACGCAAAGAAGCCCCCTGTGAACAGGGGGCTTCTTCGTGGTGCGCGATACTGGGATTGAACCAGTGACCTCTTCCGTGTCAGGGAAGCGCTCTCCCACTGAGCTAATCGCGCTTACATGAAGTGGCGCTCAGCCGCTCCGTTGCGGAGTGGCTGAGCGTGTTGGAGGCGGCGACGGGAATCGAACCCGTGTGCACGGCTTTGCAGGCCGTTGCCTCACCACTCGGCCACACCGCCACGGTAAGCCCACTTCGAGCGGATGACGGGATTCGAACCCGCGACCCTCACCTTGGCAAGGTGATGCGCTACCAACTGCGCTACATCCGCATTCGTCCGGACCGGCGCTCGAAAGCGCCTTTCCGGTGCGAGAGAGAACACTACGTGAACATCGAGCGCTCTGCCAAATCGCCTGGTCACCCTGTGTTTCGTGCGCAGCCGGCGTGGTGGGGCGCACCCCGGAACAGCGTCGACTTACTGTTTCGGACAGTAGTCGCAGGTGGGGTACCCGATTACCCTTTCGCTCAGCGGTCGTGTTAGTGTTCTCTCTCGTTCGCCTCCCTGGTAACACGGAGGCGCGCACGAGTTCGGTCCTATGGCTCAGTGGGAGAGCGTCCCCTTCACACGGGGAAGGTCGCTGGTTCGATCCCAGCTAGGACCACCGAAAAACCGCCTGGTGACAGGCGGTTTTCTTCGTTTCGGGTGAGGATGACCCGCTTGTGACCCACCGACTAGCGTTGGCCTCCGCACTCCTTCTCGAGGTCC
This sequence comes from Tsukamurella tyrosinosolvens, assembly GCF_900104775.1. Lineage (NCBI taxonomy): Bacteria > Bacillati > Actinomycetota > Actinomycetes > Mycobacteriales > Tsukamurellaceae > Tsukamurella > Tsukamurella tyrosinosolvens. The sequence goes on from NZ_FNSA01000003.1 coordinate 2,079,644, forward strand.
GGGTGGACCTCCTCGCCGGCACGGGGCGATGGTGCCGGGGCGTCGCCTTCGACCACGCCGGGCCGCGCGTGCACATCTGCGAACTGGGGCTGCAACCTCGCGCTGCAGGACGTGCTGGCGGACTCGAACGGCTACCACGGCGACGAGCCCGGGAAGCTGTGAGGCCGGGTCAGACGGGGATTGCTTCCGCCCAGAGCCGGGCCTTCTCGAACATCGCGATCACGTGGTCGGCGCTGTCCACGCGGTGCGCCTCCGTGGCCTTGCGTGCGCTCTTCGTGTCCCGCGCTTCCACAGCGTCGAGCATGTCAAGGTGTCACGCACGAGCAGCTTCGGCCTGCGCCTTGATGGAGGCGTACAACCGGCAGGTGATTGACCACCCCGGCGAGGACTCGTGCGAGCCGGTCGGAGTCTCCTGCCACGTTGATTTCCCGAGCCCTTGCTGGAATCCGGTGCCGTTTCGCATCGCGAAGTCCCATCGGTGGCGGAGTTCGGCTCGAGGTGACGCCGGTGCCGTCCCGTCTCGACGATGAGCAGGGACGATCGCGGTTCGCCGGCCGGCGCCGTGCGACGGCCGAGCAGAAGGGTTCGAGCACGGTGATGAGACGAAAAACGCGCGGTGCTGTGGGAGACGTCGCGCGGGGTAAGGGGCGCCCGGACGGCTGACGTCCGATGACACGGTCCTGATGGGGTCCAGAGTCGGGCGGGACTCGTGGGCGGGGCGACGGAGCGTCGCTGCTACGAGGCTCCTCCACGGATGTTGCGACTGTCAATGTGAGCGGCGTCATGATTCGTGGGATTGTGGCTCGACGGCGGGTGTGGTTGCGTTGGCCGCGGGAGACGAGTGCGGTTGCACAGCAACGCACGACGACGAGAGTCGTCCCATTCGTTCAGGAGTGCCCCCAATGCCGTCAGGCCCATCCGGGTCCGCCCGGCTCGACCCGGTTCGTTCGATCCTCACCGCTCGCGTGATCCGGGCGGGCGCATGAGGGCCGTGGTGTTCGACCGGCCGGGGCCGCCCGACGTCCTGCATGTCGCCGATGCGGCCCTCCATCGCCGTCGGCGTGCTGGCCGTGGCGTACCTCGTGGATCTGCGCGCACCCTTCCTGTTCAGCCTGACGGTGGTTCTGATCGTGCTGCTCCTGCTGCTCGTCGGGTCGTTCGTGCCGGCTGGGCACTGCACACCCTCGTCGAGCGCCCGGCCATGCGTCGCTTCGGCGCTCGCGAGGCACCACGACTGTTCCGTCGTTCCTCCCCACCACAGAAAGGCACAGCATGACCTTCCACTCCACGCCCGCCACCGAGCTCGACTACTTCGACGACGGTGACGGCGCTCCGCTCTTCCTGATCCACGGCACGGGCGCGGACGGCGATCTCAACTTCGGGCACCTGCTTCCTTCACTGTCCGGCCAGCGCCTCATCCGCCCGAATCTGCCCGGCACGGGGGAGGACCCGGACCTCGACGGTGTCGACCTCGACGTCATCGTCGACCGGATCGCGGCTCTCCACGACCGGACCCATGAGGGGCCCGTCGACCTGCTCGGCTTCTCGCTGGGCGCCGTCCTGGCCGCTGCGTACGCGGGCCGCTATCCGGAGCGGGTCCGTCGCCTGGTCCTGCTGGCCGGATGGGCGGGCCCCGATCCGCGGCACGAGCAGTTCATGCGGCTGTGGCGGCGGCTCGCCGACATCGATGATCGGGCTTACGGCGAATTCCTCGTCCTGACCCTGTTCAGCCCGCAGTTCGTCGCGGCCCTCGGCGACGGGGTCGACGAGGCCGTCCGTGGAACCGTTCCTCATGCGGGGACGTCCCGTCAGATCGAGCTCAATACGACGATCGACATCCGATCGCTCGCGCCGCGGATCACGGCGCCGACTCTGTTGGTGGCCGGGACGTCGGATGCGATCGTTCCGGCGGAAAAGGTGCAGGAACTCGCGCAGCTCATCGTCGGCAGCACGTACGCGGAGGTCGACAGTGGGCACATGCTGCTGGTCGAGCAGCCGGAGAAGGTGCTGTCGCTGGTGAGCGACTTCCTCGAGTAGCCCGCCGGCAGTGCCCCGGGGCACCGACCGCCGGTCTTTCGTACCGAGAACGATCGGCGCCGAGCCGTTAGTCTCCAGGAATGTGGCTGCTGGTCGAGAGCCTGTCGGAAGTGCCGACCGTCGTCTCCGAAGACGATCGCGCACGGAACTTCCGCCCGTTGGGAACCTATCTGCGGACCGGCGTGCGTGTCGCCGCCCTGAAGGCGGTCGCCGTCGTGCAGCGATCCCGGCGACCGGTCGACGTCGCGATCACCGACGGCGGCGTGGTCCGGGCGGCTCCGGTCTTCGGTCCGTCGCAGCGCGTGCACGCCGTCCAGTTGGGTATCGGCGAGTCGGACCTCGCGATGAGGCCGTTCGCCGCGGCGTACGAGTGGATCGTCGGTGAACCGGGGAAGCCGCTGCGGTCGTTCTGGACCGACGACTTCCAGCGGATGTACGGACTGCGGCAGCGTCGGAGCATCGCCGCGCCCTTCGGATTGGCCGATGTCTTCCAGCGCGTTCCGGGGCTTGCCGAGGTGACCAAGGCGATGCGCGGTGTCTACGATCCGACGCCCGGTGACTCGTTCGTCAACGAGTTCCTGGCCCGGCACGACGACGGAGCCGACCACCTGATCCGGTCGGTCCGTCGCGTCATCGCGACCGAGGGGCGGATCGTGATCCGCGGTGTCGACCAGGACGTGACCGCCCGCCTGGATCCCTGGGAGGCCACCTATGCCGCCGTCGATCACGACGCGCTCCGGCTCAGTCTGGACCGGTCGGATCGCTACGCGGCGATGCTGGATCTGCGTCACGGTGGCGTGATGACCTGGATCGGTAGCCGCCTGCCCGAGGTACCGCGCGCGGTGGCGAGTGGGCTCGAGCCCTTCCTCCACCCCGACGACGTCGACCGTGTCCGCGCGGACGTCACCGCGGGACGCCCGGTCGCCACCGAGGTGCGACTCGGCCTGCGTAACGGGTGGGCGCCGGTCGCGGTTCAACTCGATCGCATGATCGGCCACGGCCCGACGGTCGTGTGCCTGCTCATCGCGGCGGCCGCGGAGCGCCGTAGTGGGGCGACGGACGACGGGTCGGTCCCGGTCGCCGGGTGATCCCGCTCAGGTGGGTGGCGAGGCCGGACTGACGAGACGATCCCTGCCGACTTCGGTGACGGTCCCGTGCGACGACCCGTCCCACGCCGTCGGGATCAGTGCCGGCGTCATGATCCGGTGACGACGTGTCGTACCGCCGTGAGACGGTGCCCTCATGACATTCGACCGGCAGGGCATTCTCTGGGACGCGATCAACGGAAGGACCCCGCCGTCGCCGGCGGCGGAGCTCATGGCCTGGACGTTCCGGGCGGTCGATCCCGACGCCGGGACGCTGGAGGTCGGATTCGCACTCGACGAGCGGTTCACCAATCCCGTGGGCTCGATCCAGGGAGGCTTCGTTGCCGCGATGCTCGATGACACCTTGGGACCGGCCCTGGTCGCGACGCTGGAATCGAATCAATTCGCGCCGACCGTCTCGTTGAACGTGCAGTACCTGGCGCCGGCGTTGCCGGGGGAGTTCGTCGGGTACGGGCGCGTGGTGAAGAAGGGACGCGAGATCGCCTTCCTCGAGGGGTATCTCGTCGACGCCAGAGGAACGACTGTGGCGACGGCCAGTGCCACGAGCGTCATCCGCACCCTGCGTTGAGCTCCTACGCGTCGAATTCGACGCAGGCGACCGGTGCGACGCAGGCGGCCGGTACGACGACGAGGGCGGTCCGCTACGCGTTGAGTCGATGCACGGCATCCATTCCGGTGACCCTGCCATGTGGCCTGCGGTCGGCGCCCACGATCGATAGCCTCGGAACATGGCCATCAAACTCGAGAACGTCGCGATCGCGGTACGCGACCTGGAAGCGACTATCGCGTTCTTCACGGACTTGGGGCTCTCGGTGATCGGCCGGCAGACCGTCAGCGGGGAGTGGACCGACACGGCCGTCGGTCTGGACGGCAACCACGCGAAGATCGCGATGCTCGAAACGCCGGGCGGGCAGGGGCGCATCGAGCTGTTCGAGTACATCCACCCCGACGCGATCGAGACGGACCCGACTCTGCCCAATGAGATCGGCATGCACCGCGTGGCCTTCTCGGTCGACGATCTGGACGAGGCATTGGCCATCGCCGCCAAGCACGGCTGCCACCCGCTCCGCGGCGTCGGCATCTACGAGGACGTCTACAAGCTCACGTACGTCCGCGGCCCGAGCGGCATCATCGTGATGCTCGCCGAGGAGATCCAGAAGCGGTAGCGCCCGGATCCGTCAGGCCCGGTTCAGCGCCGCCGCGCGAGTGATCAGCTCACGGAAGGCGGCCTCGTCGACGGCATCGGATTCCTTGATGTCGATGGCGCGGCGGGTGCCGGCGGTGAGGCTCGCGTTGAAGAGCCCGGCGGGGTCGTCGATCGAGGCGCCTTTGGCGAAGGTCACCTTCACCTTGTCCTTGTAGGTCTCGACCGTGCACAGCAGGCCCCCGAGGGAGAACGTCGGCACGCCATCGGGATTGGAGGGCTTGCGCCACTTCACTTCTTCGACGGTGTCCGGCTCGGCCTCGAGGATCAGGCTGCGGATCGTCTCGACGGTGCGCTCTCGCCAGTCGGTGCTCATGGTCGAAAGGTACGCCGACGGCGGCCGGGGCGCGAAGGCCCCGGCCGCCGTGCGGTCGTCATGCGGGGGTCAGTGCACGTCCACCGAGGGGGTGTCGGTGACGCTGACGCCGCTGGAGCTGGCCGTGGCCGAGCCGGTGTCGGCCTCGACGCCGTGGTTGCCCGCGGCCGTGCTCGTCTCGACACCACCCGACGGTCCGGTCACCGACGCCGAGCCGGTGCTCGGGCTGACCGATGCGCTGCCGGTCTCCACGTGGCCGCTCGCGCTGCCCGCGGGCGTGGTGACCTCTGCCTCGGCCTTCGGGCCGGTCACCGTGGTGTTGCCGTTGGTCGCGACGGTCGCCGACCCCGTCGAGACGGCGGCCTCGCCACTGGCCACGGGGGTGGTGACGGAGCCGCTCGCGGCGGGGCCGGTCACCGAGACGCCGTTCGAGCCCGCGGAGGCGCTGCCCGTGCTGGCCGAGACGGTGCCGCCGCCGACCGGCGTGGAGACCGCACCGGTCCCGGACGGTCCGGTGACGGAGACGCCCGTGGGCGTGACGCTGCCACCGCCACCGTTGACGTTGAGCCCCGCGGTGACCACGTTGCCGACGTTCACGCCGGCCGTCAGGTCCGGAGCGTCGACCGTGAGGCCGCCGGTTCCGACGGTGATCGTCCCGGGCGTCACGCCGACGTTGCCGCCGCCGAGCGGCGTGGTGATCGCGCCGGAGATGCTCGGGGTGACGAGAACGAGCTGGCCGTTCTGGAACCCGATGCTGCCGAGGTTCAGAACGAGGTTGCCGCCGCCCAGGGGAGTGGTGAGACCCAGGTTGATGGCGGGGAGACCCACGATGAAGGTGTTGGCGCCGTAGGTCACCTTGACCGGCACGATGGTCGCGGACGCGCTGCCGAGGCCCAGCGGCGCGGTGGCGTTGAGCCCGAGGGACGGCGTCCACGTGGTGAGGCCACCCGTGGTGATGGCGCTGAGCGAGGTGTTCAGGCCCAGCGCGCTGCCCAGCGGGCCGTTGATGGTGGTGACGTTGCCGCCGACGCTGCCGAGTCCGAGCCCGGGGCCGAGGCCGACGAGGCCGTAGGTGGTGCTGGAGAGGCCGCCCAGGCCGAGCGGAGCGCCGACCGTGAAGGTGTCCTGCTGGCCGACTCCGAGCCACCCGGCCGGTGCGCCCGGCACCTGGCCGGTCGAGATGATCGGGCCCGACGTGTTGCTCACCGGGATGAGGCCACTGAGGACCGGGATCTGGTTCCAGGCTGCGACGCCCTGGTTGATCTGCGGCGCGATGATCGGGATCGTCGCCAGCGGAATCCCGCCGGGGAGGAGCGGGGCCGCGGCCAGGATCGCGTCGACCTGAGGGTTACCGGTGGGTGCGGCGTTCGCGGTCGCCGGGGTGGCGACGGTCAGCGTCGCGGCCGCCGCGACGGCGGTGGCGGCAACGGCGCTGCGGCGCACCGTCTTCCGGGCATGCTTGGGCGAGGTAGGGGACATGGAGGACCTCCGGTTCATGAAGGTTCGGCGGGCTCGGTCGAGGGCGCCGGAATAGCGGGGATGTGGACCCAGCAGAAAATCGAGGCGTCTGCGCTCGGAACGAGTGCCTGAAGCGGCGCCTGTGCATCTCCTGGGAGTTCTGAAGTTATCAGTATTTCCACGGTTTCCCAATAGCTTTCGAAGCTATTCGTTCAAGACGATTCGAGCTACTGCGCAGTAGCGAAATCCTAAGAGTTCTAACAGAACCCGTTCCATCTGTTTGCGATCGAACGTCGCTGATCAATCGGTGTATTCGTAACCGTTTCGGAGTGCTCGAATTGTCGATCGCGGGCACGGATAAAGGGCCGTCTAGCCGCGCTAAATACCGAGTTCGCACAAGTGGATGTGAGCGGGGTTCGGGGCGCGTGTGAGGAGACGCTGCAGCGCCCGCTATCGTGAATGTCGTGTTCACTGCTCAGCAACGACAGGACGTGGCCAATCGCCTCCTCGGCGCCGCGGAGGAGTCCGAGGAACTGATCGCGGGTGCCGTCGTCGGTGCGGCTGCCGCCGGCGCGCTCGACGCCCTGACCGGCATCGACCTGATGTTCGCCGCCGCACCGGATCTCACGATCGGCGAGGTGTGGGACATCTGGGGTGAGCGCATGTACCGCGAGTTCGGCGCGATCCACCACACCGGTGACGATGCCGGCGTCGTCTACCTCCTGCCGGATCTGCTCACGGCGAGGACTGCGATCGTGCCCGCAGCGCGGTTCGGGCCGCGCCAGGGCGAGCCGTTCCACCAAGTCTTCGGACAGGTGGTGCCGCAGCCCGCGGCTCGCTACAGGACGACGGACCTCGTCGGACCGGCGTGGCTGGCCGCGCTGCACACGCGCGCCGCGCTGCTTCGCGGTGACGGCGCCTCCGCCGCACGCGCTCTCGGCGACTTGCGCGAGGCCCTGATCGCGCTCGCAGGCGCACGCACCGGCGCTCCGCCCGGATACCTCGAACCCGCGGATCGCGACCGGATCCGCGCCACGGAGACCGGATCCCGCGACGCCGGCACCGTCGCGAAGGCCTTCGGTCTCGCCGTACAGCTGCTCGATGCTGAGCTGCAGGCCGTTGCGCCCGCGGTCGCCGACGCCGTCGCGCTCCCGCTGCTCGAGGAGATCGCCGGCTGACGCCGGTACCGTGGAACCATGCACGACCAGCAGAAGGAGGCGCCGCGGACCGGGCCGCGCGCGTGGCGCGCGAAGATCAAGGCGACCCGGCACGGCACACTCGCGTGGCGGGTGTGCGTCGGCGTGATCGGCGGCATCGTGCTCATCGCCGGGATCATCGCGATCCCGTACCCGGGCCCGGGTTGGCTCATCGTCTTCGCGGGGCTCGGCATTCTCGCCACTGAATTCGACTGGGCGCATCGCCTTCTGCGGTTCGCCCGCGAGCGCTACGACCGTTTCGCCGCCTGGCTCTCGCGTCAGAACATCCTCGTCAAGGGCGCGTTCGGCGTCGGCACCTGCCTGATCGTTCTGGCCACCGTCTGGCTGCTGGGTGCCGCCGCGATGATCGGCGGCTGGTTCGGCATTCACTGGCCTTGGCTCGCCAGCCCGCTGTTCGGGTGATCGCGGAACTCCGGCGTTCGGTCGCCGCCCCCGACGACCGCGTCGCCGGAGTCCTGTACTGGTACGCCCTCTCAGGCGCCCTGGCGCGGCTCGCGGTCGCCCGACGAGACGCGTCGTCGGCCGCGATCAGGCCCGGCCCCGGTGGTTGGCCGGACGTGGGGGAGGCGGCACCGTCGGCCGCCCCGGGGGGCGACCTCGCCCGTGCTTGCCATCGCCTCATCCCGGCCCTCGCGGCCGAATCGGGCGCCGCGGAGCGGGCGCTCTGGGCGATCGCGACCGACTCGATCGCGTCCGCGGCGCTGGACACCGCTGACCCGCGCACCGTCGCCGACGAGCTCCTGCACGCCTGCGGCCCCGAGGCGCCCGCCGCACGGTTCGAGGAGGTACCCGGGCGCGGCACCGTCGTCCGACGGGGCTCCTGCTGCCTGCTCTACCTGTGCCCCGGCATGACGAAGTGCCTCAGCTGCCCGCGGCAGACGCCCGGGGAGCGGCGCGCCCGGCTCGCCTGAGCGTCGCCTCGGGCGCGTCGCGCGGCCGTCGACCGATAGGATCGAATCCACTGACAACCGCGTGCGGCCAGGTATGCCGCCCGCTACATGACTAGGAGCACTGTGAGCACCACCTTCGTCGTCCCGGCAGGAATCGCCGCCGGGGCCGCCATGCGCGAGCTGGAACTTCCCAACAAGGGCCCCGAGGCCGTCGTCGTCGTCAAGACCGCCGACGGCACCCTCAAGGACCTGAGCTGGATTCCGGAGACCGACACCGAGGTCGAGGCCGTCGCGGCGAACACGGAGGACGGACGCAGCGTGATCCGCCACTCGGCGGCGCACGTCCTCGCGCAGGCCGTGCAGGACGGTTTCCCCGGCACCAAGCTGGGTATCGGCCCGCCCATCAAGGACGGCTTCTACTACGACTTCGACGTCGCCGAACCCTTCACCCCCGAGGACCTCAAGAGCCTCGAGAAGAAGATGAAGCAGATCATCAAGGCGGGGCAGAAGTTCAGCCGCCGCGTCTACGACAGCAAGGACGAGGCGCGCGCCGAGCTGGCGGGCGAGCCGTACAAGCTCGAGCTCATCGACGACAAGGGCGCGGCCGAGGACAGCGAGGTCATGGAGGTCGGCGGCGCCGAGCTCACCGCCTACGATAACCTCAATCCCCGCACCGGCGAGCGGATCTGGGGCGACCTGTGCCGCGGCCCGCACGTGCCCACCACCAAGTACATTCCCGCGGTGAAGCTGACCCGCAGCTCCGCGGCGTACTGGCGCGGCGATCAGAACAACGCCGACCTGCAGCGCGTCTACGGCACCGCGTGGGAGTCGCCCGAGGCGATGGACGAGTACCTCGAGCTGCTCGCCGAGGCGGAGAAGCGCGACCACCGCAAGCTGGGCGCCGAGCTGGACCTGTTCAGCTTCCCGGACGAACTGGGCTCCGGCCTGCCCGTCTTCCACCCAAAGGGCGGCATCATCCGCAAGGAGCTGGAGGAGTACTCGCGGCAGCGGCACATCGACGCCGGCTACGACTTCGTCAACACCCCGCACCTCACCAAGAGCACGCTGTACGAGGTGTCGGGCCACCTGGACTGGTACAAGGACGGGATGTTCCCGGCCATGCACCTCGACGCCGAGTACGACGACGAGGGCAACGTCACCAAGCCCGGCCAGGACTACTACGTCAAGCCGATGAACTGCCCGATGCACAACCTGATCTTCGACGCCCGTGGCCGCTCGTACCGCGAGCTGCCGCTGCGGCTCTTCGAGTTCGGCTCGGTGTACCGGTACGAGAAGTCCGGCGTGATCCACGGCCTGACCCGCGTGCGCGGCATGACGCAGGACGACGCCCACATCTACTGCACCAAGGAGCAGATGCACGAGGAGCTGACCACGACCCTCGAGTTCGTGCTCTCGCTGCTCAAGGACTACGGCCTCGACGACTTCTACCTCGAGCTCTCCACCAAGGATCCGGAGAAGTACGTCGGCTCCGACGACGTCTGGGAGGAGGCGACCAAGACCCTCCAGCAGGTCGCGGAGGCCTCGGGCCTCGACCTCGTGCCCGATCCGGGCGGTGCCGCCTTCTACGGCCCGAAGATCTCCGTGCAGGCCAAGGACGCGCTCGGCCGCACCTGGCAGATGTCCACCATCCAGCTGGACTTCAACCTGCCCGAGCGGTTCGAGCTCGAGTACACCGCGCCCGACGGCACCAAGCAGCGCCCGGTCATGATCCACCGCGCCCTGTTCGGCTCCATCGAGCGCTTCTTCGGCGTGCTCACCGAGCACTACGCCGGTGCCTTCCCCGCGTGGCTCGCCCCGCAGCAGGTCGTCGGCATCCCCGTCGCGGACCAGTTCGGCGATCACCTGGAGACGGTGATCCGCGCGCTCCGCAAGCACGGGATCCGCGCCGAGGTCGACCACAGCGACGACCGCATGCAGAAGAAGATCCGCAACCACACGACGCAGAAGGTGCCGTTCATGCTGCTGGCCGGCGAGCGCGACCAGGAGGCGGGCGCGGTCAGCTTCCGATTCCGCGACGGCACGCAGGTCAACGAGGTCCCCGTCGAGGACGCCGTGCAGCGGATCGTCGACTGGGTGCACGCGCGCCGCAACGAGTCCCCGACGGCCGAACTGCTCGGCCCGGCGGAGAGCACCGTCGGAACGGCCTGACCGGAACCGACGGACGAGACGGGGAGAGGAATCGATGACGGACGCCACGGACGGCGACGCGCGGGGTGCGCACACCGACTTCGGGGTCGGCGACGGTGACGAGAGCATCGAGCGGCTCTGGACGCCGTACCGGATGCGGTACCTCGTCGATTCCCCTCCCGTCCCCGAGGGCAGCACCGCGTTCCTGGAGATCCCCAAGCTGGCGGACGAGGACGGCCTGATCGTGGCCCGCGGCGAGCACTGCTACGTGGTGCTCAACCTCTTCCCGTACAACCCGGGGCATTGCATGGTCGTGCCGTACCGGCAGGTGGCCGAACTGGAGGACCTCACCGACGACGAGGCCTTCGAGCTGATCAAGCTCACCCAGAAGACGATCCGCGTGATCAAGCGGATCTCGCGGCCCGCGGCGTTCAACGTGGGCTTCAACCTGGGGCGCTCGGGCGGCGGTTCGATCGCCGAGCACCTGCATCAGCACATCGTGCCCCGGTGGCCCGGCGATGCGAACTACATCACGGTGCTCTCGGGCACTAAGGTGATGCCGCAGCTCCTCGGACAGACCCGGGCGCTGATGGCCAAGGCCTGGGAGGAGGTCTAGGAGTGTCGTCGATCTTCAGCCGTGAGGCGGTCTCCAAGGTCACCCATCCGATCGCGAAGGTGCTGATCAGGACCGGGTTGACCCCGGACGCGGTGACGCTCTTCGGCACGGCCTGCTCGGTGACGGCGGCGCTGTGGCTCTTCCCGACGGACCACCTGTTCGTCGGCACGTTGATCATCTGGTTCTTCGTCATGTTCGACATGCTCGACGGCGCCATGGCCCGCGTCCGGGGCGGCGGCACCAGGTTCGGGGCGTGGCTCGACGCGACGTGCGACCGGGTCGCGGACGGTGCGATCTTCGCCGGCCTCGCCTGGTGGGCCGTGTTCACCGAGGACAACCGCTACAACCTGCTGATCGCCACCCTGATCTGCCTGGTCACCTCGCAGGTGATCAGCTACGCGAAGGCCCGCGCGGAGGCCTCGGGCCTCAAGGGCGACGGTGGCTGGATCGAGCGCCCGGAGCGCCTCATCATCGTGCTGGTGGGTGCGGGCTTCACCGGCCTGGGCCTCTGGTGGGCGATCCACGTCGCGATGTGGTTCCTGGCGGTCACCAGCATCGTCACCGTGCTCCAGCGGGCCCTCAGCGTGCGGCGCTCGCCCGGGGCCACCGACCTGCTGCCGCTGCCGCAGGCGGCCGCGCAGCGCGAGGAGGACCAGGCGTGATCGACCCGCGTGAAGAGGTCGCCGACCTCGCCTACCGGACCGGCTGGGCCGTCACCAAGCGGATGCCCGAATCCGCAGCGAAATTCCTCATCGACGACGTGGGCGGGCGGATCGGCGCGCGCGGCGACAACACCCAACTCCGGAAGAACCTCGCGCGGGTCCTCGGCACCACGCCGGATGCGGTGCCGCAGAGCCTGATCGAGGAGTCGTCACGGTCGTACGCGCGGTACTGGCGCGAGTCCTTCCGGCTGCCGTCGATGGACCTCGTCGAGCTCGGCGCCCGCCTCGACCAGTACGTCGACGTGCCGAGCCTGCACGAGGCGATGGACGCGGGGACCGGCGCGGTGCTCGCCCTGCCGCACAGCGGGAACTGGGACATGGCCGGAGTGTGGCTCGTGCAGAAGTACGGGCGCTTCGCCACCGTCGCCGAGCGGCTCAAGCCCGAATCGCTGTTCCGCCGGTTCGTCGAGTACCGCGAATCGCTCGGATTCGAGATCTTCCCGCTGTCCGGCGGCGAGCAGCCACCCATGCAGGCGCTGGGGCAGCGGCTGCGCGAAGGACGCCCCATCTGCCTGCTCGGCGAGCGCGACCTCGCGCGGCACGGGGTCCCCGTCACCTTCTTCGGCGAGCGCACCCGGATGCCCGCCGGTCCCGCGAAGCTCGCCATCGATACCGGCGCGCCGCTGCTGCCGGTGCACTGCTGGTTCGAGGGCGACGCCTGGGGGTTCAAGGCAGAGGATCCGATCGACGTCTCGGGCGGCATCGAGAGCGCCACGCAGAAGCTGGCGCACGCGTTCGAGCGCAACATCGCCCAGCACCCCGCCGACTGGCACATGCTCCAGCCCCTGTGGGAGGCCGACTGGTCGCAGGCGCGCCGCGATCGGATCCTCGGCGACCCGGCCGACGGCACTCCGGGTGAGGGCTCAGGGGTGCGCTGATGCGGATCGGGATGATCTGCCCGTACTCGTTCGACGTGGCGGGCGGGGTACAGGCGCACGTCGTGGACCTGGCCCGGGTGCTCATCGAGCGCGGCCACGAGGTCTCGGTGCTCACCCCGTCGTCGAAGGAGACGGTGCTGCCCGACTTCGCCGTCTCGTCCGGCAAGGCCGTCGCGATCCCGTACAACGGCTCCGTCTCCCGGCTCTCCTTCGGCCCCAAGGCGTTCGGCCGGTTGCGGAAGTGGATCCGGAAGGGGGAGTTCGACGTCCTCCACGTCCACGAGCCGAACGCTCCGAGTCTCGGCATGCTCGCGCTGGCGATCGCCGACGGGCCCATCGTCGCGACCTTCCACACGTCCACCGAGAAATCGTTGGTGCTGTCGGTGTTCCAGAGCGTGCTGCGCCCGTCGCACGAGAAGATCCGCGGCAAGATCGCGGTCTCGGAGCTGGCCCGTCGCTGGCAGATGGAGTCGCTCGGCTCCGACGCCATCGAGATCCCCAACGGCGTCGATGTGCGCGCCTTCGCCGACGGCGACCGCCTGCCGGGTTACCCACGTCCGGGGAAGACGGTGCTCTTCCTCGGCCGGTACGACGAGCCGCGCAAGGGCATGGCCGTGTTCCTCGAGGCGCTGCCCGCCATCGTCGCGGCCCAGCCCGACATCGAAGTCCTCGTCATCGGCCGCGGCGACGAGGAGAAGCTGCTGCGCGAGGCCGGCCCGTACGCGAAGCACCTACGGCTCATGGGCGCGGTCACCGACGAGGAGAAGGCCGCAGCGCTCCGCTCCGCCGACATCTACGTCGCGCCCAACCTCGGCGGCGAGAGCTTCGGCATCGTCCTCGTCGAGGCCATGGCCGCCGGGACCGCCGTCGTCGCGAGCGACCTCAACGCCTTCGAGCGCGTCCTCGACGGGGGAGAGGCCGGCCGCCTGTTCCCGGTCGGCGACGGTGCCTCCCTCGGCCGCGCGATCGTCGAGCTGCTCGACGACGACTTCCGCCGCGCCGAGCTGGTCACGCACGCCTCCGAGGTGGTCTGGCGCTTCGATTGGTCCGTCGTGGCCGAGCAGGTGATCCGCGTCTACGAGACCGTCGCCGTGCCCGGCGTGGTCGTGTCGATCGACGACTGAAGGGGGCCGCCGTGCTGAATCTCACCGCCACCACCGTGCTCGTCATCGGCCTCATCGTGATGGCCGTGCTGATCGTCGCGGCCCTGGCGTACCAGACCGCGCACCGTCTGGACCGCCTCCACGTGCGGGTCGACCTGTCGCTCGCCGCGCTCGACGCCGCCCTCGCCCGACGGTCCGCCGTCGCCCGGGCCGTCGCCGCGACGCTCCCCCCCGAACCGGGGCAGGCGCTGCGTGCCGCCGCGGACCGCGCCGAGAACGCCGCGCCCGAGGACCGGATGCCGATGGAGAACCGGCTCTCCGCCGCGATCGGCGCCATCGACATCGAGACCCTGCCGCGATCGCTCGTCGCCGAGATCGCCGACGCCGACACCCGCGTGACCATGGCCCGCCGTTTCCACAACGACGCCGTCCGCGACACCCGGGCCCTCCGCGGCCGCCGGTTCGTGCGCTGGCTGTACCTCGGCGGCACGGCACCCATGCCCCAGTACTTCGACATCGTCGACCGCGGCGGGATCCTCCCGGCGGCCCTGCTCGCCGCGAACGACGAGCGCCGCGTCTCCGCGCGGGTCATCGTCGTGGACCCCGACGGTGCCGTGCTCGTCGTCCGCGGTCACGAGCCCGTCCCGGAGGGGACGCGTCCCGCCGGCCACTGGTGGTTCACCGTGGGCGGGGGAGTCGAGCGCGGCGAGGATCTGCGCGCCGCGGCCGCCCGCGAGCTGCGCGAGGAGACGGGCCGCGTGCTCGCGCCCTCGGCGTTCGTCGGCCCGCTCTTCCGCCGCGAGGCGGTCTTCTCCTTCGACGGTGACGTGATCGACTCCGTCGAGTACTTCTTCGCCGTCGAGTGCGAGCGGTTCGATCCGGCACCGTCGGGCTGGACGGAGCTCGAACGACGGACCCTCGACGAGATGCGCTGGTGCACCCCCGACGAGATCCGCGTGCTCGCGGACCCCGTCTACCCCGCGGCGCTCGCCGACCTCATCCCCGACGTGCAGAACGCGTTCGCGTCCGGGGAGGTACCGGGCGAGCCGGTCGCGATCGAATAAGGAGGCGCGATGCAACCGAAGGAGATCTCCGGATACCGGGTGGTGCGCCGCCTGGGCGCGGGCGGCATGGGTGAGGTCTTCCTCGTCGAGCACCCGCGGCTGCCGCGACAGGACGCGCTGAAGCTCCTCGGCCCACACCTCGGCGACGATCCGAGTTTCGCCGCGCGCTTCCTCCGGGAGGCCGACATCCTGGCCGGCCTGCGGCACCCCAACATCGTCACGATCCACGACCGCGGCGAGTTCGACGGCCGGCTCTGGCTCGCGATGGAGTACGTCGAGGGTGAGGACGCCGCACAGTACCTGCGCACACGTGGCCCGCTGCCGCCCGCCATGGTGGCCGACGTGATCGAGCAAGTCGGCAGCGCGCTGGATTGGGCGTGGAGCGAGCGCCGGCTGACGCACCGCGACGTCAAACCCGGCAACATCCTCCTCGCGCCCGTGCGGCCGGGGCGGCCCGTCGCCGTGAAGCTGGTGGACTTCGGTATCGCCAAGGCGACCGACGAGGCCAGTTCCCTCACCGAATCCGGCGTTGCCGTCGGGACGATGGCCTACCTCGCGCCCGAGGTGATCGAGGGCAACCCCCTGGACAACCGGGCCGACGAGTATTCGCTCGCCTGCGCTGCGTTCGAACTGCTCACCGGCACGCCGCCGTACGGCCCCGCCGCGCCGAGCTCCATGCTGATGGCGCACCTGCAGGCGCCCGTTCCCGACCCCGCGACGCGTGTCGCGGGCATCCCGCCCGCTCTGGCGCCGGTGTTCGAGCGGGCGCTGGCCAAGCAGCCGCGCGACCGTTTCCCGGACAACGCGCAGTTCGCCGCGGCCTTCCGGGCGGCGCTGACGGCGCCGGCACCGTCGCCCCGCCTCGGCGGTCCGCGGGTACTGGGTGGGCCGGGTGCCGGTCCCGGTGTGGGGTCCGGGCCCACCGTGATCCGGCCGACGCCGCCGCCGATGTCGCCCGTGCCGCCGTCGGGATCGACGGGGCCGTCGACGCCGGCCCAGCCGTTGGCCGGATTGCCGAGTACTCCCGCACCCGGCCCCGCGCCGACCGCCGTCGGCGGCCCCGGTGGCGGGGGCTCGGCGCGCGGCCGCGTGTGGGCCCTGGCGGCACTGGTCGTCGTGCTGGTGATCGCGCTCCTGTCGGTCGGCTACCTCGCCCTCGTGCGGGGCGGGGGCTCGACCACCGCGGACCCGACGACGGGCGCGGGGACGACGGGCGCGGGCCCGACATCGGGCGCTTCGACGGTGCCGACGGGGGCCTCCGACTCCGCCTCGGCGCCGACGGTCCCCGGCACCGACGCGTACGGCTTCGTCGGCAGCCCCGCCCGGTGCGCCGGCGGCGAGACGCTGCAGCTGGCGCTGCTCACGTCGAAGGCGAACGGCGGCGGGTCGCGCGTAGTGATCTGCGGTTCCACCGGCGATTTCACCTACCGCGGGGCGCAGATCTCCGGCGACAACAGCGGCATCACCCTCACCGCGACGCGCAGGGGCGACGGTGCCTTCCGTGCCGTCAACCGCGACGCCAAGGGCAAGGACAAGGACGACACCGTCTACACCGTGAGTTCCGGTGGCCTGGTGATCACCCGCGGCGACGGCCGCGCCGTCTCGTCGGAGCCCGCTCGCTCCATCTGGACCCGCTGACGGCGGTTCCCGCGGGAACTTCTCACCAATCATCGGGTTGCAACCGCCGCGGCGGTGAACAACTCCCGCGGGAATCTCCGCGTCGCTGATCCGGCCCGCGCGGGTCGCCCGTCGTGGACGATGGGGACGTCGGCGTGGGGGCGCCGAGGTGGGGGTGCATCCGTGTCCGATGGCGAGTCGATTCTCCGCAAACACAGGCTGGAGATGCTGGCGACGGGGTCGACCGACCGCCAGATCCGCCGGTGGGTCGACGACGGAAGGATGACCCGCGTCTGGCGCGGCAGTTATCACCAGGGGACGAAGCTCGAGCCCTGGGTGGAACTCGCGCTCTCCGCGAGGTCCGCGGCGGAACGATCCGCTGCCGGCCTGGTCCTGAGCCATGCTGCTGCGGCTGCGCTGCACGGTATGGAGGTGCTCACCTTCGATTGGCGCACCGTCGAATTCACCCGCGACGGCCGGCGGGGAGGAGGCAAGGACGGGCGACGTCGCGTGCACATTCGCCGGCTCGACGCCGCGGACATCGCCGCCGTGGACGGCATCGCCGTCACCACGGTCGCCCGGACCGCGCTCGATCTGGCGCTGGCCGGCACGTTCGAGCAGGCGGTGTGCGCCCTGGACGCGGCGCTACGGATGGGGATCACCCTCGACGAGCTGCACGCGGCGGTGGACCGGCTCGGCCGTCGCCGGGGCATCGCGACGCTGCGGGCGGCGTTGCCAGAGGCGGACGGACGCTCCGAGTCCGTCGGAGAATCGCGGAGTCGCGCCCTCATGCTCTCGTGGCCGGAGATCCCGCGCCCGGACCTGCAGCGGGAGTTCTTCAACCGCGCCGGCGCGCTCGAGGCTCGGGTGGACTTCTTATTCGGGGAGACCGTCGTCGGCGAGTTCGACGGGGCCGGCAAGCAGAAACAGGGCTACGACTCCGACGCCCGACTCAAGCGCGACACACTCCTCATGGACCGCGGCCTGTGGCCCACGCACTGGGCGTGGAAGGACTGCGCCGAGCCGGATCGCCTCCGAACCAAGCTCCGCGACGCCCTCCGTCCCCACGGCCTGCTGCTCGACAGCTCCTCCCGCGGGAGGCTTTCACCCGTGCGCGGGTTGCAATCTGATGATGAGTGAAAACCCCCCGCGGGAAGACGTGAGCGTCAGCGTGCGGTGACGACGGGGCCGTTCGCGCCCGCTGCGATGCTCACGAGCCGGCCGTCGCGATGTGCTGCAGTGAGCACCCCGCCCGCGTCTCGGATGGCCCAGTTCTCGGCCCAGTAGGTGATGCCCGGCTCGACGTCGAGGGGCGGCTTGCCCCAGATCGCGTGGTCCGGGACGACCTGAATCTCGATGTCGTCGTGGAGCATCACCAGCCAACCGTTCCACCGGACCTCGGGTGCGTAGTCGGCCAACGGCCGAGGGACGATGACGGGGACCCGGTCGAAGCCGTCGCGGACATCCCAGACGCCCGAAGGGGTTCGCGAAGAGCCCCACGCTCTCCGTGCCTGCGTGATGTGGTCCACGACGAAGACGATCAAGGAGTTCGCCTCGTCGAGGTCGACCTCCAACCAGCGGGGATCCGTTGAGATGAGGGTAGAGCCGGAGTAGTCGAAGAAGGTGCCTCCGACGGTGAACATCCAGTCGAATGCCATGCCGACCTCGTCGCCGACGGGGCGACCGATTGCCAGACAGTCGGTGTCGGCGGTGATGCGGGGCAGCATTCCGTCGGTGATGTCGGCGGCGGTGAGGTACTCGCCTGGGGAGTCGGGGACGGGCGTAAGGGACCATCGGGCGACGAATTGCTCGACCAACCGACCGTCGAATCCGGCGCCGACCGCGAGTTCGGCCGAGGGAACGAAGGGATGCACGGCAACGGTGATGCCCATGCAGTGAGTGTATGTCGTGCCGTATGTGCGGTCGGAACCTCTGCACGCGGCACCGTCGGAACCGACGGTGTGACCCGGGCTCGAAACCGCGCACCGTCATCGGGAATACTGGAGCCCCACACGTCCCAGCTACGAGGAGACCCATCAGTGACCACTGATCCCCAGACCGCACCCGTCACCGGCACCGCACGCGTCAAGCGCGGCATGGCCGAGATGCTCAAGGGCGGCGTGATCATGGACGTGGTGACCCCCGAGCAGGCGAAGATCGCCGAGGACGCCGGTGCGGTCGCGGTCATGGCGCTCGAGCGCGTGCCCGCCGACATCCGCGCCCAGGGCGGCGTCAGCCGCATGTCGGACCCGGACATGATCGACGGCATCATCGAGGCCGTCAGCATCCCGGTCATGGCGAAGGCTCGTATCGGCCACTTCGTCGAGGCGCAGATCCTGCAGGCCCTCGGGGTGGACTACATCGACGAGTCCGAGGTCCTGACCCCGGCCGACTACAGCAACCACATCGACAAGTTCGCCTTCACCGTGCCCTTCGTCTGTGGCGCGACCAACCTGGGCGAGGCGCTGCGCCGCATCACCGAGGGTGCCGCGATGATCCGCAGCAAGGGCGAGGCCGGCACCGGCGACGTCTCCAACGCGACCACGCACATGCGCAAGATTCGCGACGAGATCCGCCGCCTGACCTCGCTGCCCGAGGACGAGCTGTACGTCGCCGCCAAGGAGCTGCAGGCGCCGTACGACCTGGTCGTCGAGGTCGCCAAGAACGGCAAGCTGCCCGTGACCCTGTTCACCGCGGGCGGCATCGCCACCCCGGCCGACGCGGCGATGATGATGCAGCTCGGCGCCGAAGGCGTGTTCGTGGGCTCCGGCATCTTCAAGTCGGGCAACCCCGAGCAGCGCGCCAAGGCGATCGTCGCCGCCACGACGTTCTACGACGACCCCGGCAAGCTCGCCGAGGTCTCGCGCGGGCTCGGCGAAGCGATGGTCGGAATCAACGTCGATGACATCCCGCAGCCGCATCGCCTGGCGGAACGCGGCTGGTAACGGCATGTCGCCCGCCGGTGTCCGACGATTCGCGCTAGCGTCGAGGCTGCGCGTGTCGGGCAGACGCGGGATGTGAAGTGGAAGCAGTGAGGCGGAGGATGTCAGACCAAGCAACGGCCAGGGCCACCCAGGAGTACGGGGCCCAGACGTCCCTGGGTGGATCGCAGGTGGAGGCGGCGCCCAACGTGTTGCGCGTACTCGCGTACATCGCTGATCTGTGCCTCGCGGCGACAGTGGTCGCCCTCGCCCTGATCGTCAACGTCGTGGCCGGCCTCGAGCTCGGCTGGGTGTTCCTCGGGATCGGTGCCGCTGTCGCGATCATCGCGTCGATCGTGCTGCACGGCCTTTACGGCGCGAGCCCCGGCAAGCTGCTCGCGGGTCTCAAGGTGGTCGACGCGGACTCCCACCACCCGATCGGTTTCCCGTCGTCCGCGATCCGCTCGGTCGTCTTCAACGTTCTCGCGCCGCTCGTCTACCTCCCGGCCTGGTCGATCCTGGCCGACGGTGGCCGCCGCGGCGTCCACGAGAAGGCCTCGAAGTCCACCGTGGTCGACGACGCCGACGTCGCGACCCCGTCCCGCGCGCAGGCGCCCGCACCGTCGGGCCCGCTCGGCGGCCTGGTGACGGGAGAGTCCGACAGCACCCTGCAGCGCATCCCGACCCCGCTGCCGGAGGAGACCCGCGTCGACGCGGTCGCCGCCGGAGCGGCCACCGAGGTCGTCGAGACCGGCGAGCCCCGGGAGCGGCTCCAGCCCCCGACGCTGCCGCCGCTGCCCGACGATGTTCCCGGCCTGCGCCCGATCCCGCCGCGCTTCGGTCCGCCGCCCACCGAGGGCGACGAGCCCACGACCGGTCTGCCGCCGGCCGCTGCGTTCGCGCCCCCGCCGGCGCAGGCGGCGCAGCAGCCGCCCCAGCAGTTCGCGCCGCGCCCCAGCGGGCCCACCGGCCCCAGCGGCCAGCCTCGCGGTCCCGTGCAGGGGCAGCCGCCCGCGGGCCCGCCGGCGGGTCGGCCGCTCGCGCCCCAGGGCGCTCAGCCCCAGGGCCAGCCGCAACAGCCTCAGCAGCCGCGCCCGCCGGCCCCCGCACCGACGGGTGGCGCGCCGATCGTGCTGCGCTTCGACGACGGGCACTCGGTCGACGTCCGCGGCGACGGCATCATCGGCCGCGAGCCGGTCGTGCCGCAGAGTGCGGACCCGTCGAAGGTCACCAAGCACGTGCTGGTCGACGACACCGCTTCGGTGTCGAAGACCCACTTGCTGTTCGGCATCACCCGCGGTGAACTGTGGGTGGAGGACGTGGGCTCGACCAACGGTTCCGCGATCGCGCTGGGCGATTCGTGGACCGAGCTCACCAAGGGAGTCAGGTACGCCGTGGAGAAGGGCAGCGTCGTGCATATGGGTCAGCGCAGTTTCAAGGTGTTCGGCGGATGACGACAGAAGCGGGGGAGGCGCGCTCCGAGATCGTCTACGGAGTGCAGGGCGGCGTGTCCATGAAGTGGGTCGCCATCAGTAATCCCGGTCGGGTGCGCCTGACCAACGAGGACGGTGCGCTCACCGGTCCCGGCATGTTCCTGCTGGCAGACGGCATGGGAGGCCACGACGCCGGCGAGGTGGCCTCGGCCGCCGCGCTCGAGGCGCTGGCCGAGGTCTTCGGCCCGGAGCCCGCGGACGCGCAGGTGGTGATGGAGCAGGTCGTCGACCGGCTGCGCGACGCGCACGCCGCGATCGAGGCCATCGACTCCGAGACCGGCAAGCGGGCGGGCACCACGGTGACCGGCGTGCTGCTCACCACCTACGAGGGCGTGCCGCACTGGCTGGTGGTCAATATCGGCGACTCGCGCACCTATCGCCTCGCGGAGGGCTACTTCGAGCAGCTGACCGTCGACCACTCGCAGGTCCAGGAGCTCATCAACGGCGGCTTCCTCAGCCCCGAGCAGGCCCGCGTCGACCCGCGCCGCAACGTCATCACCCGCGCCCTCGGCGCCGGGATGGAGCCCGACGCCGACTTCTGGATCGTCCCGGCGCAGCCGCGCGAGAAGCTGCTGGTGTGCTCCGACGGCCTCAACGGCGAGCTCACAGACGACGAGATCCGGCAGATCCTCGAGAGCGACGTGCCGATCGACGAGTGCGCGGATCAGCTCGTCGCCGGGGCGCTCAACGCCGGCGGACGCGACAACGTGACGGTGATCGTGGTGGACGCCACGACGGAAGACACCGATCCGGACTGGTGACCTGAGTAGAGTCATCCCTCGTGGCTGACATCGAAGCGCTGCTGAGTCTGGAACAGATCGACCGCGACATCTTCCGCGGCATTCACGCCCCGTCGGTGCTGGTCCGGACGTTCGGCGGCCAGGTGGCCGGCCAGGCCCTGCGGTCGGCCATCGAGACCGTGCCGGACACCATGCAGGTGCACTCGCTGCACGGCTACTTCCTGCGGCCCGGCAATCCGGACGCCGACACCGTCTTCCTCGTGGACCGGATCCGCGACGGCCGGTCCTTCTGCACCCGTCGGGTCAACGGCGTGCAGGACGGCGAGGCGATCTTCTCCATGTCGGCGTCGTTCCAGCTGCCCGGCCAGGACGGCATCGAGCACGCCGACGAGATGCCGCCCACCCAGGACCCCGAGTCCGTGCTCAGCCCGCGCGAGGACCCCAACGCCACACGGGAGAGCCTCGGACTGTTCGAGGAGTGGAGCGACTGGGACATCCGGATCGTCCCGCAGGACGAGACGGCCCCGTACGTGGGCCGCGCGGTGCACCAGCAGGTGTGGTTCCGGCACATCAAGCGCCTGCCCGACGATCAGAACACCCACGTCAGCGCGCTCGCCTACATGAGCGACATGACCCTGCTCGGCTCCGCGCGCGTGGCGCACCCGGGAGTCGACACCCAGGTGGCGTCGCTCGACCACGCCATGTGGTTCCTGCGGCCCTTCCGCGCCGATGAGTGGCTCCTCTACGACCAGACCTCCCCGTCCGCCGGGGGTGGGCGTGCGCTCACCGCCGGGCGGATCTTCGCGCGCGACGGGGCGCTCGTCGCCGTCGTCATCCAGGAGGGCCTGCACCGCTTCCGGGCGTGACCGCGCCGCCGTTTAGGCTGGCTCCCCGTGACCGTACGGATCGGAGTCCTCGCTCTCCAGGGTGACGTGCGCGAGCAC
The DNA here is from genome assembly GCF_900104775.1 of Tsukamurella tyrosinosolvens. Classification (NCBI taxonomy): domain Bacteria; kingdom Bacillati; phylum Actinomycetota; class Actinomycetes; order Mycobacteriales; family Tsukamurellaceae; genus Tsukamurella; species Tsukamurella tyrosinosolvens. The sequence continues at coordinate 2,102,118 of NZ_FNSA01000003.1, forward strand.
CGTCACGCGCTCGAGGCGGCCGGCGCCGTCACCACGACGGTGCGGACCGCCGAAGACCTCGCTGCGGTGGACGGCATCGTCATCCCCGGCGGGGAGTCGACCACGATGAGTCGGCTGCTCGGCGTCTTCGACCTCTTCGACCCGCTCCGCGACGCCCTCGCCGCGGGCCTCCCGGCCTACGGTTCCTGCGCCGGCATGATCCTGCTCGCCTCGGAGGTGCTCGACACCCGCCCGGACGCGCGCTGCCTCGGAGCCATCGACATGACGGTGCGACGGAACGCCTTCGGCCGGCAGGTCGACTCCTTCGAGACCGACCTCGCGGTCGAGGGCGTCGACGGTGCCCCGGTGCGTGCGGTGTTCATCCGCGCGCCGTGGGTGGAGCGCGTCGGCGAGGGCGTCGAGGTGCTGGCGAGGGTGCCCGCGGGGGCCGGTCCGACGGCGGGTACGGTGGTCGCTGTTCGACAGGGTGTGACGATGGCCACATCCTTCCATCCCGAGGTCACGGGCGATCTGCGGATCCACCGTCGCTTCGTGGACAGTGTCCGGCGGCGATGACCCCGCCGCGGAAGAGGGGAGTGGCGTCGTGAGCTACATGCCGGTGACGGATTCGATGTTCCTGATGGCGGAGTCCCGTGAGCATCCGATGCACGTCGGCGGTCTGCAGCTGTTCACGCCGCCCGAGGGCGCGGGGCCCGATTTCGTGCGCTCGGTGGTCGAGACGATGCGCGACCATACGAAGGTCAGCGAGAAGTTCGGCCGGCGTCCCGCGGACCCCGTCGGGATCCTCGGCAACACCTGGTGGTCCGAGGTCGATTCGATCGACCTCGAGTACCACGTCCGGCACTCCGCGCTGCCCCAGCCGGGCCGCATCCGGGAGCTGTTCCAGCAGGTCTCCCTGTGGCACGAGACCCTCCTGGACCGGCATCGCCCGATGTGGGAGGTGCACGTCATCGAGGGCCTGGAGGACGGCCGGTTCGCGGTCTACTCGAAGGTCCATCACTCGCTGGTCGACGGGGTGTCCGCCCTGCGGTACATGACGCTGGCCCTGTCGCCCGATCCGGACGACCGCGAGGGCCGCGTGGTCTGGCAGCCCGGTCTCGGGCGCCGCCGGAAGCCGGAGACGGCGGAGGCACCGTCGAAGGGCGGCCTGCCCTTCAACCCGCTCAGCGCGGCGAAGCAGATCGGCGGCCTCACCGGCGAGGTGCTGGGCATGCTGCCCGCCTCGATGAAGGTCGCGGGCACGTCCATCCGGGACCACGACTACAAGGCGCCCTTCCAGGCCCCGCACACCATCTTCAACGTGCCGATCGGCGGCGCGCGACGGTTCGTCGCGCAGTCGTACTCGCTGGATCGGATCGACGCGGTCCGGCAGAAGGCCGGCGCGACGGTCAACGACATCGTGCTCGCCATGTGCGGCGCCGCCCTGCGCGCCTACCTGCTGGAACTGAACGAGCTGCCCGACCGCTCGCTGACGGCGATGGTGCCGGTGTCGCTGCACAAGGAGGGTTCCGAGTCCTCCTCGAATGCGGTCGGCGCCGTGATCTCGACGCTGGCGACCGATCTCACCGACCCCGCGGCGCGGGTGACCGCGATCCAGGATTCGGTGCGCGCCGCGCGCAAGGTGATGGGCGAGTTGTCGCCGCTGCAGGTCCTCGCGCTCAGCGCGGCCAACATCGCGGGCCTCGCGCCGGGCATGCTGCCCGGGTACCGGGGCGTCGCGCGGCCGCCGTTCAACCTGGTCATCTCGAACGTCCCGGGGCCGCGCGAGGCGATGTACTGGAACGGTGCGCACCTCGACGGCGTCTACCCCGCGTCCATCCCGTGGGAAGGCCAGGCGGTGAACATCACCATCTGCACCAACAACCGGAACCTGGAGTTCGGGATCACGGCGTGCCGGACGTCGGTCCCGCACGTGCAGCGCCTCATCCACCACCTCGAGGACGCGTTGTCGGAGCTGGAGAAGGCTTTCACGTAAACTCGCAGGGTTGAGACAGCGCACCCGAACGGAATCGAGGGATCGATGAGCGGCCATTCCAAATGGGCCACCACCAAGCACAAGAAGGCGGCGATCGACGCCAAGCGCGGCAAGCTCTTCGCCAAGCTGATCAAGAACATCGAGGTCGCGGCCCGCACGGGTGGTAGCGATCCCGACGGCAACCCGACGCTGTACGACGCCATCCAGAAGGCGAAGAAGACCTCGGTCCCGAACGACAACATCGAGCGCGCCCGGAAGCGCGGCGGTGGCGAGGAGGCGGGCGGCGCCGACTGGCAGACCATCATGTACGAGGGTTACGGCCCCAACGGCGTGGCGGTCCTCATCGAGTGCCTGACCGACAACCGCAACCGCGCCGCCGGCGAGGTCCGCGTCGCGATGACCCGCAACGGCGGCAACATGGCCGACCCGGGCTCCGTCGCGTACCTGTTCACCCGCAAGGGCATCGTCACCCTGGACAAGAACGACCAGGCCGAGGACGACGTGCTCATGGCCGTGCTCGACGCGGGCGCCGAGGAGATCAGCGACCTGGGCGACCAGTTCGAGATCATCTCCGAGCCGACCGATCTCGTCGCGGTGCGCAGCGCGCTGCAGGAGGCCGGCATCGATTACGAGTCGGCCGAGTCCGGCTTCCGCGCGTCGGTCGAGGTCCCCGTCGACGCCGACGGTGCGCGCAAGGTGTTCAAGCTGGTCGACGCGCTGGAGGACAGCGACGACGTGCAGAACGTGTACACCAACGTCGACATCTCCGACGAGGTCCTGGCGGAGCTCGACGAGGACTGATGCCCTGAGATTGCCGTATCGCATCGCCCCTACTGTGCGGTAATAATGCGTCAGGATATTCTCAGGTTGTGACTCCCACCCGAACGGCGCTGCGCCGTGCCCCGGCCCTGGCGTTGGTGGTGGCCCTGCTGCTCGGAGCCGGCGGTGCGGCGGTCTGGGAATCGGGGCGCGCCGAGACCGTGCACGGTGCGACGGCGGTGGGGGTCGAGTTCGGCGCGCTGGGCCGCGACGACGCGACCCACCGCCTCGACGATGCGGCGAAGCGCGTGGATGCGGAGCCGATCACGCTGCGCACCGCGAAGGGTGAGGTCCGGCTCCAGCCCGCGCAGCTCGGGCTGTCCATGGACGTGCCGGGCACCGTCCAGCGCGCGATCGACGAGCGCTCGCCGCTGCGGGACCTGATCGGGCTGGTCAGAGACCGGCACGTGCACCCCGCCTCCACGCTGAACCGGCAGGTCTTCGACGCCGCCATCACGAAGGCCTCCGGCGCCCTGACGTCGGAGGCCGGCGACGGCGCCGTGATCTTCCGGGGCGGCAAGCCCGTCGCCGTCGAGCCCAAGGCCGGCGACAAGATCGACCTGGCCAGGGCCGCGGAGGCCGTCGCCGCCGCGTGGCCCGACTCCACCGACATCACCGTCCCCACGGAGGCCGTGCGGCCCACCGTCTCCGTGGACGTGGTCCGGGCCGTCGCCTCCGGGGCGGCGGTGCGGGCCGTCGCCTCCGACGTCGTCCTCCGCCGCGACGCGGTGGGGCAGGTGGCCGCGGGCACCGTCGGCCGGGTCACCGGGACCGACATCGGCACGTTCCTCTCCTTCCAGCCCGACGGTGCCGGCAACCTCGCGCCCAAGGTCGACCGCGAGGCGGCGAAGAAGGTCCTCGGCACGCGGCTCGAATCCGCCGTCGCCAAGCCCAAGGACGCGAGCTTCGACCTGTCGGGCGGCACCCCGACGGTGACCGAGGCGGTCCCCGGCCGTGAGGTCGTGTGGGATCCGACGCTCGACGCCGTCACCAAGGCCGTCACCGAGCAGTCCGCCCAGGGCCGCACCGCGACCGCGCAGTTCAAGGCCGTCGAGCCCAAGGTGTCGACCGCCAAGGCCAAGGAGCTCGGCGTGCGCGAGGTGGTTAGCGAGTTCTCCACCGGCGGCTTCAGCGACGCCTCGGGCGTGAACATCCGCAGGGTCGCCCAGCAGGTGAACGGCGCCGTCGTGCTGCCCGGCGAGACCTTCTCGCTCAACGGCTACACCGGCCCCCGCGGCACCGCCCAGGGCTATGTCGAGTCCGGCATCATCAACAACGGCCGCCCCGATAAGGCCGTCGGCGGTGGCATCTCGCAGTTCGCCACGACGCTCTACAACGCCGCCTACTTCGCCGGCCTCGAGGACGCGGGCCACACCGAGCACAGCTACTACATCTCCCGGTACCCCGAGGCGCGCGAGGCCACCGTCTTCGAGGGCGCGATCGACCTGCAGTTCCGCAACGACACCCCGTACGGCGTCGTCATCGAGTCCAGCGCGGGCTCGTCGTCGGTGTCCGTGCGGATGTGGAGCACGAAGACGCGCGAGGTGTCGTCGAGCACCGGCTCGCGGAGCCTGCCGACGCAGCCGTCGACCATCCGGCTCGCCAAGGGCCCGCACTGCGTGGCCAGCACCGGCCAGCCCGGCTTCACCACCAGCAACACCCGGACGATCACCGACGTCAAGACCGGCAGCGTCCTCTCCCGCCACACCCGCACCGTGAAGTACGACCCGGTGCCCACGGTCATCTGCGAGTAGGTAGGCGCGTCGCTGCGTCCCGGTGGCGCACGGTGCGGGTATGCTCTCGAACAAAGGTTTGACTGTTCGACGGTGCGCGGAGGTACGGCGATGCGGGTGATGGGGGTGGACCCCGGGCTCACGCGTTGCGGCCTGTCGGTGGTCGAGACGGGCGCGGGCCGCAAGGTCACGGCGCTCGACGTCGACGTGGTGCGCACCCCGTCGACCATGCCGCTGGCGGAGCGGCTCCTGGCCGTGTGGACCGCCGCCGAGTTCTGGATGGACACCCACGAGCCCGACGTGATCGCCGTGGAGCGGGTCTTCGCGCAGCACAACGTGTCCACGGCAATGGGCACCGCGCAGGCCGGCGGCGTCGTCGCGCTGGCCGCCGCGCGCCGCGGCATCGACGTGCACTTCCACACCCCGTCGGAGGTGAAGGCCGCGGTCACCGGCAACGGTAACGCCGGCAAGGCGCAGGTCACCGCCATGATCACCCGGATCCTCGGGCTGCAGAAGGCGCCCGAGCCCGCGGACGCGGCGGACGCCCTCGCGCTCGCCGTCTGCCACAGTTGGCGCGCACCGATGATCGCCCGGATGGCCGAGGCGGAACGTCGTGCGGCGGAACAGAAGAAGGTCTTCGAGCAGCGGCTCGCGGCACAACGCCGCGGCAAGGGCAGTGCGGGCCGCACGGTCACAGGAGGAGTGCGATGATCGCGTCGCTGCGCGGCGAGGTACGGCACATCGGGCTCGACCACGTGGTGGTCGAGTGCGCGGGCGTGGGCTACAAGGTGCTCGTCGCCCCGGCGACGGCGGGTGCGCTCACCCGCGGCGCCGAGGGCTCGCTGCTCACCTCGATGGTGGTGCGCGAGGACTCGATGACGCTGTACGGCTTCACCGACGGGCCGCAGCAGGAGCTCTTCCACCTCCTGCAGACCGTGCAGGGCGTCGGTCCACGGCTCGCGATGGCCGCCATCGCGGTCCTCGAGCCCGCCCAGATGCAGGTCGCGATCGCGTCGGGCGACATCAAGACGCTCTGCCTGATCCCCGGTATCGGCAAGCGGGTCGCCGAGCGGATCCACGTGGACCTCAAGGACAAGGTCAGCGCGGCACCGTCGGACGTCTCCGGCCCGGCCGGGTCGACGGTGTCGGCGGGCGGCGTCTCGCAGCAGCTCCTCGACGCTCTCGAGGGGCTCGGCTTCACCGCGAAGCAGGCCGAGCCGGCGGTCGCGGCCGCCGTCGAGGCCGGGCCCGACAAGTCCGTCTCCGAACTGCTGCGCGACGCCCTGAAGTCGCTGGGACGCGGCTGACGTGCACTACGACGACGAGGTGGGCAGCGAGTTCGACGAGGCCGAGGGCATCATGGGCCCCGCGGCGCTCTCGGGCGACGACACCGAGTCCCTGCGGCCGAAGTCCCTCGACGAGTTCATCGGCCAGCCCAAGGTCCGCGAGCAGCTCCAGCTGGTGCTGCACGGCGCGAAGCTCCGCGGCGGCACCCCGGACCACATCCTGCTGTCCGGGCCGCCCGGCCTGGGCAAGACCAGTCTCGCGATGATCATCGCGGCGGAGCTGGGGACCGCCCTGCGGGTCACCTCCGGCCCCGCCCTCGAGCGCGCCGGCGATCTCGCCGCGATGCTGTCGAACCTCGTCGAGGGCGACGTGCTGTTCATCGACGAGATCCACCGCATGGCCCGCCCCGCCGAGGAGATGCTCTACCTTGCGATGGAGGACTTCCGCGTCGACGTGGTGGTGGGCAAGGGCCCCGGCGCGACGTCCATCCCGCTCGACGTGGCGCCGTTCACCCTCGTGGGAGCCACCACCCGGTCCGGCGCGCTCACCGGCCCGCTGCGCGACCGGTTCGGCTTCACCGCGCACATGGACTTCTACGAGACGGCCGACCTGGTGCAGGTCATCGAGCGCAGCGCGAAGATCCTCGGCATCACCATCGAGCGGGAGGCGGCCGCCGAGATCGGCAGCCGCAGTCGTGGCACGCCCCGCATCGCCAACCGCCTGCTGCGGCGCGTCCGCGACTTCGCCGACGTCCGCGCCGACGGGACCGTCACCGTCGACGTCGCGCGCGGGGCGCTCAAGGTCTACGACGTCGACGAGCTGGGCCTCGACCGCCTCGACCGCGCCGTGCTCGGCGCCCTGATCCGCAGCTTCGGCGGTGGTCCCGTGGGCGTCTCCACGCTGGCCGTGGCCGTCGGCGAGGAACCCGGCACCGTCGAGGAGGTGTGCGAGCCGTTCCTCGTGCGCGCCGGCATGCTCGCCCGCACGCCGCGCGGCCGCGTCGCCACGATGGCGGCCTGGCACCACCTGGGGCTCGAGCCGCCCGCGGGCGCGCTCGCCTCCGGCATCGAGGTCCGCGCGGATGTCGACCCCGACGATCGCCTGTTCTAGTCCTCCGCGTCCTGCGGTCCCGCGCCCGGCGGCGTAGACAGGAGGCGTGGACCCGGTCGGAGAAGGACTGCGCGGCCGCGTGGCGGTCGTCGCGGGGGCGACGCGCGGTGCCGGGCGCGGTATCGCCGCCGGTCTCGCGGAGCAGGGCGCCACGGTCGTGTGCACCGGCCGCAGCAGCCGCGCCGGAGATCCCTCCATCGCGTCCGACTACGCGCGGCCCGAGACCATCGAGGAGACGGCCGAGCTGGTGGACGCCCTCGGCGGCGCGGGTGTCGCCGTGCAGGTCGACCACCTCGACCCGCACCAGGTCGCGCGCCTCGCGGACCGACTTCGCGCGGAGTACGGGCGGATCGACGTGCTGGTCAACGACATCTGGGGCGGCGAGCTGCTCAAGGGGCCGCCCCCGACGTGGAACACTCCGTTGTGGCGGCAGGACCTCGACGCGGGACTGCGCCTGCTCCGTCTCGCCGTCGACACCCATCTCATCACCGCGCACTTCCTCACGCCGTTGCTCATCGAGCGTCCGGGCGGGCTGCTCGTGGAGATCACCGACGGGACCGCGGACTTCAACGCCGACACCTACCGGATCTCGGTCTTCTACGACCTCGCGAAGACGTCGATCAACCGGCTCGCCTTCTCCCAGGGCCACGAGCTCGCCGAGGTCGGCGCGACCGCCGTCGCCGTCACCCCCGGCTGGCTGCGCTCGGAGATGATGCTCGACGCGTACGGCGTCACCGAGAACGACTGGCGGGCGGCGTTCACCGAGCGCGCCGGGCACCCCGCCGCGCCGCCGGGTTTCGCCTACTCCGAGTCGCCCCGCTTCGTCGGCCGCGGGATCGCCGCCCTCGCGGCGGATCCCGGCCGCGCACGCTGGAACCGGCGGTCCGTCAGCTCCGCGGAACTCGCGGCGGAGTACGGCGTCACCGACGTCGACGGCACCCGGCCCGACAGCTGGGCCGGGCGCCGCGACTGATCATCCCTTCGGCGCGGTGAGGTCGTACACCGTGACCCCGTCGACGGTCCGCGACGGATAAGTCTTCTCCACCCACGACCGGATCTCGGCCGCGGTGCCGGAACCGCCGAATCCTCCGAAGCTGCCGCCCGATTCGGCCAGGAAGTAGTGGATCCTGCCGTCGCGGACGTACTGCTGGAACTGCGCGAGCGTGGGGGAGGGGTCGGTGCCGTTGAAGCCGCCGATCGGCATCACGGGCTTCTCCGTGGCGAGCTGATAGCCGGCGGCGGCGTTCGCGCCGACCGTCGCCGCGACCCACGTGTAGCGCTGCGCGTCCGCGAGCAGGAGTGCGGTCACCTCGGGCCCGGCCGTGCTGCCCATCAGGAACGACGGTCCGCCGCCGCGCTCGTCCCCGCCGGGCGCGCCGGTGCGCCCACCCACGGGCCGGGTGCCACCGGCCGGACCGCCGACACCGCCGCTGGGCCGCTCCATCCGGCCCATCGCGCCGCCCGGGCCGAAACCGTGACCGCTCGACGGGCCCGCCGAGACGATGGCGCCCTGGCGCGGCGACATGATCGTCTCCGCGGTGAACGCCACCTGCCCGGCGATCGCGGCGAACAGAGCGGTAGCGGCGATCACCCCGCCGAGACGTCGCGTGCGGGGCGCCGAAGGCAGCAGGGTGGCGAGGATCGCCACCGTCGACACGGCGGCAGCCGCGGCGATCGCCCAGCGCAGCCACGGGTTCCAGTCGGGCGTCTGGTCCAGGATGTACCAGGCGGTGACGCCCGTCGCGGCGACGGCGAGGGCTCCGACGGCGCGGACCCACGCCCGGTCGCGCTCGCGCAGGCCCACCGCCACCCCGATCGCGACCAGCGCCGCGATGGCCGGCGCCAGGGCCACCGTGTAGTACGCGTGGAAGATGCCCGCCATGAAACTGAACGTGATCCCGGTGACGAGCAGCCATCCACCCCAGGCGATCACGGCGGCGCGATCACCGTCCGTCCGTGGGGCGCGCCGCCGCAGGACCGGCACCAGGACGATCGCGAGCAACGCGGCGGGGAGCAGCCAGGCGATCTGGCCGGCCTGCGCCGGTTCGACCATCCGCAGGATGCCGGCGTCGCCGAACATCGAGCCGCCGCGGTGTCCGGGCATCTCCATCCCGGCGGGCAGCTCGAAGCCCGCGGGCAGCTCCATGCCGCCACGCCCCGGCCCGACGCTGCCCTTCTCGTTCCCGTTGAGGCGGCCGAGGCCGTTGTAGCCGAGCGTGAGCTCGAGGATCGAGTTGTTCTGCGAGCCGCCGATCCACGGCCGCGACGCCGCGGGCCACAGCTCGACGGTCAGCAGCCACCAGCCGGCCGCGACGACCATCGCGGCGCCCGCGGCGAACAGCTGCGCGACGCGCTTGCCGGCCTTCGGCGGCCCCGCGACCAGGTAGGTCAGCGCCAGCCCGGGGACGATGAGCATCACGGCCAGCTGCTTGGTCAGGAAGCCGAACCCGACGAAGGCGCCGCACGCGACGAGCCACCGCCACCGGCCGTCCTCGACGGCCCGCAGCATCGCCCAGGTCGCCGCGATCATGAGCAGAACGAGCAGGGCGTCCGGGTTGTTGAACCGGAACATCATGGCCGCCACCGGCGTGACGGCGAGGAGCAGCCCGGCGAGGAGTCCGGCGCCGGCGCCGAAGCGGCGGCGCACCGTCGCGTACAGGAGAGCGACGGACGCCACCCCGAGGAGGGCCTGCGGGACGAGCATCGCCCACGTGTTGACGCCGAACAGGCGGGTCGACACCTCCATCACCCACAGGGAGGCGGGCGGCTTGTCGACGGTGATGGAGTTCGCGCCGTCCGAGCTCCCGAAGAACATCGCCTTCCCGCTGACGGTGCCGGCCTGGACGGCGGCCGAGTAGAAGGCGTTGGCCCAGCCCGCCCGCCCGAGGGCCCAGAGGTAGGCGATCGCCGTCCCCACGAGGAGGACGGCGACCGCGACGCGCTCGCGGGTCTTGGTCACCGGGCCCCGTCCTTGTCCGTGGTGGCCGCGCGGAAGATCAGGCGCAGTCCCAGGAATCGCGTGATCGTCGCGACCAGGTTGGCCACCACGAGCACCGCGAGCTGGATCCCGCGCCCGGCGTCCGGCGCGAACGCCGCGAGCGCGGTGAGGCTGCCGGACGTCAGTGCCCAGGTGAGGAGGAAGACCACCAGGCCCTGCAGGTGGTGGCGGGCAGCTCCCTCGCGCCCGCGCACGCCGAAGGTGAAGGAGCGGTTCGCCGCGATGTTCCCGACCGCCGTGATGAGGAGGGCCGCGAAGTTCGCGCCCTGCGCCCCGATGACCGGGTGCAGCAGCAGGTAGAGGATCGCGTAGGCGACGGTGCTCGCCACGCCGACCGCGGCGAACCGCGCGAGCTGGCCGACCATGTTGCGCGGCACGCCCGCCAGTTGCGGCTCCTCGCGACCGAGGGCGCGACGGACCTCGTCCAGGGGGAGTGCGCCCCGGCCCAGCGCTCGCCCGACCCGGAGCACGCCCTTGAGATCCTTCTTCACCGTGTCGACGATGTCGACGCGGCTGTCGGGGTCGTCCGTCCAGTCCACCGGGACCTCGTGGATGCGCAGGCCCGCCCGCTCGGCGAGCACGAGCAGTTCGGTGTCGAAGAACCACTCGCCGTCCTCGACCAGCGGCAGCAGTTCGCGCGCGACGTCGGTGCGGATCGCCTTGAAACCGCACTGGGCGTCGGAGAAGCGCACCCGCAGAGCGGTGTGCAGCAGCAGGTTGTAGCCGCGGGAGATGACCTCGCGCTTCGGCCCGCGCACCACGTTCGCGCCCCGTCCGAGGCGGGTGCCGATCGCGAGGTCGCTGTGGCCCGAGAGCAGCGGCGCGACGAGGGGATGCAGCGCCTTGAGATCGGTCGAGAGGTCGACGTCCATGTAGACCAGTACGCGGGCGTCGGACTGCGCCCAGACCCGGCGCAGGGCCCGGCCGCGGCCCTTCGCGTCGAGGTGCACCACGCGCACGCCGTCGACCGCGGCGGCCAGCGAATGCGCCACGCGCAGAGTGTCGTCCGTGCTGGCGTTGTCGGCGATGGTGATCCGCGCCGGAATGGCGAGGGAGTCGTCGAGGTACTCCCGCAGCGTCTCGACGCAGTGCGCGATCGTGTGGGCCTCGTTGTAGACGGGGATCACGATGTCGAGGACGGGGGCGGTCTCCGCCCGCTCGTGCCGGTCCTGCGCTGCCGTGACCTTCGGGTCGGGGGCGATCTCGGTTGTCATGCCAATGACCCTGGTTCGCCGCGCTGCCCCGTCCCTGCGGTGCGACTGTGGGGTGGCTGGGAACCGTGCCCCGCGGCCCGTTACCCGTCGCCGACGGTGCCGCCCGCGGCGGTCCGCCAGGCCCGCGGCGTGCTGCCGAACCGCCCGCGGAACCAGCGCGAGAAGTTCGACGGGCTCGAGAACGCCAGGATGCCGGCGATCTCCGCGAACGAGTAGGCGCGGCCCGCCACGAGATGCCGGGCCAGTCCGGCGCGCGCGTCGTCGACCACCTCGGTGAAGGTGGTGCCCTCGGCCGCGAGCCGCCGGTGCACGGTGCGCCGGTCCACCCCGAGGCTGCGGGCCACCTGATCGGCCGAGCACCGCCCGGTGGGGAGCAGCAGGTCGACGAGTTCCCGGATCCGGGCGGTCGCGTCCCGCCCGTGGCCGGTGTCGCCGTCGAGCAGCCGCCGCGTGTACTCCCGCAACTGGGGGTCCGAGCTGGCGGTCGCGCGGTCGAGGTCGGCGGCGGGCATGCGGATCCCGTTGTGGTCGGCGTCGAAGTGCAGAGCGCCGCCGAACATCCGTCGCGCCGTCTCGATCCGGTGCGGTGGGGGATGGCCGAAGGACACGGACAGGGGCGTCCACTCCCGGCCGAGCAATTCGCGTAGCACGCCGTACACCACGCCGACCGCGAGGTCCACGGCCTGGCGGTCCGGGGCGGGGCGCTCGAGGTCGAGTTCGACGCGCACCGTGGCGATCCCATCCGCGACCGACAACCTGGTGTGCAGCGCCTCGTTGTACATCCGCTCGTGCCGGATCAGTACCCGAAGGGCGCTGCGCACGTCGGGCTCCTCACGCAGGACCAGGCTCAGCGGGCCGAGGTGCGACAGTCGCCGGAGTTCGGCGAGACGGAGGCCCAGGTCGTCGCGGCCGGTGACCGCTGCGGCGCGTTCGAGCAGGTCGTTGACGGCGTCCGCGGGCACCCAGCGGTCCTGGATCGTGACGCCGCTCGGGTCGAGACCGCTCGCCCGCAGCAGCAGGCGCGGATCGGCGCCCAGGGTGCGCGTGAGCTCGGAGAAGTTGGCCAGCGAGGCGTAGCGCGCCAAGGGCCGTTTGGTTGTGACCACCATCACCCCTATGTCCCGATGTGAATAGTCATCCGTCCCGCAGGGAACAGTTTACGCCGCGCGGCGCTCGTACTGTCATCTGCATCACACCCCGAGAGGCTCGACGAGAGGAACCCACGACCATGGCGAACGCGATCCGCTTCCACGAGACCGGTGGCCCGGAGGTCCTGCGGTGGGAGACCGTCGAGGTCGAGGAGCCCGGCGCCGGCGAGGTGCTCGTGCGGCATCACGCCGTCGGCCTGAACTTCGCGGACAACTACTACCGCACGGGCCTGTACCCGGTGCCCCTGCCGAACGGCATGGGCGTCGAGGCGGCGGGCGTCGTGCAGCAGGTCGGCCCCGGCGTCGACGGCTTCGTCCCCGGTGACCGCGTCACCTACACCTACACCGGCAGCCCACTCGGCGCGTACAGCACCGAGTTCGTGCTCCCGGCCCGGCATCTCATCCACCTCCCGGACTCCGTCGACTTCGAGACCGCCGCCGCGTGCACCATGCGCGGACTCACCGCCGCGTACCTCCTGCGCCGGATCCACGACTACCGGCCGGGCGACACGATCCTGCTGCACGCCGCCGCCGGCGGCGTGGGACTGATCGTCGCCCAGTGGGCCAAGCTGCTGGGGCTGACGGTGATCGGCACCGTCTCCACCGAGGAGAAGGCCGCGGTCGCCCGCGCGCACGGCGTCGATCACGTCGTCTACTACCGCCGCGAGGACGTCGCCGCCCGGGTGCGGGAGATCACCGGCGGCGCCGGCGTTCCCGTCGTGCTCGACAGCATCGGCGCGGCCACCGTCCAGGCGTCCCTCGACTCCCTCGCCCGACGGGGCCTGCTCGTCTGCTTCGGGACGTCGTCCGGCCCGATCCCGCCGATCGACCCGATGCAGCTCGCCATCAAGGGCTCGCTGTTCGTGACCCGACCAGCGCTCGCCGACTACATCGCCGACCCGCTCGAGCGCGCCGACCTCGCGGGGGAGTTGTTCGGGCACATCGCGGCCGGCCGCATCCGGGTCGACGTGAACCGCACCTACCCGCTCGCCGAGGCCGCCCGCGCCCACACCGACCTCGAATCCGGAGCCCTCGTCGGCTCCAACATCCTGATCCCGTAGATCCGAAGGCACCGCCATGACCATCACCGCACGGCGCATCCGCGCCGACCGTCTCACCGCGCACATCGGCGCGGAGCTCACCGGCATCGACCTCGCCGAGGCCGTCCGCGACGACGCCCTCTTCGCCGAACTCCGCGCCCTGCTCCTCAAGCACAAGGTGCTGTTCGTCCGTGACCAGCCCATCAGCCGTGCCGACCACGTCGCCCTCGCTCGCCGCTTCGGCGAGCTGGAGGACCACCCGGTGCTCGGCAGCGACCCGGAACACCCTGGGCTGGTGCGCATCTACAAGGACCTCGACAGCGACCGCGAGGCCTACGAGAACGCCTTCCACTGCGACGCGACCTGGCGCGAGTGCCCGCCTTTCGGCTCGGTCCTCCGCTGCGTCGAGGGGCCCGCGGTGGGCGGCGACACCATCTGGGTCGACATGGTGGCCGCCTACAACGCGCTCCCCGAGGACGTGAAGGAGCGGATCGCCGGCCTGCGCGCCCGGCACTCCCTCGAGGCCAGTTTCGGTGCGCGCCTGCCGATCGAGCAGCGCCACGCGCTGCACGCGACGTTCCCCGACGCCGAGCACCCCGTCGTCCGCACGCACCCGGAGACCGGAGAGAAGGTGCTGTTCGTCAACGCCTTCGCGACCCACCTCACGAACTTCCACAACGACGCGAACATCCGCTTCGGCTTCGACTACGCGCCCGGCGCCGGCGAGCTCCTGCAGTACCTGCAGCGCCAGGCCGCCGTGCCCGAGTTCCAGGTGCGCTGGCGCTGGACGCCGGACAGCTTCGCCATCTGGGACAACCGCTGCACCCAGCACTACGCCGTGCAGGACTACTGGCCGGCCGTGCGCCGGATGGAGCGCGCCGGCATCGTCGGCGACCGCCCGTACTGACCCGCATCACCGCCCCGCCCCCGAGACACCCAGCCCCGCAACCACTCACGAGGAGAATCCACCATGCATTTCCACGACGACGCCCTGTTCCCCGAGGTCCAGGAGAAGCAGGTCATCACGGTCGCGCCGTACGGCCCCGAGTGGGAGCTCGACGACTTCCGCGAGGACCTCCCGCTCACCATGGAACAGCACGTCCAGCAGGCCGTCGACTGCTACGAGGCCGGCGCCACCGTCCTGCACATCCACGTCCGCGAGGAGGACGGCCACGGCTCCAAGCGACTGTCCAAGTTCAACGAGCTGCTCTCCGGCTTGCGCGAGGCCGTTCCGGACATGATCCTGCAGGTCGGCGGCTCGATCTCCTTCGCCCCCGAGGGCGACGGCGCCGACGCCAAGTGGCTCTCCGACGACACCCGACACATGCTGGCCGAGCTCGACCCGAAGCCCGACCAGGTCACCATCGCCATCAACACCAGCCAGATGAACATCATGGAGCTGATGACCGAGGGCGACATCGAGGGCACGTCCATGCAGCGTCCCGAGCTCTACGACACCTACCGCGAGATGACCGTGCCCGCCGGCCCCGAGTGGGTCGAGGAGCACCTGCGCCGCCTGACCGCCAACGGCATCCAGCCGCATTTCCAGCTCAGCTCGATCCCGCAGCTGGAGACCGTCGAGCGCCTCATCCGACGCGGCAAGTACATGGGCCCCCTCAACCTCACCTGGGTCGGCATCGGCGGCGGCTTCGACGGCCCCAACCCGTACAACATCATGAACTTCATCAGCCGCGTTCCCGACGGTGCGATCCTCACCCTGGAGACCCTCATGCGGTCCGTGCTGCCGGTCAACACCATGGCCATCGCGATGGGCCTGCACACCCGGTGCGGCAACGAGGACACCATCTGGGGCCGCCCCGGCGAGAAGATCACGTCCGTCGACCAGGTCAAGCAGCTCGTGCGGATCAGCCACGAGCTCGGCCGCGACGTCGCCACCGGCAAAGAGGCGCGGGACATCTACCGGATCGGCGAGCAGTACGGCTCCGTCGACGAGACCCTGGCCAAGCTGGGCTACGCGCCGAACCGCCAGGCCGGCCAGCTCGGTTTCACCCAGCACGCCTGAGCGGGTGAATGACAATGGCCCTCATGACCACCCGCACGGGTGACATCGAGGACGCCGACGGTACGCCGACGGGACCCGCGCGGTCCCGTCGGCGGATCTACCCGTGGGTCGTCTTCGCGCTCGCGTTCGCACTGCTCCTGTCCGACTACATGTCCCGCCAGGTGCTCGCCGCGGTCTTCGTCCCCCTCGGACAGGAATTGCACCTCGACAAGGCCCAGCAGGGCTCGCTCATCTCCGTGGTCGCCCTCATGGTGGGGCTGCTGACCCTGCCGGTCTCGATCCTGGCGGACCGCTGGGGCCGCGTGCGCAGCCTCGTCCTCATGGCCGTGCTCTGGTCCGTCGCCACGCTGGCCTGCGCGTTCGCGCAGAACTACGAGCAGCTCCTCGCCGCCCGGTTCGTGGTCGGTGTCGGCGAGGCGGCGTACGGCAGCGTCGGCATCGCGTTGGTGCTCAGCCTGTTCGCGCCCCGGGTGCACGCCGCGCTCTCCGCGTCCTTCATGGCCGGCGGCTCCTTCGGGACCATGGTCGGCACCGGCCTCGGCGGCCTCATCGCCGTCCACTTCGGTTGGCGCTGGTCGCTCGGTGCGATGGCCGTGCTCGGTCTGCTGCTCGTCGCCGTGTTCAAGCTCGTGGTCACCGAGGCCCGCGTCAAGCGGAACCGGGTCTACGGGGCCGGCGCGGCACCGTCGTGGGAGAACGCGGAGCCGATCCGCGTGGCCCGCGCGCCCCTGTCGAGCCTGTTCACGAATTCGCCCGTCGTGTGCGCCTACATCGGCAGTGGCCTGCAGATGTTCATGGCCGCGGTCATGCTCACCTGGCTGCCGACGTATTTCAAGGAGGCGTACCACCTCTCGGTGGACAGGGCCGGAGGTGCGGCGGCGATGTTCGTGCTGCTCGTGGGCTCCGGGATGATCGTCTGCGGCTTCCTCGCGGACCGATACAGCCTGAGCGACGGAACGCGGAAGTGGACGGCGGGGATCGCGTACTGCACGATCGCCTTCGTCGCCCTGATGGTCGCCTTCCGGATGCCCACGGGCACCGCGCAGCTCGTGCTGCTCGGCATCGGCGCCTTCTTCGCCGCGGGCAGCTCGGGCACGGCGGCCGCCATGGTCGCCTCGCTCACGCACAGCTCGGTGCAGGCCTCGGCGATGGGCACGCTCACGCTGGCGAACAACCTCCTCGGCCTCGCCCTCGCGCCGATCCTCGTCGGCGCTCTGGCGGACCGGCTGGGCCTGCTGGGTGCGCTGCAGCTCGCGCCGCTCGTCTACGTCCCGGCGGTGCTGTTCATGGTCTTCGGCAAGCGGCTGCATCCCCGTGGCCTGGCGAAGCTGCAGGCCCTCAACGCGGAGCCGGCGCGGTGACCGGGCCCGTGCCCGTGATCGTGCCGGGCCTGCGGGGGAGCGCACCGTCGCACTGGCAGGAGCTCTACGCCGCCCGGACCGACGGTGCCGTCACGGTGCCCTTCCCGGCCGAGGCGGACCGGCACTCGATCGACGAGCGGACCCGGCTGCTGGGGGAGACGGTCGCGACCGTCGACGGCCCGGTGATCCTGGTGGCGCACAGCGCCGGGGTGCTCGCCGCGGTGCGGTGGGTCCGGTCGCTGCCCGACGGCGACCCGGTGCTCGGCCGGGTCGGCGGGGCGGTGCTCGCCACCCCGCCCGACTTCGGGGTCGACTGGCCCGAACCGCACCCGCGTCCGGCGATGCTGTCCGCGGCCGGGTGGGAGCCGATCCCGCGGCGTCGCTTGCCCTTCCCGTCGGTCGTCGCCGCCAGCCGGACCGACCCGCTGGCCCGGTACCGCGTGACCGCGGGGCTCGCCGAGGCGTGGGGGAGCAGGCTCGTCGACCTCGGCGACGCCGGGCACCTGAACCCGGCGGCGGGGTACGGCGAGTGGCCGCTCGTCGACGAGCTGGTCGCGGAGCTCGCCACCGCGCGGAGCCGGTCGTGACCGAGTCCGTGGTCGGCGCGATGCGGGACGCCGGTCACTGGAATCCGCTGTGGGACGGCGTCGCCGAGCTCGATCCGGAATGGACGGAGTCGTTCATGCGGACCACCATGAGCACCTACCGGGGCGGCGTGCTCACCCCGCAGGTGGTGGAACTGCTGTGCATCGCGGTCGACGCCGCGTGCACCCACCTGTACGCGCCGGGCGTCCGCCGGCACATGCGGGCTGCGCTCGATCTGGGCGTCGAGCCGCGGGAGATCCTCGAGGTGCTCAAGCTCGCGACGACGGTCGGGGTGCACTCGATCAACGTCGGTGCGCCGATCCTGATGGAGGAGCTGCAGGCGCGGGAGCGCGCGTCCGGCGACCGGGGAGGGGCCCGGGACGGGGCGTAGGCCGAGCGCGCCGCCGCGGGACCGCCGCGGCGGCGCGTGTCGGTGGGGCCGTCTAGCCTCGGGGTGCAACCGATCAGGGGAGTCTCGGCGATGACGGAACGACAGCTCACGGGAGAGCGGGCGGAGCGCGCCCGGCGGGTGATCGAGGCCCTCGCGGGGCCCGGCGCGGCGCTGCGGGACGACCAGGAGACGGCGGTCGCGGCACTGCTCGAGCCGGCGGCGCGCGTGCTCGTGGTGCAGGCCACGGGGTGGGGCAAGTCCGCGGTGTACTGGGTCGCCACCGCGCTGCGGCGTGCGGAGGGGGCTGGCCCGGCGCTCATCGTGTCGCCGCTGCTCTCGCTCATGCGCGACCAGGTCGCGGCCGCCGAGCGCGCGGGGCTGCGCGCCTCGACCCTGAACTCGTCGAACTTCGAGGAGTGGAACGCGATCGAGGCGGCCCTGGCCGCCGGCGAGATCGACGTGCTGCTGGTCTCGCCGGAGCGCCTCGCCAACCCGTCCTTCGGGCGGCGCGTCCTCGACGCGCTCGAGGGCTCCCTCGGCCTGCTGGTGATCGACGAGGCGCACGCGGTTTCGGACTGGGGCCACGACTTCCGGCCCGACTACCGCCGCGTCTCCGACGTGCTCACCCGGCTGCACCCGCAGACCCCGGTGCTTGCCACCACCGCGACCGCGAACGCCCGCGTCACCGACGACGTGGCCGCGCAGCTCGGCGACGCCACGCTGGTGCTGCGGGGGCCGCTGGCGCGCCGGTCCCTGCAGCTCAACGTGCTGCCGGCGCTCGCCCCGATAACCCGGTACGCGTGGGTCGCGCGACACCTGCCGGACCTGCCCGGCTCCGGCATCGTCTACGCGCTGACGGTGGCCGACGCCGAGCGCCTCGTCGACGGGATCCGTGCGGTGCACGGACCCGGGTACCCGGTCGCGGCGTACACCGGCAAGCTCGACCCGGACACCCGCGCCCGCCTCGAGGACGCCCTGCGCGCCAACGAGATCAAGGCCCTGGTGGCCACGTCGGCGCTCGGCATGGGCTTCGACAAGCCCGACCTGGGTTTCGTCGTGCACGTCGGCTCGCCGCCCTCGCCCGTCTCCTACTACCAGCAGGTCGGTCGTGCCGGCCGCGCCATCGACCACGCCGTCGTCGCGCTGCTGCCGTCGGAGTCCGACGCGGGTGTGTGGGACTACTTCGCCACCGCCACCATCCCGGATCCGCAGCAGATGGACCGCGTCCTCGCGGCCCTCGCGGACGACGAGACCGGGGGAGGGCAGTCGGCGATCGCCCTCGAGGCCGCGACCGGCATCCGCCGCACCCGGATCGACCTCATGCTCAAGCAGCTCGCGGTCGACGGGGCCGTGGAGCGCGTGGAGGGCGGGTACCGCGCCACCGGCGCGCCCTGGCACTACGACGGCCCCCACTACGACGGGATCGTCGCCACCCGCCGCCGCGAGGCCGACATCATGCGCGCCTACACCCGCGGGGAGCGCTGCCTGATGCAGCTGCTCACCGAGTCGCTCGACGATCCCGAGGCCGCGCCGTGCGGCCGCTGTTCGGTGTGTCTGGGCCACGTGCCCGACGGCCTCGGTGAGCCGGTCCCGCCGGACACGGCACGGGCCGTCGCGGGAGCGCTGCGATCCCAGAGCCAGGTGCTCGAGCCGCGGAAGATGTGGCCCGGCGGCGCAGCGGGCCGTAAGGGCCGGATCCAGCCGGATCTCGCTGCCGAGCCGGGACGGGTGCTGGTCTTCGCCGACGCCCCGGAGTGGACGGGCACCGTCGGGGCCGCGCGAGCCGCCGATCCGCAGGCGATCGCCGACCTCGGGGACGCCGCCGTCGCCGCGCTGTCGCGCTGGCGCGACCAGTGGCGCGCCCGGCCCGAGATCGTCGCCTCCCTGCAGCTGACCGACCGCTCCGCGCCCGTCCAGCCCGTCGCGGACCGGATCGCCGAGGTGGGCAGGCTGGAGCGGGTGAGCCTGCCGGTGCCCCGCGGTCCCGCGCCCGGCAGGGACGCCTCCGGGGCGCAGGAGGCCGCGCACTGGCTCGACGCGATCGACGCCGGTCCGGCCGCCGCGGCCGTCCGGGGCCGGTCCGTGCTGCTCGTCGTCGATGAATCCGGCACGGGCTGGGCTGTGACCGTCGCGGCGGCCCGGCTGCGGGAGGCCGGCGCGGCCGTGGTGTTGCCGCTGGTGGTGCACCGTCCCGCCTGACCCGCGCGAGATGTGGAACACTGGAACACCGAGTGCTGCCTAACACCCGGGCGGCGAGGCCGCGGATCGTCCGCGGCCACACCACCGAGGAGAACCATGCCGAACCTGATCCTGCCCCTGCTGCTCGTCCTGATGCTCGTCTTCATGTTCTTCCAGTTCCGGAAGCAGAAGAAGCAGATGAACGAGACCATGGAGATGCAGGCCGCCCTCACCGTGGGCACCAAGGTCATGACCAGCACGGGCCTGTACGGCACCGTCGTGGGCCTCGGCGAGGACACGATCGACCTGGAGATCGCCCCCGGCATCACCACCACCTGGGTGCGCCGCGCCGTCGCGAAGGTGCTGACCCCGGAGGAGCTCGGCGCCCCGTCGATCGAGACCATCACCGAGGACGAGGGCCAGATCGACCTCGACAAGCGCTCCGAGGACCGCTGACCCGCATCACCGTCACCACTTCAGCGAACGTCTTCGGCGGAGCCCGCCGGAGACGTTCTCCACGCCGAGGAGTCGTAACCGCCCGTGGCCAGGAAAACATCGAGCAGCGACCGCACCGAGTCGCGGCTCCTCATCGCCTTCGGGCTGATCTTGCTCGTGGTGTTCGGGCTGGTCTTCTTCACCGGAGACCGGGAGCCGAAGCCCAAACTCGGCATCGACCTGCAGGGCGGCACCTCCGTCGTGCTGCAGGCCGTCACGCCCGACGGTAAGGCGCCCGAGGCGGACAAGATGGAGCAGGCGCGCGACATCATCAACAAGCGCGTCAACGGTCTCGGCGTCTCCGGCTCGGAGGTCAAGATCAGCGGGCGGAACCTGATCATCACGGTGCCCGGCTCCGACGGTGACCAGGCCCGCACCCTCGGCCAGACGGCCCAGCTCAAGGTGCGCCCGGTGCTCGCCACCCAGGCCGCCCCCGCGGTCAACACCCCCGCTCCCGACCTGACCGACCCGGCTGCGGCGAAGAAGGCGATCGACGAGGCGCGCGCGACGCGTCAGTCGACCGACCCCGCTGTGCAGAAGAAGGCCATCGAGTCGCTCAACTGCAACGCCCCGTCGGACCCGCTGGCCGGCAACGACGACCCGTCCAAGCCCCTCATCACCTGCGATCGTCCCGACGAGCGCAAGGAGGGGCAGCCGAGCTCCGTCTACACGCTGGGACCGGCGATCATCGACGGCCAGTCCATCAAGAACGCCTCGTCGGGCATCCCGCAGAACCAGGTCCAGTACGTCGTGACCCTCGAGTTCACCGGCGAGGCCTCGCGGGTGTGGGCCGACTTCACGTCGAAGAACGTCGGCAAGCAGGCGGCGTTCGTGCTCGACTCGCAGGTCATCACCGCGCCCAACATCAACGGCCCCATCACCGGCGGCCAGACCCAGATCACGGGCGACTTCAACCAGCAGACCGCCGGCGACCTCGCGGGCGTGCTCAAGTACGGCTCGCTGCCGCTGTCCTTCAAGCCCGGTACCGCGCAGACCGTCAGCGCGACGCTCGGCTTCGAGTCCCTCAAGGCCGGCCTCATCGCCGGCGCGATCGGCCTGGTGCTCGTGCTGATCTACGCGCTGGCCTACTACCGCGCGCTCGGCGTGCTGGTCGCGCTGTCGCTGGCGCTGTCGATCGCGCTGCTCTACGGGCTGCTCGTGCTGCTGGGCCGGTGGATCGGCTACTCGCTCGACCTCGCGGGCATCGCCGGCATCATCATCGGCATCGGCATGACCGCCGACTCCTTCGTCGTGTACTTCGAGCGCATCAAGGACGAGATCAGAGAGGGCCGAAGTTTCCGGTCCGCGGTGCCACGCGGCTGGGCGAGCGCCCGCCGCACCATCTGGACGGGCAACGCGGTGTCGCTGCTCTCAGCGGTCGTGCTGTACGTCCTGGCCGTCGGCGACGTCCAGGGCTTCGCCTTCACGCTCGGCCTGTCGACGATCCTCGACGTCGTCATCGTCTTCCTCGTGACGCACCCGCTGGTGTACTTCGCGTCGAAGACCGACTTCTTCGCCAAGCCGTCGATGAACGGCCTCGGCGCCGTGGCCGCCATCGGCCGTGAGCGCAAGCGCGCCGCAGCTACCACCGGGGAGGCGTCCGCATGACCGACACCAGCATCGAGAGCGAGAAGAAGGCCTCCTTCTTCACCAAGCTCTACACCGGTACCGGCGCCTTCGACATCGTCGGCAAGCGCAACCGCTACTACATCGCGACCGGCGTCATCATCGTGATCGCCATCCTGGGCATCCTGATCCCCGGCTTCAAGTTCAGCATCGACTTCGAGGGCGGTACCCAGATCTCGTTCCCCGTCGGGAACGCCCAGGTCGACACCGCCAAGGTGCGCGAGACGGTGCGCGAGGCGACGGGCGTCGAGCCCTCGGCCGTCCAGACCGCCGGCACCGGCGCGGCGCAGACCTACCAGGTGGCGCTGTCCGAGCTGAGCAACAACCAGATCACGCAGGCGCGGGACGCCCTGTTCGAGACGTTCCACCCGCCCGCACAGGACGGCAAGCCCGCCGAGAACACGATCAGCTTCTCGGGCGTGAGCTCGACCTGGGGCGATCAGATCACCCAGCGCGGCCTGCTCGCGCTCGCGGTGTTCCTCGTGCTGGTCACCGTGTACATCGCGGTCCGCTTCCGCGAGTGGGACATGGCGCTCGCCGCGCTCGCGTCGCTGTTCTTCGACGTGGTGGTCACCGCGGGCGTGTACGCGTGGTCCGGCTTCGAGGTCAGCCCGGCGACCGTGATCGGCCTGCTCACGATCCTCGGCTTCTCCCTGTACGACACGGTCGTCGTCTTCGACAAGGTCGAGGAGAACGTGCGCGGCGTGCTCAACACCAGTAGGCGCACCTACGCCGAACAGGCGAACCTCGCGATCAACCAGACACTGATGCGCTCGATCAACACGACCGTGATCTCGGCGCTGCCGATCATCGCGCTCATGGTCGTCGCCGCCGGCATGCTGGGCGTCGGCACGCTCATGGACCTGGGCCTGATCCAGCTGGTCGGCGTCGTGGTCGGCACGTACTCGTCCGTCTTCTTCGCCGCGCCGCTGCTGGTCACGCTCAAGGAGCGCCGCCCGCAGTACAAGGCGCACAACCAGAAGGTGCTGGCTCGCCGGGCGCGCGCCGAGGCGGGGGAGACCGCCGACGCGGTGGCCGCGACGGACGCGGGCGCGGTGCAGCTCGACAAGGCTCCCGCCCGGCCGCAGACCAAGCGCAGCCGTCGTCGTGACTGACGCGGCCCGCGCGGCCGTCGCCGCGCACACGCGGCACGTCGCCGGGTTCCCGGAGCCCGGGGTGGTCTTCGCCGACCTCACGCCCGTCTTCGCCGACGGTGCCGCCCTCGCGGCGGTCATCGACGGGCTCGCCGCGGCGGGCCGCGGGCCGGACGGCGCCGCCACCGTCGACCTGGTGGCCGGGTTGGACGCCCGGGGCTTCCTCCTGGGCTCCGGTGTGGCGCTGCGGCTGGGCGTGGGCACCCTCGCGGTGCGGAAGGCCGGCAAGCTGCCGCCGCCCGTACTGCGCGAGGAGTACCAGCTCGAATACGGTTCCGCGGCACTGGAGATCCCCGCCGAGGGCATCGCGCTGGAGGGCAGGCGGATCCTCATCGTCGACGACGTCCTCGCCACCGGCGGCACCGTCTCCGCGGCCGTCGCGCTGCTGCGTCGCGCGGGGGCGATCGTCGAGCGCGTGTCCGTCGTCCTGGAGCTCGAAGCGCTCGGCGGACGGGCGCGACTGCAGGAATTGCCCGCCGGGGGCATCGCGGTCTCGGCGATCTCGGTAGGCTGAATCCCTAGTCCAGTCACGTCGTCCGGGCGGGGAGGCACCATGTCGCTGCAGTCTCAAGGTTCCGACGCCGCGCGCACACCCGCCGGGGCGGGGCAGCAGGGCCCGCCCAACCTGGAGACCACGGGGTCCACCACGCGCCGAGTGCGGGCGCGCCTGGCCCGCCGGATGACGGGTACGCGCAACCATGTGCGACCCGTGCTCGAGCCCCTGGTGGCGCTGCACCGGGAGGTGTACCCCAAGGCCGACGTCGCGCTCATCGAGCGGGCGTACGACGTGGCGGAGCAGCGGCACGCCAGCCAGATGCGCAAGTCGGGCGACCCGTACATCACGCACCCCCTCGCCGTGGCGACGATCCTCGCCGAGCTCGGCATGGACACCACGACCCTGGTCGCGGCGCTGTTGCACGACACCGTCGAGGACACCGGCTACAGCCTCGAGCAGCTCACCGCCGAGTTCGGCCCCGAAGTGGCGCACCTGGTGGACGGCGTCACCAAGCTGGACAAGGTGGCGCTCGGCAGCGCCGCCGAGGCCGAGACGATCCGCAAGATGATCATCGCCATGGCCCGCGACCCGCGGGTGCTGGTGATCAAGGTCGCGGACCGGCTGCACAACATGCGGACCATGCGCTTCCTGCCGCCCGAGAAGCAGGCCCGCAAGGCGCGCGAGACCCTCGAGGTGATCGCGCCGCTCGCGCACCGCCTGGGCATGGCGACCGTGAAGTGGGAGCTGGAGGACCTGGCCTTCGCCATCCTCCACCCGAAGAAGTACGACGAGATCGTGCGGCTGGTGGCCGACCGGGCACCGTCGCGCGACACCTACCTGGCATCCGTGCGCGCCGAGATCAACGGCGCGCTCGCGGCGCAGCGGATCGTCGCCGACGTGCAGGGCCGGCCCAAGCACTACTGGTCGATCTACCAGAAGATGATCGTCAAGGGGCGCGACTTCGACGACATCCACGACCTGGTCGGCGTGCGGATCCTGTGCGACGAGGTGCGCGACTGCTACGCCGCCGTCGGCACCGTCCACTCGCTGTGGCAGCCCATGGCCGGGCGGTTCAAGGACTACATCGCGCAGCCGCGGTACGGCGTCTACCAGTCGCTGCACACCACCGTCATCGGCCCGGAGGGCAAGCCCCTCGAGGTGCAGATCCGTACCCGCGAGATGCACCGGACCGCGGAGTTCGGCATCGCCGCGCACTGGCGGTACAAGGAGACCAAGGGCCGCGCGGGCGGGGGCGCCAAGAACTCGGACCTGACCGAGGTCGACGACATGGCGTGGATGCGCCAGCTCCTCGACTGGCAGCGGGAAGCGGCGGACCCGGGGGAGTTCCTCGAGTCGCTCCGCTACGACCTCGCGGTCAAGGAGATCTTCGTCTTCACGCCCAAGGGCGACGTGATCACGCTGCCCGCGGGCAGCACCCCGGTGGACTTCGCCTACGCGGTGCACACCGAGGTGGGGCACCGCTGCATCGGCGCCCGCGTGAACGGCCGGCTCGTCGCCCTGGAGCGCAAGCTCGAGAACGGCGAGGTCGTCGAGGTCTTCACCAGCAAGGCCGAGAACGCCGGCCCGTCGCGCGACTGGCAGTCCTTCGTGGTCTCCCCGCGGGCCAAGGCCAAGATCCGGCAGTGGTTCGCGAAGGAGCGCCGTGAGGAGGCTCTGGAGAACGGCCGCGACGCCATCGCCAAGGAGGTGCGCCGTTCGGGCCTCCCGCTGCAACGTCTGACGAACGCGGAGTCGATGGCGGGCATCGCCAAGGAACTGCGCTACGCGGACGTCTCCGCGCTGTACACGGCCGTCGGCGAGCACCAGGTGTCGGCGCACACCGTCGTTCAGCGCATGGTCGAGCAGCTGGGCGGGATCGAGGAGGCCACCGAGGAGCTCGCCGAGCGCAGCACCCCGTCGACCTTCTCCGGGCCCACGGCGACGACCGACGTGGGCGTGCTCGTCACCGGGCAGCCGGGCGTGCTGGCGAAGCTCGCCAAGTGCTGCACGCCGGTGCCGGGCGACGAGATCGTCGGCTTCGTCACCCGCGGCGGCGGCGTCAGCGTGCACCGCACGGACTGCACCAACGTGGCGGAGCTCCGCAAGGAGCCGGAGCGCTTCCTCGACGTGAAGTGGGCGCCGTCCGCGTCGTCGGTCTTCCTCGTCGCGATCCAGGTGGAGGCGCTCGACCGGCACCGCCTGCTCTCCGACGTGACGAAGGTGCTCGCCGACGAGAAGGTCAACATCCTCTCGGCGTCGGTGACCACGTCGCGCGACCGGGTGGCGGTGTCGCGCTTCACCTTCGAGATGGGGGATCCGAAGCACCTCGGCCACGTGCTCAACGTGGTGCGCAACGTCGAGGGCGTCTACGACGTCTACCGCGTGACGTCGGCGCAGTAGGCGCTCCGCAGCGGCGCCGCCCGCCACGGACGCACGCGCGCGGCGCACCGAACGACGAAGGCCCCCGCCGGAGCGGGGGCCTTCGTCGTGCTTCGACTACTGGGCGGCGAGCGCCATGGTGGTGATGTCCACCGGGTCCTTGGGCTTGCCGTCGGTGACGGGGGTGCCCGGCTTCGGGGCGGGATCGCCCGGCTTGGGCACGATGCCCTTCTTGGCGATCTGCTGCAGCACGGTCAGGCCGGCGTCGTCGGTCTTGCCGATCACGGAGTAGTTCGCGGGCAGCGTGGTGTCCTTGTAGACGAGGAAGAACTGGCTCGAGCCCGTGTTGTACGTGCCCTCCTGGCCCGTCTGCGGGTTCGACTGCTGGTTCGCGTTCGCGACGGCGATCGTCCCGGCCGGGTAGATCACGTTCTGCGCGGCCTGCATCGGGTTGCTCTCGGCGGACGCCGCCTTGAGGAACTTCGGCGCCTCGTCGGGCGAGGTCCAGCTCGGGCCGCCGAGGCCGGTGGCCGACGGATCGCCGCACTGCAGCACGAACAGGCCGCTCTTCTTGTCGGCGGCCTCGCTGGCGGTCTCGCGGTGGCAGGTGGTGGCGTCGAAGTACTTCGCCTGCATCAGCGCGACGAAGGTCTCCACGTTGCACGGCGCCTTCGACCGGTCAAGCTCGAAGCCGATCGGGCCGCTGTTGGTGGTGATCGTGCCCGTCATCGTGCCGGTGTTCGGGACGTCCTTGCCCTCGGGCTTGGTGAGCGACTTGTTGCGCTCGGTGAGCTTGTCGAGCGTCGGCAGCTGCTTCTCGGCCTCGGCGATCGACTTCTCCGAGCTGTCGGTCTGCTCGATCGCGGCGTCGATCTGCTGCTGGAAGGACGCCTTCTGGTCCGCCGGCATCGTGGGCAGGCGCTTCTGCGCGTCCGCGATCTGGGTGCGCATCGTCGCGATCTGCTTCTTCTGCGAATCGATGCTCTTGCGGGCATCGGCCGCGGGATCGCGGTCGCCGAAGTCGCAGGTCACGTGGAGCGACTTGAACTTGTTCTCCGCGGCGACGCGCAACGGCGCCCGCGGGCCCGCCGGGACCCAGATGTAGGCGGCGACGACGGCGGCCACCGCCACCACGGCGACACCCGCCCCGATGGCCTTCACCTTGCGCTTGCGCGCGTCGGCCTCACGCCGCTCATTCTGCTTCGCCAGCTTCTCGCGGGCTGCCTGGCGGCGCTCTTCATTGCTCGGCACGGTGTGACGACCTCCTCATTACCGACATCCGGCGGGCACAACTGATCGCCAAGTCTGCCAGCTAAACCTGATAGACGCCGTCACCGGGTCTGGTGCCACAATGGTCGGATGCTGATCACCGGATTCCCCGCGGGGGTGTTCCAGACCAATTGCTACGTCGTCGCGGCCGGTCCGGACTCCGACGCCGTCGTCATCGACCCCGGTCAGGACGCCGTCGAGCCCCTCAAGCAGCTGCTGGCCGAGCACCGCCTGAACCCCGTCGCGGTCCTGCTCACGCACGGTCACCTCGACCACACGTGGACCGCGCAGCCCTTCGCCGACGAGTACGGCATCCCCGTGCACATCCACGAGGGCGACCGCCCGATGCTCGCGGATCCCGCCGTCGGGATCGGCGCGGCGCTCGGCGCGATGATCGGCGACCAGGTCTTCGTCGAGCCGCAGAAGGTCATCGACCTCGTCGACGGCGAGCCCGTCACCCTGGCCGGGATCACCTTCGGGGTCGACCACGCGCCCGGCCACTCCGCGGGCTCGATCGTCTTCACCGTCGAGGCCCCCGCGGTCGACGGTGCCGGTGCCCCGGTCGAGGGCGAGACGGTCACCGTCGCCTTCGACGGCGACGTGCTGTTCCAGGGCTCCATCGGCCGGACCGACCTCCCGGGCGGCAGTCACGAGCAGCTGCTGGGCTCGATCGCGGCGAAGCTGCTGCCGCTGCGGGACGACACCGTCGTCCTGCCCGGGCACGGCCCGGCCACCACCATCGGACGGGAGCGGGCGTCGAACCCGTTCCTGCAGGGCCTCACCGGCACCGAGACGCCGGGTGAGCGGAAAGGACGATACGGACTGTGAGCGCCGGTAGCTTCCAGGCTCCCAAGGGCATTC
Organism: Tsukamurella tyrosinosolvens; assembly: GCF_900104775.1. Taxonomy (NCBI): domain Bacteria; kingdom Bacillati; phylum Actinomycetota; class Actinomycetes; order Mycobacteriales; family Tsukamurellaceae; genus Tsukamurella; species Tsukamurella tyrosinosolvens. The sequence goes on from NZ_FNSA01000003.1 coordinate 2,130,260, forward strand.
CCGACTACATCCCGGTGCCGTCGGGGGAGAAGAACAGCTCCGCCGACTTCCTCGCCGTGCGCACCGCGCTGCTGCGGGCGACCGCCGAGGCGGGGTACGGCTACATCGAGCTGCCGATCTTCGAGGACACCACGCTCTTCGCGCGCGGCGTCGGCGAATCTACGGATGTGGTCGCGAAGGAGATGTACACCTTCGCCGACCGCGGCGACCGCTCGGTGACGCTGCGCCCCGAGGGCACCGCCGGCGTGGTCCGCGCGGTGCTCCAGCACGGCCTCGACCGCGGCCAGCTGCCCGTGAAGGCCGCGTACGCGGGGCCCTTCTTCCGGTACGAGCGTCCCCAGGAGGGCCGCTACCGGCAGCTGCAGCAGGTCGGCATGGAGGCCATCGGTGTGGACGACCCGGCGCTGGACGCCGAGGTGATCGCGGTGGCGGACCGCGCCTACCGCAGCGTCGGCCTCGACGGCTTCCGGCTGGAGGTCTCGAGCCTCGGCGACGCGACGTGCCGCCCGCAGTACCGCGCGAAGCTGCAGGAGTTCCTGTTCGCGCTGGACCTCGACGAGGAGACCCGCCGGCGCGCCGAGATCAACCCGCTGCGCGTGCTCGACGACAAGCGGCCGGAGGTCAAGGCGATGACGGCCGACGCGCCGCTCATGATCGACAACCTCACGCCGGAGCCGAAGGAGCACTTCGAGAAGGTGCTGGGCTACCTCGACGCGATGGGCGTGCCGTACGTCGTGAATCCGCGCCTGGTGCGCGGCCTCGACTACTACACGAAGACCTGCTTCGAGTTCGTCCACGACGGCCTCGGCGCGCAGTCGGGCATCGGCGGCGGCGGGCGGTACGACGGCCTCGTCGAGCAGCTCGGCGGCCGCGAGGGCGTCACCGGCGTCGGCTTCGGGCTCGGCGTCGACCGCACGCTCCTCGCCCTCGCCGCGGAGGGCAAGCGCGCCCCGGCGGCGCCGCGCGTCGTGGCCTTCGGCGTGCCGCTCGGCGACGCCGCGCGCGATGCGATGGTGCCGTTGCTCGGCCGCCTGCGGTCGGCGGGCGTCGCGTCCGACATGGCCTACGGCAACCGCGCCATGAAGGGCGCGATGAAGGCCGCGGACCGCTCGGGCGCCCGATTCGCCCTGATCCTGGGGGATGCGGAGCTGGAGCAGGGCGTCGTCATGGTCAAGGATCTGGCGAAGGGCGAGCAGCGGGCCCTCCCGATCGATACCGTCGTGGACGTGATCGTGACCGAGAGCTCCGAGAGCGCAGGGTAGCCCGCGTGTCGTCCAGTCCCGCCGAGCCCGGCGCCCGCGATCCGCGGGAGCTGAGCGCGGAGGACGCCGTCGATGTGGACCTGATCCCGCCCCGCGTGGTGCTGCCGAAGGTGCGGCGCGCGGTGGCCGTGGGGCTCCTGGTGACCGTGGTGATCGCGGTGGTCGTCGCGGTCCTCGCCGGGCCGGTGTGGGGCACCGCCGTCCTCGTCGCGGGCGCCGCGCCGGGGCTCGGCGGCTATCTCGGCGTCGCCCGGCGCCGCGTCGTGCTCGACCACCGCGTGCTCACCCGGAGGACGCTGCGCACGCAGCGCGTGAACCTCATGGACGCCGACGAGGTCGACCTCGTCGCCGAGGTGGCCCGGCTCGCCCAGGTCTCGCTGCGCATCCGGCACGGCAGGACGACGGTGCGCCTGCCGGTCGCCCTGTACGAGGGGCCCGGCCGCGGCCGGGTGCGGGGCCGGGAGCTGCCGATGCTGGGCACCCGCAGACTCGCGGAGGCGCTCGACCGCAACCGTCGCGCGGAGGTGCGCGACATCGGGCGCGTGCTCGCGGAACAGTCCCGGTCGCAGGCCTCGTCGACGCCGATGCGCGACCGACCGCTGTTCCGTGCGGCGGGGATCGCGCGCGAGGTCGGCGGCGCCGAGGAGCTGGTGTTCACGGCCGACGAGGTGGACGAGATCGCCCGGCCGCCATGGTAGACGCGCGCTGTTCGAACACTTGACTCCGATCGAACGAGATGTTCGAATAGCGGTGTGCGATGGGACGGTCAGCTGCTGAGTGATGCCGGTTCGGGCGTGCGTGCGCTGCCGGGGCTCGAGGGCGTGGGGCGCACGGTCACCACGCCGGAATTCGAGGGCATCACCTTTCACGAGGTCCTCTGTAAGAGCGCGCTGAACAAGCTGCCCGAGTCCTCGGCGATGCCCTTCTCGTGGACCGTCAACCCGTACCGCGGGTGCACGCACGCGTGCACGTACTGCTTCGCGCGGTCGAGTCACGAGTATCTCGAGTTCGATGCGGGCGGGGACTTCGACTCGCAGATCGTGGTCAAGACGAACCTCGTCCCGGTGCTCAAGAAGGAGCTCCGGCGCGCCTCCTGGCGGGGGGAGCCCGTCGCGCTCGGCACCAACACCGATCCCTATCAGCGCGCCGAGGGTCGGTACCGGCTGATGCCGGGCGTGATCGGTGCGTTGGCCGGCGCGGGTTCGCCGATCTCCATCCTCACCAAGGGGACGCTCCTGCGGCGCGACCTCCCGCTGCTCACGACCGCCGCCACGCGCGTGCCGGTGCAGCTGTCGGTGTCGCTGGCGCTGCTCGACCCGGAGCTGCAGCGCTCGCTCGAACCCGGAACGCCGAAGCCCGAGGCCCGGCTGGAGCTCATCCGCGCCATCGCGGAGGCGGGTTTCGACTGTCACGTCATGGTCGCCCCGGTCGTGCCCTACCTCACCGACGACGCCGCCTCGCTGCGTGCGCTCATCGCGGCGCTCGCCGACGCGGGTGCCGCCAGTGCGTCGGTCATGGCGCTGAACCTGACGGGGCGGTACCGGGACTGGTTCCTCGGCTGGCTCTCCGAGAACCATCCGATGCTGGTGCGGCGCTACCGCCAGCTGTACGGCTCCACCGGGCGGGTCTCGGCCGACTACCGCACGCACCTGCGCGCCCGCGTCACCCCGATGCTCGAGGAGTTCGGCCTGCTGCGCCTGGAGGATCCGTACGCGAGCCCGCCGCAGCGCGTGCCGCGCGCCCCGCGCGTCGACGGTTCCGCCGCCCCGGACCTGCAGGAGTCGCTCTTCTAGACAGGTGCGTAACCGATGCGTTACGCTTTCGGGGTGAGCGTCTTCGCGGCCATCGCCGACCCGGTCCGCCGCCGGATCGTGGTCCTGCTCAGCGGTGCTCCCATGACCGCCGGGCAGATCGCCGCCGAGTTCGACATCAGCCGGCCGGCCGTCAGTCGCCATCTGCGCGTGCTCCGCGACGCCGGCGTCGTCGAGGGCGGGCCGTCGGGCGACGACGGCCGGGAGCGCTCGTACGCGCTGCGGCTCGCCGCCCTCGATGAGGTCGACGACTGGCTGGCCCGGGTCCGCGGACCCGCCCGGCTCGGCGGCCTACTCGCTTCGCCCGCGCTCGACACCGAGGTGCGCCGAGCGCGGCGCGACAACGCTCGCGCGGCGGGTGCCGCGGGGGTATCGACCGAGATCGACCGACCGCACGAACGGGGAACGGCATGACCAAGCAGGCGACGGGGCGCGTGGAATCCACCGGCGACGGGCGCGACCTGATACTCGAGCGCTACTTCGACGCCGGCGTCGACGACGTCTGGGCGTCGATCACCGAGCCCGAGCGCACCGCGCGGTGGTTCGGCGGCTGGACCGGCGAACCCGGCGTCGGATCGGTCGTGCAGGTGACGATGGGCTTCGAGGAGGGCTCGCCGGTGATGCCCATGACCATCACGGCGTGCGAGCCCCCGCGGCGGCTCGGCGTGCACGCGAAGGACGAGTACGGCGAGTGGAACCTCGAAGCGCTCGTCGAGCGCGACGGTGACCGCACGCGGCTGACCTTCGTTCACCACCTCGATGCCGCGGCGAACGCCGCGGAGGTGGGGCCGGGCTGGGAGTACTACCTCGACGCGCTCGTCGCCGCCGAGAATGGTAGCGCGGCACCGGATTTCGCGGACTACTTCCCGGCGATGTCCACGCACTACGGCGGCCGGTAGCGGGGGTGGCCGTGCATCACTAATGGAAATGATTACTATTAGTGGCATGACCGCCTCAGCCCCACTGCCCGTCACCGTCCTCTCCGGCTTCCTCGGCGCCGGCAAGACCACGCTGCTCAACCACCTCCTGACCAACCGCGACGGCCTGCGGATCGCGGTGATCGTCAACGACATGAGCGAAGTCAACGTCGATGCCGCGCTCGTCGACCTCGGCGGCTTCGACCGCACCGAGGAGAAGCTCGTCGAGCTCAGTAACGGGTGCATCTGCTGCACCCTGCGCGAGGACCTCGTCGACGCCGTCGGCGCGATCGCGCGGCAACGCACCCCCGAGGGCGGACCGCGCTTCGACCATCTCGTCATCGAGTCCACGGGCATCTCCGAGCCGATGCCCGTGGCCGCGACCTTCGACTGGACCTTCGACGACGGCAGCCGCCTCGGCGACCTCGCCGCCCTCGACACGATGGTCACCGTGGTCGACGCCAGCACGTTCCTCGGCGAGATCGCCCGGGGCACGAGCCTCGCGCAGCGCGGCCTCGGCGCCGCCGCGGGCGACGAGCGGTCCATCGCCGACCTGCTCATCGACCAGGTCGAGTTCGCCGACGTCGTGCTCATCAGCAAGCTGGACCTGGTCTCCGCGGCCGCCGGCGGCGCCGTCGAGGCCACCGTCCGCCGGCTCAACCCGCGCGCGCAGGTGCGGCCGCTCCGGCGCGGCGAGATCGCGGTGACCGAGGTGATCGGCACCGGCCTGTTCGACCACGACGCCGCGTCCTCGGTCGCGGGCTGGGACGACGAGGTGATCGGCGGCCACACGCCCGAGACGGAGGAGTACGGGATCTCCTCGATGGCCTACCGGGCCGACCGGCCGTTCCATCCGCAGCGGCTGCTCGAAGCGCTCGCGGACGTCCGTGCCGTGCTCCGGAGCAAGGGTTTCTGCTGGATCGCGAGCCGTCCGGACCTGGTCGGCGTCTGGTCCCAGGCCGGGCCCAACCTCACCATCGAGCCCGCCGCCTACTGGTCGCAGGTCGACGGTGCGCCGCAGCAGGAGCTGGTCTTCATCGGCGTGCGGCTCGACGCCGAGCGGATGCGGGCCCTGCTGGACCGCGCCCTGCTCACCGACGACGAGGTCGCCGAGGGGCCCGCCGCCTGGGTCGAGTACCCGGACCGGCTACCGGCGTGGAACGTGCCGGCGCACCGTCATTGACCGGCGAGCGCGGCCCGCGCGGCCCCCGTGGCCGCCGCGGCGACCTCCGGAATCAGGGAGAGCCGCGTGCGGCGCTCGAGCAGGTCCGCCTCGGTGATCGCGCCCTCGACGACGGCACCGAAGACCAGCTCCGCGCCGGTGACCTCAGTACCCGCGGCGACCGGCGCGGCGAGAGCCGGATCGGTCGCGCCGAGCGCCACCACGGCGGAGGCCTCGGTGCCGTAGGCGCGGACCAGCCGCTCGGGGGCGTCGATGCGCCGCAGCGCGTCCCGCGTCGCGGCGCCCACCAGGGGGAGCGTCGTGGTGACGCACGGGCCGGCAGGTAGGCCCGACGTCGCCAGCGCGGCGTCCACCGCGTCCTCCGCCATCCGCCGGTACGTCGTGAGCTTGCCACCGACGACCGTCACCAGGCCGTCGCCGCGGGTGAGCACCGCGTGCTTGCGGGAGACGTCCGCGGTCCGTCCGGCGCCCGAATCGAGGAGCGGGCGCAGGCCGGCGAAGGTGCCCACCACGTCCTCGCGGGTCAGCGGCGTGCCGAGGGCGAGGTTCACCGTCGCGAGGAGGAAGTCGATCTCGTCGTCCGAGGGCGTCGGCACGTCGGGGAGCGGGCCGTCGGCCTCCTCGTCCGTGAGGCCCACGTAGACCCGCCCGTCCGGCTGCGGCAGCGCGAAGACGTACCGCCCGAACGCGCCGGGAACGGGCACCGTCAGGCCCGCAGTGAGCCCGCCGAAACTCTCCTGCCGGAGGACGAGGTGCGTGCCGCGGCTCGGGCGCAGCGAGATCGCCGGGTCGACGGTGCCCGACCACACGCCGGTCGCGTTGATCACGACCTTCGCCCGGACGGTGACCGAGTGGCCCGTCAGCCCGTCGGTGACGGTCGCCGCGGTGCCGGTGACCTGCGAGGCGGTGCAATGCGTGAGGATCGTCGCGCCGTGGCCGGCGGCGGTCCGGGCGATGCCGACCGTGAGCCGGGCGTCGTCGGTGAGCTGTCCGTCCCAGTTGAGGAGCCCGCCGCGCAGGCCCGTGCGGCGCACCGTCGGGGCCATGGCGATGACCTCTCCTGCGGAGATCCGGCGGGAGCGGGCGAGTTCGGACGACGGCGTGCGGGCGGCGAGGCGCAGCGCATCGCCCGCGAGGAAGCCGACGCGGGTGAGCGCGGCGTCCCGGCGCCGGACGTCGCCGAGCAGCGGCACGACCTGCGGCAGGGGGCGGGTCAGGTGCGGCGCGATCACGCGGATCAGTGCGTCGCGCTCCACGGCGCTCTCGTAGGCGATGCCCACGGCGCCCGAGGCCAGGTACCGCAGGCCTCCGTGCACCAGTTTCGACGACCAGCGGCTGGTGCCGAAAGCGAGGTCGTGCTTCTCCACCAGCGCGACGCGCAGCCCGCGGCTCGCGGCGTCGAGCGCGACGCCGGTCCCGGTGACGCCGCCGCCGATGACCAGCACGTCGACCGACGGGTCGGCCGCCAGCGCGGCGAGGTCGGCGGCGCGGCGGGCGGCCGAGAGCCGTGTGGCCGGATCGATGGTTCCGACGGTCGCCGTCACGGCGCGAGGTACCGGTCGAGGAGGTCGAAGAGCTGGGCGTCGAGAAGATCGGCGGACTCGGTGAAGACCGGCCCGGTGAGCGCCGACGACCAGGCGAGCTGCAGCACGACGGCGGCGAGCTCGGCGGGCTCTCCGGCGCGGATGCTGCCGTCGGCCTGCCCGGTGGCGATCCCGCCGGTGATCGCCTCGAGCTGGGCGCGCGAGGTGCGGCCGGTGCGGTGCAGCAGGTAGGGCATGAGGAACTCGGGGTCGAGCTCGACGATGCGGCGCAGCAGCGGGTGCGAGCGCGCCGCGGCGGTCACGTGCACGACGGTCCGCGCGATGGTCTCGCGGCCGGTGGCACCGTCGAACAGGCCCATCGAGGAGAGGGCGGCCACGAACTCGCGGGTGGTGACCGCGGCGGCCAGGGCCTGCACGTTCGGGTAGCGGCGGTAGAGGGTGGCGCGGGAGACCTGCGCGGTGCGGGCGACGTCGGCCATCGTGGTGCGGCGGATCCCGATGGTGGCCATCAGGTCGCGCGCGGCATCGAGGATCAGCTCGTCGTCGACGGCGTTGGCGGGGCCGCGGGGGGCCGACCCCCGGGGATTGAGATCCTGCGACATCATGTGTACAAATGTATCATGACTTCGTCCGAGGTGGATCTGCCCGTCGTCGCCTTCGAGCCCGGCCGCTGGGGTGACCCCGCGAACCCCATGCACCTGTCCGACTCGGTGCTCGGCGCGCTCACCATGCTCGGCATCGACGGCGGCCCGGGGGAACCGGAGCAGCCCTTCCTCATGCCCTCCCGCGTCTCCGGCCGCGCCCTCTCCGCCCTGCAGAAGACCGGTGTGACGGTCGCCACCGACGACGCTACCCGGCTCGGCCACCTGCGCGGCTTCTCCACGCCGGACCTGCTCAAGTACCGCGCCGGCGACACCTCGGACGCGCCGGACGCGGTCGTGACCCCGACGTCGGCCGAGCAGGTCGCCGCGGTGCTGGCCGTCTGTGCGGCGAAGGACCTCACGCTGAGCCCGTTCTCCGGCGGCACCTCCGTCACGGGCGGCCTCGCACCCGAGCGGACGCGCCCCGTCGTCGCGCTGGACCTGCGCGGCCTCACCGGGCTGATCGATCTCGACGCCGTCTCCCAGATCGCCACGCTCGCCGCCGGCACCCGCCTGCCCGAGGCCGAGCGGCTCCTCGCCGAACACGGCTACGAGCTCGGCCACTTCCCGCAGTCCTACGAGGGCGCCACCGTCGGCGGGTGCGCCGTGACCCGCTCCGCCGGCCAGTCCTCCATCGGCTACGGCCGGTTCGACGAGATGGTCGTCGGGCTCACCGTCGCGACGCCGCAGGGCGTCGCCGAGATCGGCACCGCGCCCAAGTCCGCCGCCGGCCCGGACCTGCGGCAGCTGTTCCTCGGGTCCGAGGGCGTCTTCGGCGTCGTCACCGCCGTCCGCGTGCGGGTGCACCCCGTCCCGACGGTCCGCCGCTTCTACGGCTGGCGGTTCCCCGACTTCGCGGCCGGTGCCAACGCCATGCGGGTGCTCGCGCAGAGCTCCGTCCGCCCGACGGTGCTGCGCCTGTCCGACGAGGCCGAGACCGGCCTCAACCTCGCGAACCCCGGCGCGGCGGGCAAGGCTGCGGTCGGCGGCTGCCTCATGGTCGTAGGCTTCGAGGGCGACGAGCCCGACGTCGACTGCCGCGACGGCTACGTCTCGGCGCGCCTGATCGAGCTGGGCGGCGAGTTCCTCGGCGAGGAGCCGGGGGAGGCCTGGCGCGCCGGCCGGTTCCGCGGCCCCTACCTCCGGGATCCGCTCCTCGACGCGGGCGCGCTGGTCGAGACGCTGGAGACCGTCACCTTCTGGTCGAACGTCGAGCGGCTCAAGGCCGACGTGACCGCCGCGCTCACCGGCGCGCTCGGCGAGCAGGGCACCCCCGCCGTGGTCATGTGCCACATCTCGCACGTCTACCCGACGGGCGCGTCGCTGTACTTCACGGTGATCGCGAAGGCCCTGCCCGATCCGCTCGCCCAGTGGGGCGCCGCGAAGACCGCCGCCAACGCCGCGATCCGCGCCGCCGGTGCGTCCATCACGCATCACCACGCCGTCGGCACCGACCACCGCGCCACCTACCTGGAGGAGATCGGCGACGTACAGGTCACCGCCCTGCGCGCGATCAAGGACGCCCTCGACCCGCAGGGCGTGCTCAACCCCGGGATCCTGCTCCCGTGACCGCCACCGACGTCATCGCCGTCCTCAACCCGATCTCCGGCGGCGGGGTCGCGCGCACGCGGTGGGCCGCCGTCGCCGAGGAGCTCGCCCGCCGGGACGTCTCCACGGAGGTCGTCGAGTCCACCTCCGGCACCGACGCCCGCGGGCGCGCCGAGGAGGCCGCTGCCTCGGGCGCGCTGACCGTCGCGGTCGGCGGCGACGGCCAGATCCGTGAGGTCGCCACCGGCGTGCTCCGCGTTCCCGGCGCGCCGATGGGCATCGTCACCGCCGGCCGCGGCAACGACATGGCTCGCCACCTGCGGATCCCCGACGATCCGTCCGCCATCGCCGACGTGCTCACCGACGGCCGGCGCAAGGACCTCGACGTGCTCACCGTCGGCGACGAGATCGCCGTCGGCAACGTCTACGTCGGCCTGGACTCCGTCGCCACCGAGCTCATCAACAAGCTGCGCTGGATGGGGCCGCTCGCGTACCGCGTCGCCCCGGCGATCGCGGCGCTCCGCTGGAAGCCGGCCGGTTTCCGCATCGAGGTCGACGGTGCCGCCTACGAGGGCCCGGTGCACATGGTCGTGGTCGCCAACTCCGGCTGGTACGGCAGCGGCCTCCACATGGTCCCCGCCGCCGCGTCCGACAACGGCCGGATCGACGTGCTCGCCGTCGACGGCGCCGGGAACAAGCTCAAGCTCATCAGTGCGATGGGGGAGGCGAAGACGGGCGCGCACGTCGCGCGGGCGGAGGTGCTGACGTTCAGCGGCCAGGAGGTGCTCGTGAGTGCCGACCGCCCGATCCCCGTCCACGCCGACGGCGACTACCTGCAGGAGCTTCCCGTCACCGTCGGGATCCGCAAGGCCGTCCTCCCGGTCCTCGTGCCCCGCTGATCCGTGGCGTACTCGGGCGGCCGTACGAGGAGCAGGGCCGCGACGGAGATCGCCGCGACAAGGGGACGGAGATCGCCGCAACAAGGGAATGGGTGTACCAGGACATCCGCCCGCCGTGCTGGATGCCGGCGGTCATCCGTTGGCTCCCGCGATGACCGTGCCGAGCACGAAGACGCCGATCGCAGTACCCGCGTGCATGGCGCTGGTGTTCCACGCGCTCGCCGAGGCGCGTCGATCGCCGGCGGCCAGTGCCAGCGCCGTCTGCTGCGCAGTGACGAAGCCGCCGCTGCCGACGAACCACACGAAGAGCGCCACGAGCGCGGGGACCGCGCTGTGTGACAGGGCGAACGCGCCGAGCCCTGCGCCGATTACCGCGATCCACAGGGCCGTCCGCGTGGGCCCGGGCAGGCCGGATCGGGTGAGCCTCCCACCTAGTAATGACCCGGTCACGCTGCCCAGCCCGACGAGGACACCCACGAGTCCGAGGCTCGCGGTGCTCCAGCCGAGACGCTCATGAAGAATCTGACCCGCATACGCGTAGGCGCCGAGACTGAACGACTGGACCACGAGGGTTGCCGCCAGGATCGGTCCGACGCGAGCATCGAGGGCGACCCGCAAGCCCTCCCCGAGGGTCGGCGGAGTTCCAGCTGGTCGGCCGCGTGGAACGGCCGAGGCGAGCGCCCCGGTCGCGACCGCGGTGCCGGCCGCGAGGGCGACGAAGCTCCACTGCCACCCGGCCGCGGCGGCGATGCCGGCACCGACCGGGATACCGATCACCTGGCCGGACGAGAAGAACGCCATGCCGCGGCCCATCAGCATGCCGATGGACTCGGGGTCGGGGGAACTGTCCGCCAGGTACGCCCAGATGCTCGGTCCTGCGAGCGCCGCTCCGAGCCCGCCCACCGCGCGAGCGGCGATCAGGACGGCGACCTGCGGCGCCAGGGCGCAAGCGAGGTTCGATACTAGGAACAATCCCGCGCCGATGAGCAACGGCGCCCGCCGGCCCACGCGATCGGAGACGGACCCGAGGAACGGCGACGCGATCGCATAGACCAGCACGTACGCGGTCGTGGCGTTCGCCGCCGTCGTGACGTCGGTCTGCAGCGCAGCCGTGATCGTCGGCAACAGTGGCGAGATCAGGAAGGTCTCCGCACCGATGAGGAAGAGCAGTAGGTACGCCCCTGCGATGCGCGGCCGGACGGCGATCGCGGCCGGCGCGCTCACGCGAACGTCCATGCGCAGCCGCGTTCGCGCAGGTTGACGCCACTGCTGGTCGCAGGTCTCGGATGCATATTTCGGAGACTAAGTAATGTTGACCGCAAACCTCAGGGTTGGGCCGACCATGATCTTGGGCTTGACTTCCGGTGGTTCGGACCGATAGCCGAAGGACCTACTCAACGATCGCGGCTCGGAGGGTGTCCAGGCCCATGCCGCCGAGCGCCAACGCGTCGCGGTGGAAGTCCTTGAGCGTGGATCCGGGGTGGGCGGCGAGGTAGGCGTCGCGCGTCTGCTCCCACACCCGCTGGCCCACCGAGTACGACGGCGCCTGCCCCGGCCAGCCGAGGTAGCGGTGGTACTCGAAGCGCAACTGCTCGTCGGACATCGCGACGTGCGAGCGCAGGAACCGCCAGCCCTTCTCGTACGTCCAGGCCCCGCCGCCGACCTCCGCGGGCGCCTCGAAGCCGCAGTGCACGCCGATGTCGAGCACCACCCGCGAGGCGCGGAGCCGCTGCGAGTCGAGCATGCCCATGAGGTCGCCGTCGTCGTCGAGGAAACCCAGGTCGCGCATGAGCCGCTCCGCGTACAGGGCCCACCCCTCGCCGTGCCCCGAGACGAACGACGCGAGCTTGCGGAAGACGTTGAGCGGCGCGATCACCGACTGCCCGATCTGCAGGTGATGCCCGGGGACGCCCTCGTGGTAGACGGTGGTCTTCTCCTGCCAGGTGTGGAACTCGGTCACGCCGTCCGGTACCGACCACCACATGGCGCCCGCGCGCGACAGATCGGCGGACGGGCCGGTGTAGTAGATCCCGCCCGAATTGCTCGGCGCGATCTTGCAGTCGAGCCGGTGCAGCTCGGCGGGGATGTCGAAGTGGGTCCCGGCGAGGGCGGCGACGGCCTCGTCGGAGGTCCGCTGCATCCACTCCTGCAGCGCGGCGGTGCCGTGGATCGTGTACCGCGGCTCGGTATCGAGCCGTGCGAGGGCCTCGGACACCGTCGCGCCGGGGTAGAGGCGGTGTGCGACCTGCTGCTGCTCGGCGACGATGCCGGCGAGCAGCTCCTGCCCCCAGGCGTAGGTCTCCTCGAGATCGACGTCCGCGCCCAGGTACAGCCGCGAGTACAGCGGATAGACGTCGCGGCCCACGCCGAGCCCGCCGGGCTCGTCGAGCGCCTTCGCGGCGGGCAGGACTTCGGTCTCGAGGACGTCCGCGTACCCGGCGAACGCGGCCCGCACCCGGTCCTTCAGGTCCGACGGTGCCTGCTCGCCCAGCCGGTCGACGTTCGCCGCGACCTGGTCGCCGGCCTTGCGGGCCTGCTCCAGCACCTCCCGCACCTGCAGCTCTGCGAAGGGCCAGGCACCGTCGGCGAGGCGGACCCGCAGGCCCTCCACGGCGGAGTCGACGGCGGACGGCACCGCCTCCAGCCGCGCGGTCAGCGTGGCGATCTCGTCCGGCGTGCCCGACGGGGTCAGGTCGAAGACATCGCGGATGTCCTGCATCGGCGAGGCGATGACGTTCAGCTCGCCGACGGTGCGGCCCGCGTCGTGGATCGCGCCGTGTACGCCGAGCCGCTCGCGGAGCGTGGCCGCGGTGACCCGGTCGGCGTCGTTCTCCTCGGTCAGCCCGTCGAGCTGCGCCAGCGTCTCCCGCCCGACGGCGGCCTTCGCGTCCAGCCCGGCGGGGGAGAAGTCGGTGAGTTTGTCGTTGAGCTCGGTGATGCCCGCGTGTGTCGCCAGGATCGGGTCCGTGGCCGCGACCCGCAGGGCGAGCAGGTTGGCGAGCTGGTCGATGGGCGTGTTCGCAGCTGCAGCGTCCGACATGCGACCAGGTTATGCCGGGCCTACAGACCGCGCGCGGCCCGGCCCGGCTTCTTCCAGGTGGCCGCGTTGGTCGCGGCCACGCCGACCGCGGCGATTAGGACGAGGAGCCAGAATCCGGTCGCGCCCCAGTGGTGGTGATGGGCGAGCTCGTAGGTCTCCTTGATCGCGATGAGCGCCGCGCCGCAGGCCACGATCATCCACGCCCGGGCGACGGCGAAGAACCGCGCGAGCTTCGCCAACTGCGCGGTGTCGAGGCGCTCGCCGAGCGTGTTCAGGAACGCGGACTGGCGTCGCCGGGTGAGGAACATCGCGACCGGCGGCACGAGCCACCACCAGCGCGACAGATGCGAGGGCGGCGCGGTACTGCGGACGACCTCGCCGATGCCGCTCAGTTCGGTCGCCTCCGCCTCCAGCTCCAGTCGCGCTTGGATCATCGGCCCCGCGACGAGCAGCCATCCGCCCAGGTACGCGGCCCAGCGGATCAGCGTTTCGAGCACCGGATCAGATGGTGCCGCTGAAGGTGTCGCACTGCGCGGGAGCGCCGGTCCGGTAGCCCTGCGAGAACCACCGCACGCGCTGCTCCGACGTGCCGTGCGAGAAGGACTCGGGGTTGACGTTGCGTCCCGCGTTGCGCTGGATCGTGTCGTCGCCGATGGCCTGCGCGGTGGTGATCGCGTCCGAGATCTCCTCCTGCGTCAGCGGCTTGAGCATGGCGTCGGGTCCCTTGTCGGCGTGCGCCGCCCAGACCCCCGCGTAGCAGTCGGCCTGCAGCTCGACACGGACCGAGCCGCCCTGAGCGCCGCGTCCCTGCTGCGACTTGTTGATGTCGCCGAGCAGGGTCTGGACGTGGTGGCCGAACTCGTGGGCGACGATGTACTCCTGCGAGAACGGCGCGTTCGTGCCGCCCATCTTCTTGATCACGCGATCCATGAAGTCGAGCTGGAACACGGCGACCTGATCGCTCGGGCAGTAGAAGGGGCCGGTATCGGCGCCCGCGACGCCGCACGCGGTGTTGATGGACTGCGCGCCCACCGGCATGATCTTCGTCCCGCCGCGCGGGGGCTGGTAGCCGCGCAGGACCGTCGGCCACACCTTGTCCAGGGAGATCGTGGTGGCCTTGATGCGGCAGGCCGTGTCGCTGTTCGCCTGCTCCTTGGTGCAGTTCTTGAGCTTCTCGTCGAGCTGCTGCTCCGCCTGGGAGAGACCGGGCCCCGCTTGCTGCGGCGCCTGTGTCATCCCTCCGGTGCTGCCGGTGAGGAAATAGATGAGCAGGCCGATCACGACTGTGCCGATGCTGCCGCCGCCGATCACCATGCCGCGGCCCATGCCGCCACCGCCGCCTGCGCTGACGTTGCCGCCCTCGAGCGGCCCGTTGCCCTGAAAGGTCATGCGCACAGCATTCCATGACAGGGGTGAGATCGTGAACCGGTTCGCCCCGTAGCATGACAGGCGCTGAAAGATTCCCTGTCGAAAGGACACCCCGAAAGTGCTGCGCACTCACCTGGCCGGATCGTTGCGTGCGGAGGATGCCGGCACCGTCGTCACCCTCGCGGGCTGGGTGGCGCGTCGGCGTGACCACGGCGGAGTGATCTTCATCGACCTGCGCGACAGCTCCGGCGTCGCGCAGGTCGTCTTCCGCGAGTCGGACGTCGCCGAGCAGGCGCACCGGCTGCGGTCCGAGTACTGCGTGCTGGTGACCGGCACCGTCGAGAAGCGGCCCGAAGGCAGCGAGAACCCGAACCTGCCGTCGGGCGCCATCGAGGTCAACGTGACCGAGCTGACGGTGCTCAACGAGTCGGCGCCGCTGCCCTTCCAGCTCGACGAGGAGCCGGGCGAGGAGGCGCGCCTGAAGTACCGCTACCTGGACCTGCGCCGCGAGGCCCCCGCCGCCGCGATCAAGCTGCGCAGCCAGGCGAACGCCGTGGCGCGCAACATCCTGGCGCTCAACGACTTCACGGAGATCGAGACGCCGACGCTGACCCGGTCCACCCCGGAGGGCGCCCGTGACTTCCTGGTGCCCGCGCGCCTGCGTCCCGGCACCTTCTACGCGCTGCCGCAGAGCCCGCAGCTGTTCAAGCAGCTGCTCATGGTCGCGGGCATGGAGCGGTACTACCAGATCGCGCGCTGCTACCGCGACGAGGACTTCCGCGCCGACCGCCAGCCCGAGTTCACCCAGCTCGACATCGAGATGAGCTTCGTGGACCAGGAGGACGTGATCGCCCTCGGCGAGCAGATCGTCAAGGCCCTCTGGTCGCTCATCGGTCACGAGATCCCCACCCCGATCCCGCGCCTGACCTACGCCGAGGCGATGCGCCGCTTCGGCTCGGACAAGCCGGACCTGCGCTTCGGGCTCGAACTGGTCGAGTGCACCGAGTACTTCAAGGACACCCCGTTCCGCGTCTTCCAGGCGCCGTACGTCGGTGCGGTCGTCATGCCGGGCGGCGCGAGCCAGCCCCGTCGCCAGCTCGACGCCTGGCAGGAGTGGGCCAAGCAGCGCGGCGCCCGCGGCCTCGCGTACGTGCTGATCGGCGAGGACGGCGAGCTCACCGGCCCCGTCGCCAAGAACCTCTCGGACGACGAGCGCGCAGGCCTCGCGGCCCACGTGGGTGCCCAGCCGGGCGACTGTGTCTTCTTCGCCGCCGGCCCCACCAAGACGATGCGCGCCCTGCTCGGCGCGGCCCGCGGCGAGATCGCCGACAAGCTGGCCCTGATCAAGGACGGCGACTGGGCCTTCACCTGGGTCGTCGACGCCCCGCTGTTCGAGCCCGCGGACGACGCGACCGCCTCGGGCGACGTGGCCGTCGGCGACGGCGCCTGGACGGCCGTGCACCACGCCTTCACGAGCCCCAAGCCGGAGTCGATCGACACCTTCGACACCGATCCGGGCAGCGCGCTGGCCTACGCCTACGACATCGTCTGCAACGGCAACGAGATCGGCGGCGGCTCGATCCGTATCCACCGCAAGGACGTTCAGGAGCGCGTGTTCGCGATCATGGGCATCGACGAGGAGCAGGCCCGCGAGAAGTTCGGCTTCCTCCTCGACGCCTTCTCCTACGGCGCCCCGCCGCACGGCGGCATCGCGTTCGGCTGGGACCGCGTGGTCTCGCTGCTGGCCGGCGCGCCGTCGATCCGCGAGGTCATCGCTTTCCCGAAGTCGGGCGGCGGCGTCGACCCGCTGACCGACGCGCCCGCGGCCATCACGGTGCAGCAGCGCCGCGAGTCGGGCATGGACGCGAAGCCCAAGAAGCCCGAGCAGGCCGCCGCGGACCAGGGCGCCGAGCAGAAGTAGCCGCGTGCGCCACATCCGGGTGATCAGCCCGCCGGACCGCACCGACGCGGTGCTCGCGCTGCTGCGGTCGCGGCCGGGGGTCACCCACATCACGTTGGCGCTCGGTGCGTCGCTCGTCCCCGCGGGCGACGTGCTCAGCGCGGAGGTCACCCGGGAGGCCGCGCACCGCGTGCTGCAGGGCCTCGAGGAGCTCGGCATCCCCGCCGACGGCGCCGTCACCGTCTCGACGTTGGACACGGTCCTCTCCGATGCCGCGGATGCGGCGGAGAAGGCCGTGCCCGGCGACCCGTCGGACGCCGTGGTCTGGGAGGAACTGACCGCCCGGACCCGCGAGGAGTCGACGCTCAACTCGACCTTCCTCGCCTTCCTGGTGCTGGCGGTGCTGCTGGCCGCGGTCGGCGTGGTGACGAACTCGCCGGTCACGGTGGTCGGCGCGATGGTCGTGGGGCCCGAGTTCGGGCCGCTCGCAGCGATCGCGGTGGCGCTCGCCACCCGTCGTCTGCACTTCGCGGTGCGCCCGGTGATCGCGCTGTCCGTCGGCTTCCCCGTGGCGATGTTGTGCACCTGGCTGGGCGCCGAGGCGGCGCTCGCCGCCGACCTGTTCACCGTCGACGTCCTCGACTCCGCGGGCCAGGTCGACTTCATCTACCGCGTCGGGCCGTTCTCGCTCATCGTCGCGCTCCTCGCGGGCGCCGCGGGCATGATCTCGATGGTGACCGCGAAGTCGGCCGCCCTGGTGGGCGTCTTCATCTCGGTCACGACGGTGCCCGCGGCGGGATACGCCGTCGTGGCCGCGACGGTCGGGGAGTGGCAGCGCGCGCTCGAATCGACGGGGCAGCTCGCGATCAACCTCGTCGGCATCGTCGTCGCGGGGGTCCTGGTGCTGGTGCTGCGGCCCGCGGCGTGGCGCGACATGCGGGAGCAGGTGGGCCTGTGAGCATCGACGCGCTCCGCGACCTCGACGCGGCCGGCCTGCGCCGGCTGTCGGCGCGGGTCCGCGGCCTCATCGACGACGAGGGCATCACCTACAACGCCCTCGACGCGCTGCCCGGCGTCCACGATCCGGCGATTCCCGGCGCCGCGACCGAGCCGGGGCCGTGGCGCCTCGACCCGTTGCCCGTCCTCCTCGGTGCGGAGGAGTGGGACGCCCTCGCGCGCGGCGTCGCGCAGCGCTCCCTGCTGCTCGACGCGGTGCTCAAGGACTTCTACGGCGAACAACGCACCCTCCGCACCGGCACCGTCCCGCCCGAGCTGCTGTTCGCGCATCCCGGCTTCATCCGGCGGGCCGTCGGCGTCCCGTCGCCCGGGCCGCGTTCGCTGTTCCTGCACGGCGTCGACCTCGGCGAGGCCGCCGGCGACGAGGTGAGCGGGTACGTCGCGGTCGCCGACCGCACCCAGGCCCCCTCGGGCGTCGGCTACGCACTCGCCGACCGCCGGGTGACCTCCCGCGCTCTGCCGCGCGAGCTCCGGTCCGAGACCCCGCGGCCCGTCGCCTCGTTCGCGGCGGCGCTGCGCGTCCAGCTGGTCGAGGCCGCCCCGCCCGGCGTGGACGATCCGACCGTCGTCGTCCTCAGCCCGGGCTCGTTCTCCGAGACCGCCTTCGACCAGGCCTACCTGGCCTCGGTCCTCGGCTTCCCGCTCGTCGAGGCGTCCGACCTGACGGTGCGCGACGGAGGCGTGTTCATGCGTTCGCTCGGCCGGATGAAGCGCGTCCACGTGATCCTGCGCCGCGTCGACTCCGAGTTCTCCGACCCGCTGGACCTGCGCACCGACTCGCAGCTCGGCGTCGTCGGCCTGGTGGAGATGATGACCCGCGGGGCCGTCACCGTCGTCAACACGCTCGGCTCGGGCGTCCTCGAGAACCCGGCCCTGCACGCCTACCTGCCGCAGCTGTGCCGCGACCTGCTCGACGAGGACCTGCTGCTGCCGTCCACGCCGACCCTGCACGCCGCGACCCCGGCCGGACGCGCCGCCGTCGACGGCCCGCTCGACGACCGGCTCGTCCTCAACTTCGCCACGGGGGAGCGCTTCGCCGGCGGGGCGCTCACCGCCGACCGGGCCGACGACCTGCGGCAGCGGATCGCCGCCGACCCGACGGTCTGGTGCATCAAGACGCTCGTGCCGTTCACCGGCCGGCCCGCCGTCGAGCGCGGCACCGTGACGGAACGGGGCTTCGCCCTGCGCGCCTTCGCGCTCGCGCAGGAGTCCGGGTACACGGTCCTGCCGGGCGGGCTCGGCCAGGTGCTCGTCGACGGTGCGGACGCCGCGCTGCTGCACTCGTCGGCCGCTCGCGACGTGTGGGTGCCCTCGTCGGAGGACCTGCGCGCCCCCGCCCGGGTGGCGACCGCGCCCCGGTCGGGCCGGATCGGCGCCTCCGCCAGCGGCCCCGTGGCGACGCCCCGCGTGCTCTCGGACCAGTTCTGGATCGGCCGGTACGCGGAGCGCGCCGAGGCGACCGTGCGGATGCTGTCGATGGCGCACGACCGGAGCCGCGAGTTCCGGCACCGCCCGTGGCAGGCGGGGGCCGACGTGCTGCAGCCGCTGCTCGACGCGGTGGTCGCGGCCACCGTGACCGAGGAGCTGGGGCCGATCGTCGTGGAGGGCACCGAGCAGACCGACGTGCTCGCGCGGTTGCGCCGCCTCACCCTCGATGTGGACGTGCCGGGCAGCGTCGCGCACTCCGGCGTGCGCCTGCGGGCGTGCCTGCGGGCCGTCCGCGACCAGATGTCCACCGATACCTGGCTGGTGCTCAGCGGCGCCGAACGCTCGCTCGGGCGGCTCGCCGCCGACCGCGACGACGCGGGGGAGCAGCTCGACCAGACCCTCGGGGAGGTCCTGGTCTCGCTGCTGGCGTTCGCCGGCCTCGGCCGGGAGTCGCTGGTGCAGGACCCGGCGTGGCTCATGATGGACGCCGGCCGCAGGATCGAGCGCGCGCTGCAGCTCACCGCGGTGACCCGCGCGATGGTGGTTCCCGAGAATCCCGCCGAGATCGAGGCGGGCCTCCTCGACGCGTACCTCGTGACCTGCGAGTCCGCCGTCACCTACCGGCGTCGGCACCGTGCCGTGCTTCGCGCGGGCGCCGCCGTCGACCTGATGTTCCTCGACGCGACGAATCCGCGCTCGCTCGTCTCCGCGCTCACGGCACTCTCCGCCGACCTGGCGCAGCTGCCCGACGAACTGCGCAGCGCGACCTGCGAGCGCACCGTCGGTGAGGTCCTCGCGCAGCTGGGACGGTTCGACCTCGACGACGCGGAGACGATCGTCGACGGGCGCCGTTCGGAGATCGAGGTGCTGCTGGACGCCGTCGACGAGGGCGTGCGAGACGTGTCGGACGTGCTGGAGCGGACCCGCTTCGCGCCGCCCGCGGCGGCCCGTCCGATCTGGGTGGGGGTGCAGTCGTGGGGCTGAGTTTCTCCCGGCGCACCGAGGACTCCCGGACGCGCCGGTACCGCGTGGTGCACGAGACCACCTACAGCTACGACGCGGAGGTCACCTCCAGCTTCGGCCGCTGCTACCTCTCACCGCGGGAGCTGTCCGATCAGCGGGTCGACGAGCACGCCATCACCGTCGGTCCCGAACCGTCGGACCGCTCCGAGGGCGTCGACGCGTACGGCAACACCGACACCTACTTCCACGTGACCACGCCGCACACCCGGCTGCTGGTGCGCGGCGAGTCCGTCGTCGAGGTCGACCCGCTGGACCGCGCGATCACCGACGAGGGACCGGCCCTCGCGCCGTGGGAGCTCGCCCGGCCCGTCGGCGAGGCGGGGGCGCTCGCCGCGCAGTACCGCCTCGACCAGCGGCCGGCCGAGATCGACGACGCCGTGCGCGCCTACGCCGACGCGATCTTCACGCCGGGGAAGCCGCTGGTGGAGGCCGTCGAGGAGCTGACCACGCGGATCTACACAGATTTCGCCTACAAGTCGGGGGCGACGAACGTCTCGACCCGCGTCGGCACCGTCATGGAGCGGCGCGAGGGCGTGTGCCAGGACTTCGCGCGCGTCGCGATCGCCTGCCTGCGGTCCAAGGGCCTGGCCGCGCGGTACGTCTCCGGCTACCTCGCCACCGAGCCGCCGCCCGGTCAGGACCGGGTCGTCGGCGCCGGTGCCACCCACGCCTGGGCGGCCGTGTGGCTGCCCGGCGACGCGTGGCTGCCCTTCGACCCCACCAACAACAAGTTCGTCGACGAGCGGCACGTGACCGTCGCCTGGGGGCGCGATTACGAGGACGTTCCACCCCTGCGCGGCGTCATCTACACCGAATCGAAGGGATCGAAGATCCATGTCTCCGTGGACGTCGCGCCCCTGCCCGACTGAGGTAGGTTGGAACTGATGGTCACCGCGCTGGGGTACGAGACGACGAGGGCGGCTCTCACTGCGGTGGAGGGCCTGCTGGGTCGCCGGGTCGGCGCCTCCGTCGACCTGGGCGAACCCGAGGATCTGGGCGGTTCCGGCCGCACGCTGGTGATGCGCGTGCGGGTGCTGCACAACAATCCGCTGTTGCCCCGTTCCGTCGTGATCAAGCAGCTGCGCGCCGCCGATCACACCGACAAGGACTACTCCGAGGCCTTCGCCCGTGAGGGCGCCGCGTACAAGTTCGCGACGGCGCTCCCCGTCGACGCCCGGCCGGGCCCGCAGCTCCTCGCCTCCGACGCCGAGGAGCGCATCCTCGTCCTGCAGGACTTGGGCGAGGGCGAGACGATGGGCGACCTGCTGCGGCGGACGCCGTCGTCGGGTGCGGCCACCGTGCTCTCCGCCTGGGCCCAGGCCCTCGGTCGCATGCACGCCGGCACCTACGGCCGCGAGCGCGACCTGTCCGTGCTCGCCCGGCGCGAGCACACCGACTCCCGCAACGATCCCGTCGCCGGCGAGGCCGCTCGTGCCGCCGACGCCGTGCCGGCGGCCGTGGGCGGGGTCGACGAGACCGCCCGCGCCGTGCTCGACGCCGCCGTGGCCCTGTTCACCGAGGGGCCGTTCCGCGCCTTCAGCCCGTCCGACGTGGGCCCCGACAACACGCACGTCGTGGGCGGCGCCGTCCGATTCCTCGATTACGAGTGGGCGGGATTCCGCGACGGCGCGCTGGACGTCGCCTACGTGCTGCTGACGTACCCGGACTGCACCGAGGACGGCCACGATCCCGACCTGGACGTCGCGATCGTGGAGGCATGGCGTTCCGAGGTCGTGCGGTTGTGGCCCCGGCTGGCCGACGACGTGGCGCTCCGTCGCCACGTGACCACCGCGAAGCTGGCGTGGCTCACGCTCGCCACCTACTGGGCGCTCGGACTCGACTCCGCGAGCCGCATCGACGCCGGCCACCTCGACAGCCTCCCGGCCTGGTCCTACGACGACCTCGCCGCCCGCTGGGACCGGCTGGCCGCCGCCGACCCGCGCGTGCGCGACTTCGCCGTCGCCGCCGCCGCGAAGGTCCGCACGCTATGACCCGCCCCGCGGAGGTCCGCGCCCGGTGACCGGTTCCCTGTTCGGCGACGACGGGGACCTCGGAGCGCCACCCGAAGCACCCCCGTCCCGGGGACCGGTCGAGTTCGTCCCCACCCACGCGGGCACCCCGCTCGCGGTCCGCATGCGGCCCCGCGACCTCGACGAGGTGCTCGGTCAGGAGCACCTGCTCGGCCCCGGGACGCCGCTGCGCCGCCTCATCGACGGTGCCGGCGCGGCCAGCGTGATCCTCTACGGCCCGCCCGGCACCGGGAAGACGACCATCGCCTCGCTGATCTCGGGCGCGACGGGGCGCCGGTTCGAGGCGCTCTCCGCGCTCTCGGCGGGCGTCAAGGACGTGCGCGCCGTCATCGAACTGGCGCGCCGCCGCCTCCTCGTCGACGAGCAGACGGTGCTGTTCATCGACGAGGTGCACCGGTTCTCCAAGGCGCAGCAGGACGCGCTGCTCGCCGCGGTCGAGAACCGGGTCGTGCTGCTCGTCGCGGCCACCACCGAGAATCCCAGCTTCTCCGTGGTCTCGCCGCTGCTCTCGCGCTCGCTCATCCTCCAGCTACGGCCCCTGGAGCCGTCGCACATCTCGGAGCTCATCGACCGCGCCTTGTCGGACCCGCGGGGCTACGACGGTGCGCTGACCATCGCCGACGAGGCCCGCGAGCACCTCGTGCGCCTCGCCGGCGGCGACGCCCGGCGCTCGCTCACCGCCCTGGAGGCCGCCGCCGACGTCACCCTGGGGGAGGGCGGCAACGAGATCACCCTCGAGGCCGTCGAGTCCAGCATCGACACCGCCGCCGTCCGCTACGACCGCGCGGGTGACCAGCACTACGACGTCATCAGTGCCTTCATCAAGTCGATCCGCGGCTCCGACGTCGACGCGGCGCTGCACTACCTGGCCCGCATGATCTCGGCGGGCGAGGACCCGCGGTTCATCGCCCGCCGGCTCGTGGTGCACGCCTCGGAGGACATCGGCATGGCCGACCCGCAGGCGCTGCTCGTCGCCACCGCTGCCGCGCAGGCCGTGCAACTCATCGGCATGCCCGAGGCGAGACTCGCGCTGGCACAGGCGACGATCCACCTCGCCTCGGCACCCAAGTCCGACGGGGTCGTCGCCGCGATCGGCGCCGCCATGGGCGACGTGGCCGCGGGCAAGGCCGGCGCCGTGCCGCCGCACCTGCGCGACGGTCACTACGCCGGCGCGGAGAAGCTCGGCAACGCCCAGGGCTACGTGTACCCGCACCACGTCCCCGGCGGCGTCGCCGCGCAGCAGTACCCGCCCGACGACCTGGTGGGCGTCGACTACTACACCCCCACCGACCACGGCTTCGAACGCGAGATCGGCCCGCGGGTGACGCGGCTGCGCGGGATACTCAGGCGGAGGTAGAGGGCACCGCGTGACGGTGGCGAGGAAGCTAGATGCGGGGGCACGCGGCGCGTCGGTAAGGTGGTCGGGTCGCTGTAACGCTCGATGACACAAGAACACGAAGGATCGTTGTGCAGACCCATGAGATTCGGAAGCGGTTCACGGACCACTTCGTCAAGGCCGGACACACCCAGGTGCCGAGTGCGTCGCTGGTCCTGAACGATCCGAATCAGCTGTTCGTCATCGCGGGCATGGTGCCCTTCGTGCCGTTCTTCCTGGGCCAGCAGACCCCGCCGTACGACCGCGCCACGTCGATCCAGAAGTGCGTCCGCACCCTGGACATCGAAGAGGTCGGCATCACCACCCGGCACAACACCTTCTTCCAGATGGCCGGCAACTTCAGCTTCGGCGACTACTTCAAGCGCGAGGCGATCCGGTTCGCCTGGTCGCTGCTGACCAACCCGGTCGATGAGGGCGGCTTCGGGATGGATCCCGAGCGCCTGTGGTCGACGGTCTACCTCGACGACGACGAGGCCCGCGACCTGTGGCTCGAGGTGGGCCAGGTGCCCGAGCGCATCCAGCGCCGCGGCATGAAGGACAACTACTGGTCGATGGGCATCCCCGGCCCCGCCGGCCCGTGCTCGGAGATCTTCTACGACCGCGGCCCCGAGTACGGGGTCGAGGGCGGCCCCGAGGCCGACGAGGACCGCTACATCGAGATCTGGAACCTCGTCTTCATGCAGAACGAGCGCGGCCAGGGCGGCGGCAAGGAGAACTTCGAGATCCTCGGCGAGCTGCCGAAGAAGAACATCGACACCGGCATGGGCGTCGAGCGCGTCGCCTTCCTCCTGCAGGGCGTCGACAACGTCTACGACACGGACCTGTTGCGCCCCGTCATCGACCGCGCGCAGGCGCTCACCGGCCAGCGGTACAACGCCGGCGACGCCGAGCACGACCGGCTCTTCCGCGTGATCGCCGACCACACCCGTACCGCCGTCATGCTCATCCAGGACGGCGTGAACCCCGGCAACGACGGCCGCGGCTACGTGCTGCGCCGCCTGCTGCGCCGCGTCGTCCGCTCGGCCCGCCTCCTCGGCGCCACGGGCGAGACCATGGGCGACTTCGTCGACACCGTCCTGTCGACGATGTCGCCGTCGTACCCCGAGCTCGCCGACGACGCGCAGCGCATCCGCACCGTCGCCACCGGCGAGGAGCAGGCCTTCCTCAAGACCCTCGAGCAGGGCACCACGCTGTTCGGCAACGCCGTCGACTCCACCAAGTCGTCCGGCAAGACGGTGCTCTCGGGCGACGACGCCTTCACGCTGCACGACACCTACGGCTTCCCGATCGACCTCACGCTGGAGATGGCCTCGGAGGCCGGCCTGCAGGTCGACGAGGACGGCTTCCGCGCCCTCATGGCCGAGCAGCGCCAGCGGGCCAAGGACGATGCGAACTCCCGCAAGTCGGCGCTCGCCGACCTCTCGGTCTTCCGTGAGTTCCTCGACCGCGGTCCCACCGAGTTCACCGGCTTCGACGAGCTGGTCTCCGACGCCCAGGTCCTCGGCCTCGTCAAGGACGGCGTCCGGGTTCCCGTCGCGCACCAGGGCGACGACGTCGAGATCGTCCTCGACCGCAGCCCCCTCTACGCCGAGGCCGGCGGCCAGCTCGCCGACATCGGCACCATCACCACCGCCGCCGGCGCACAGATCGTCGTGACCGACGTGCAGCGCGTCGCCAAGACCCTGTGGCGTCACCAGGGCACCGTCGCCTCCGGCGAGGTCTCCGAGGGCGACACCGTCACCGTCGCGGTCGACGGCGGCCACCGCCACGGCAGCACCCAGGGCCACTCCGGCACCCACCTCGTGCACGCCGCGCTGCGCCAGGTCCTCGGCCCCAACGCCGTGCAGGCCGGCTCGCTCAACAAGCCCGGCTACCTGCGCTTCGACTTCCGCTGGTCCGGCGGCCTCACCGACGACCAGCGCACCGACATCGAGCGCGTCACCAACGAGGCCGTGCAGGCCGACTACGCCGTGAACACGGAGGTCACCGACCTGGAGACCGCCAAGCAGCGCGGCGCGATGGCGCTGTTCGGCGAGAACTACGGCGACCGGGTCCGCGTCGTCGAGATCGGCGGTCCGTTCTCGATGGAGCTGTGCGGCGGCACGCACGTCGCCAGCTCGGGCCTCGTCGGCCCCGTCACCGTGCTCGGCGAGAGCTCCGTCGGCTCGGGCGTGCGCCGCGTCGAGGCCTACGTGGGCCTCGACTCGCAGAAGTACCTCGCCAAGGAGCACGCGCTCGTCTCCGCGCTGTCGAGTTCGCTCAAGGTGCCCTCCGATGAGGTACCGGCCCGCGTCGAGTCGCTGGTCAGCCGCCTCAAGGACGCCGAGAAGGAGCTCGAGAAGCTGCGCGCGCAGGCCGCGTTGTCGGCGCTGGCCGAGCTCGCCTCGTCGCCCGAGCGCGTCGGCGCCGTCCGGCTCGTGGCCGCGAAGGCGCCCCAGGGCGTCACCGCGGGCGAGCTCCGCGGCCTGGTCACCCAGCTCAAGGGCCGCCTCGGCGCCGAGCCCGCCGTCATCGCCCTGTTCGCGGTCGACGGCGACAAGGTGCCGTTCGTGGTGGCCGCCAACGACGCAGCGCAGGACCTGGGTGTCAAGGCGGGCGACGTGGTCAAGGCCGCGGCCCCCTCGGTGGGCGGCCGCGGCGGCGGCAAGGCCGACATGGCGCAGGGCGCCGGATCGGACGCCTCCGGGGTCGACGGTGCGCTCTCCGCGGTCCGGGCCGAGGTCGCGCGGACGGTGGGCGCCTGACGGTGAGCGCCGCGGAACCCGCCTGGGAGCGGGGCCGGCGGCTGGCCCTCGATGTGGGCAAGGCCCGCATCGGGGTGGCCGTCTGCGATCCCGACGGGATCCTCGCGACGCCGGTGGAGACGGTCCGCGCGGCCAAGGACGGATCGGACCTGCGCCGGATCGCGCAGCTCGTGACCGACTACGAGCCGGTGGAGATCGTGATCGGGATGCCGCGCACCCTCCGCGGGGAGCGCGGTTCCTCGGCGAAGATGGCGGAGGTGTTCGCACGGCGGCTCGCCGAGGTTCTCGGTGCCGCGAACGCAACGCCGCCGCGGGTATGTTTTTTCGATGAGCGCTTCACCACCGTCACGGCGCAGCGGGCGCTGCGCGAGAACGGGGTGCGGGCGAAGGAGCAGCGAGCGGTGATCGATCAGGCCGCCGCGGTGGCCATCCTGCAGGGATGGCTCGACGAGCGGAGGCCGGTGTCCGGTCCCGAGGAGGTCGACGAGTGAGCGACGGGTGGAACAACGAGCGCGCCGATCCGGTGGCGATCGGCGGGCAGCGCACCACCCGCGCGGAGCGGCGACGCGCCGCGCAGCGGGAGCGGATCAAGCGCCGGCGCCGGGTGGCTCTGCTGTCGCTGATCGTGGTCTTCCTGGTCGTCATCGGCGGCGTGCTGTGGACGGTGCGCGGCTCCCTGTTCGGCGGCGGCTCCGCGCCCGAGGACTACGCCTCCGGCCAGGCGGGCCCCGAGGTCGTGGTCCACATCGTCGGCCAGAACAATTCCGACTTCGCGCAGAACCTCGTGGATGCGGGCGTGGTGAAGTCCGTGGGCGCGTTCAATCAGGCCGCGGGTGACAAGCCGATCTCCGCGGGCTACTACGAGCTGCGCAAGTCGCTGCCCGCGTCGGAGGTCGTCACCATGCTGGTGGACCCGGCGCGCTCGCACCGCGTGGGCATGCTCAACGTCTCGGCCGGCGCGGTCCTCGACGACAAGCGCAGCAAGGACAACAAGGTCGCCCAGGGCATCTTCAGCCAGCTCTCCGCCGCGACCGCGCACACCGTCGACGGTGTGAAGAAGCAGACCCCGAAGGCCGACTTCGTCCGGGTCGCCTCCAGCGCGAGCGTCGCCGACCTGGGCATCCCCGAGTGGGCCGCCGCCACCGTCACCCGGCTCAAGGGCGACCACCGCCGCATCGAGGGGCTCATCGCGCCGGGCATCTGGGACCAGATCGACCCGTCGGGCACGCCCATCGGCATCCTCAAGCAGCTCATCACGGCGTCGGCGAAGCAGTACGAGGCGCAGGGCCTGCTGACCGCGAGCCGCACGTCGCCGGCGAAGCTCGCGCCGTATCAGGTGCTGGTGTCGGCGTCGATCGTGGAGCGCGAGGTCAACCAGGCCGACGACTACCCGAAGGTCGCCCGCGTGATCCTCAACCGGCTCGCCAAGGACCAGAAGCTGGAGATGGACTCGACGGTCAACTACGGCGAGGCCGTCACCGGCATCGACGTCGCCGGCGAGAAGCTGCTCAAGAAGACCGAGTGGAACACCTACGCCAAGACGGGCCTGCCCGCGACGCCCATCGGCGCCGTCGGCACGGATGCGTTGGTCGCCACCGAGAACCCGGCCCCCGGTCCGTGGCTGTACTTCGTCACCGTCGACAACAAGGGCACCACGCTGTTCACCGACGACTTCGCGCAGCACGAGCGCAACCGGCAGAAGGCGTGCGACACCAAGTTCCTGACGGTGGGCTGCGGGCCGTGATCCGGCGCGCCGCGGTCCTCGGAAAGCCGATCGCGCACTCGCTCTCGCCGGTCCTGCACGGTGCGGCGTTCGCCGCGCTCGGCCTCGACTGGACCTACGAGCGGATCGAGTGCGACGCGGAGGCGCTGCCCGGCCTCGTCGGCGGCTTCGGCCCCGAGTGGGTCGGCGTCTCGGTCACGATGCCCGGGAAGTTCGCGGCGCTGGAGTTCGCGGAGGAGCGCACCGAGCGCGCCGTCACCGTCGGTTCCGCCAACACCCTGGTCCGCACGGAATCGGGCTGGCTCGCCGACTGCACCGACGTCGACGGTGCCGACGGCCTCCTGGCCGAGTGCGGCGCGACGGGGGAGTCCGCGGTCGTCGTCGGCGCGGGCGGCACGGCCCGCCCGGTGTTCGCCGCGCTCGCCGACCGGGGCTTCACCCGCACGACGGTCCTCGCCCGCTCGGAGGAGCGGGCACAGGGCGCGCTGGCCTGCGCCGAGGCGTTCGGTCTCGCCGCGGCCTGGGCGCCGCTCGCCGCTGCCGCGGTACCGCACGCCGACGTGGTGGTCTCCACGCTCCCCGGTTCCGCCCAGCCGGATGACTTCCCGTTGATGGACGCGCTGTCCTCGGCGGCCCCGGCCGTCGCCGACGTGGCCTACGATCCGTGGCCCACCCTGCTCGTGGCGGCCGCGGAGGCGAAGGGCGCTCGCACCGCGGGCGGCCTGACGATGCTGCTGCACCAGGCGTTCCGGCAAGCGGAGTGGTTCACCGGCGAGCCCGCGCCGCGCGCGGCGATGGCGGCGGCGCTCGCCGCCGCGAGGGAGGCACGATGAGTACCGACTTCCGCTACCGGTTCCGGCCGCGGTACTACGAGATCGACCGCCAGGGCGTCATGTTCAACATGTGGTACCTCGGCTACGTCGACACGGCGATCGGCGAGTTCTACGCCGACCGCGGCACGCCCTACGAGGCGATGCTCGCGGCCGGCTACGACTCGCAGGTGGTGCACGTCGAGCTCGACTACGCGGCGGGCCTGACCGACGAGGGCGACACCGAGCTGGTCATGCGGACCGGCCGGATCGGCACGAAGAGCTTCACGATCGAGTTCGTCTTCGTCACCGACCTCGACGCCGACGAGCCGACCGAGGCCGTCGCCGGCCGGATCGTGTACGCCGTGATCGCCGCCGACGGCTCGGGCGCCATCCCGATCCCCGATGCGCTGCGCGAGGCCCTGCAGGCCTGACACACTGACCCCGTGGAGTGGGGGCTCTTCGGGGGTGCGTTCTTGGCGTGGTGCGCCGCGCTGTGCTGGTTCGACGTGCGTGAGCGGCGGCTCCCGAACGTCCTGACCCTGCCCGCGGTGTGCGTCGCCCTCGGCGTCTCGCTCTGGGCGGTGTTCGACGGTGCGCCCGCCCCGTTGGTCGGGTTGACGCTCTGGACGGCGGTGAACGGCACGGCCTTCCTCGCCCGCGGAATGGGTGCCGGCGATGTGAAGCTGGCGCCGACGCTCGGCGCCGTGGCGGCCGGGGCGGGTGGGGTGCCGGCGGCGCTCCTCGCCGTCCTCGGGGCCCAGTTCCTCACGCTGGCGTGGGCGCTCGTCGCCCGCGACCGCACGGTGCCGCACGGCCCCGCGATGATCGCCGCGACTCTCGCTGTGGCGGCGTCGACCGCGTGATCAGGGCGTGGTGAGCCTGCGCAGAAGGCCGTCGAGGGTGTGGAGTTCGGCGTCGGTCAACGCGGAGAGCAGATCGCGCTCGCGGCGAATGTGCCCGGGGAGGAGTCGTTCGATGAGCCCTCGGCCCGCTTCGGTGAGCGTCACCGTCTTCCCTCGGCCGTCGGTCGGGCTCGGGGTCCGTGCGACGAGACCGGCGCTCTCAAGCCGATCGAGACGCGAGGTGAGGCCGGCGCGGGTGATGAGCAGCTGGTCGGCGAGGGCCGCAGGGGCGAGGGCATAGGGCGGGCCGGAGCGGCGGAGGGTCGCGAGCACGTCGAACTCACCGCGACGGAGTCCTTCGTCCTCCAGCGGTCCTTCGATCGCGGCGCGGCCGGCCGCCTCGAGGTGCGCGAGGCGGCCGACGATGCTCATCGGCAACGTGTCGAGGTCGGGGTACTCGGTGCGCCACTGGGCCATGGCGGCGTCGACGTCATGCACGGGCCGAGAGTACGCCTTGACGCCAGTAGTTCGAGGGTGAACTATATAGTTAGAAGTCGAACTACATTGGAGGCGTCATGATCGTTCGGAATCCGGAACTCGTCGGCGAGGCGTCGGGGCCGCAGGTCGCGTTGTTCGCGGACGCGTCGGCCACAGGGGAGACGGCGAGCGTGCAACGCGTGCACCTTCCAGCGGGCGCCGACGGCGCCTCACCCCATTTCCACACCCGGTCCACCGAGCTCTTCTACGTCCTCGACGGCGCCCTCGACATGCTGGTCGGCGAGGAGCTCGTCGCCGTCGAGGCGGGTGGCCTCGCGGTGATCCCACCGAACACGGTGCACGCCTTCGCCGCCGGACCCGCGGTTCCGGCGACCGCGCTCATCGTCCTGACGCCCGGCGTCGAGCGCTTCGGCTACTTCCGGCTGCTGCGCGACGTCGCGACCGGGGCGGCGGCACCGTCGGACCTGGTCGCGGCCCAGGATCAGTACGACAACCACTTCGTCGACAGCCCGCTCTGGCGTGAGCGTCCCCGCGGCGGACGGACGATTCCCTTGGATCCACGGTGAGCGCAAGGGGTCACAGACGAATCCGCGCCGCCTACCGTCGAATCCGTGACCGAATCGACCTCACGCCCTGTCCTCGGGATCGCCCTGGAGCCGTTCGGCTGGCATCCCGCAGCGTTCGCGGAGGTCGGCGCGGATCCACTGGAGGCCACCTCCGCGGAGCACTGGGTTGGGCTGGCCCGCTCCGCGGAGGCGGCTGCCGCCGACCTCGTGACCTTCGAGGACTCATTCTCGCTGACCGCCCGCGACCGCCTCACCGGCCGGTTCGACGCCACGCTCCTCGCCGCGCGCGTCGCGCCCGCGGTCCCGCGGATCGGCCTGGTCCCCACCGTGACCGCCACGCACACCGAGCCCTTCCACGCCTCGAAGGCCATCGCGACGCTGGACTACGTCAGTGGCGGCCGCGCCGGGGTGCTTCCCGCGACGACGGGCGCCGCCGCGGATGCGGCCCTGTTCGGCCGTAAGCAGCCGCAGGACCCGGTTTCTCGCGCCGCAGAGGCCCGTGAGTACGTCGAAGTGCTGCGCGACCTCTGGGACAGCTGGGAGGACGACGCGATCGTCAAGGACGTCGCCACCGGCCGGTTCGTCGATCGGGACCGCCTGCACTACATCGACTTCCAGGGCGAGAACTTCTCCGTCAAGGGGCCGTCGATCACGCCGCGCCCGCCGCAGGGTCGGCCGCCGGTGATCGTCCGCGTCACGGACGCCGCCGCGGAGGCCGTCGCCGCCGATGCGGACGTCGCGATCGTTCCGGCCGCGGCCGACGAGGACCTCGCCGACACTGCGCGACGGCTCCGTGCCGCCGGCGTCCCGCTGCTCCTCGTCGATGTCACCGTCCACCTCGCCGACTCCGAGCGGACTGCGCAGCGCCGTATCGAGAAGCTGGATCGCCGCGAGCCCGCGGACGACGACACGCTCGTCTTCGCGGGGACGGGGGAGTCGTTGGCGCGCACCGTCTCCGGGTGGCAGTCCCTCGGCTTCGACGGTGCGCGGCTCCGTCCCGGCGTCAACGCCGTCGACCTGCCCAGGCTCCGCGCGGCCTTCGCGCCACTGCTGCCCGGCGCGCCTCGGGCGGGAACGCTCCGCGAGATCCTCGGCCTCGCACCCGCGGTCAACCGTTTCGTCGCCGTGAAGGGGGCCTGATGACCGGGCTGAACGTTCTCGACCTCGCGCCCATCCCGGACGGCGGCACCCCGTCCGACGCGCTGCGCAACACGCTGGACTTGGCGCGCCGCGCCGAGGACTGGGGGTACGGCCGCTACTGGGTCGCCGAGCACCACTTCGCGCACGTGGCGAGCGCGGCTCCCGCCGTCCTCATCGGCGAGATCCTCGCCCGCACCAACCGGATCCGCGTCGGGTCGGCGGCCGTGCTCATCGGCTTCACCACCGCCCCGGCCGTCGCCGACGCCTTCGGCGTGCTGGCCGCGCTGCACCCCGGGCGCGTGGACATCGGACTCGGCCGGACGGGGCAGCGCCTGCGGACGCCCCCGCCCGGTGCCCCCGCGCCGAACCCCGCGATCGTCGCCGGTTACGAGCACCTCTACCACCCGAAGGCGGAGCCGCCGAGCTACACGCGGCAGGTCGAGGACGTCCTGGATCTGGTCGGCGGCACCTTCACCGCCGACGGCCACGCCTTGCGCTCCCCGGTTGCCGAGGCGGCGGCGGATGCCCCCGTGTGGATCTTCGGCAGCAGTGCGGGGGAGAGCGCGCAGCTCGCCGGCGCCCGCGGCCTGCCCTTCGTCGCCAACTACCACGTGAGCCCCGCGACCACCCTCGAGGCGGCCCAGGCCTACCGGGACGCGTTCCGGCCCTCCGACCGCCTCGCCGCACCGCACCTTGTGGTGAGCGCCGACGTGGTCGTGGGCGACACCGACGTGCAGGCACGGGAGCTCGCCGCGGGCTTCCCGGCCTGGGTGCACTCCATCCGGTACGGCACCGGCGCGATCGCCTACCCGCGCGACAGCGCCGCGCTCACGGACGAGGAGCGCGCCGCCGTCGCGGACCGGAGCGACACGCAGTTCGTCGGCGAACCGGGCCGCGTCGCCGACGGTCTCCGCGCACTCGTCGAGCGGACCAGCGCCGACGAGCTCGTGATCACCTCGGTCACCCACGACCACGCCGCGCGCCTGCGCAGCCACGAACTCCTCGCCAAGGAATGGGGTCTCCTGTGACGATCGACCGCACCGACGTCCCCGTCCGGGAGGGCTTGCACCGCAAGCCGATCCACCTGGCCGCGCACTTCCCGGGCGTCAACCACAACACCGTGTGGTCGGACCCCGCGGCGCGCAGCCAGGTGGAGTTCGAGTCGTTCGTGTACCTCGC
The DNA here is from genome assembly GCF_900104775.1 of Tsukamurella tyrosinosolvens. Classification (NCBI taxonomy): domain Bacteria; kingdom Bacillati; phylum Actinomycetota; class Actinomycetes; order Mycobacteriales; family Tsukamurellaceae; genus Tsukamurella; species Tsukamurella tyrosinosolvens. Next base: position 2,162,771 of record NZ_FNSA01000003.1, read on the forward strand.
CCGGGCCGCCGAGCGCGCCAAGTTCGACTTCTTCTTCCTCGCCGAGGGGCTGCGGCTGCGGGAGCACCTCGGGCGCATCCACGACCTCGACGTGGTCGGCCGACCCGATACGTTCACTGTGCTCACCGCGCTCGCCGCCGTCACCGACCGCATCGGCCTCGCAGGCACCATCAACACGACCTTCAACGAGCCCTTCGACGTGGCACGACAGTTCGCCACCCTCGACCACCTCAGCGGCGGCCGCGCCGCGTGGAACATGGTGACCAGCTCCGACGCCTTCACCGGCGAGAACTTCCGCCGCGGGGGCTACCTCGCCCACGCCGACCGGTACCACCGGGCCGACGAATTCGTCACCGTCGCGCGGAAGTTCTGGGACGGCTGGGATCGCGGCGACGTCGTCCACCACGGCACACAGTTCGACGTGCGGGGCGCGGCACCGTTGCCACCGTCGCCGCAGGGACATCCGGTCCTGCTGCAGGCGGGCGACTCCGGCGAGGGGCGCGACTTCGCCGCGGCGCAGGCGGACGCGATCTTCACCCGCCACGGCTCGCTCGAGAGCGGCCGTGCGTTCTACGCCGACGTCAAGCGCCGGGCCGCCGACCGCGGCCGGAACCCGGATCACCTCAAGGTCTTTCCCGGCGCCGCCGCCGTCGTCGGCGACACGACCGCCGAGGCGCAGGAGAAGGCCCACGACATCCGACGCCGGCAGGTGAGCCCACAGACCGCGCTGAACTTCCTCGAGCAGGTGTGGGGCAGGGAGCTGCAGTCCTTCGATCCCGACGGTCCGCTGCCCGACGTCGAGCCCGTGTACGACGCACCGGCGGTGCAGGGCCGCGTGCTGCACGCGGATCCGCGCGAGATAGTCGCGACGTACCGCGAGCGCGCCGAGGCGGGCGGACTCTCCATCCGCGAGCTCGTGATCGAGCTCAACACCCGGCCCCAGTTCGTGGGCACGGCCCAGCAGGTGGCCGACGAGATCGACACGTACATCCAGGCGGACGCCGCGGACGGCTTCATCCTGGTGCCGCACCTCACGCCCACGGGCCTCGACGAGTTCATCGACGGCGTCGTGCCGTTGCTGCAGGAGCGCGGTGCGTTCCGGACCGAGTACGCGGGAACCACCCTCCGCGATCACCTCGGCCTGCCCGTCCCGGAGACCGCGAGCGGAGTGCAGCGCGCCGGTTAGCGCATCTTCACTCGTTCGCGGCGCGCGCCCGGTGAGAACCGGTTACCGTGCGGCCATGAGCCGTGCGATGCGCCCTGACTTGTCCGGTGTCGACCCCCTCGTGGTCAACCTCACCCACCGCGTGTGCCTGGGCGATCTGCCCACGCGCGCCGCCCGTTCCTTCGGCGATCGCGTCGCGCTCGTCGACGGCGGCGCGACGGTCACCTATCGCGAGCTGGAGAGCCGCTCGAACGCCCTCGCACGGGGCCTGCAGGCGCGCGGCTACCAGCGCGGCGACGCGATCGCCCTGCAACTGCAGAACCGCTGGGAGTTCGTGGTCTCCCTGTTCGCGTGCGCGAAGCTCGGCGTCGTCGCGATGCCGCTCAACCTCCTGCTCGGCCCCGGCGACGTCGCCTACCAGCTCGGCGACAGCGGCGTCCGCGCCGTCATCACCGAGGACGTCTTCGCGCCCGCGCTCACCGCGGCCCTCGACGCCGCCGACCACCGGGTCGAGGCCGTCTACATCGTGGCCAACGGTGGCGGCGCGCTCCCCGCCGAGGTGGGCGGCGTCCCGTCGACCGCCTTCACCGATCTGCCCGACGCGGACGACTCCGTCGTGGAATCCATCGTCGAGGACCGCGACATCCTGCACTGCCTGTACACCTCGGGGACCACGGCACGGCCCAAGGGCGTCGTCACCAGCCATGTCGCGGTGCACATCTCGGCGCTCTCGTCCGCGGTCGCGCTGGGCGTGCGGCCCGACGTGCAGCCCGCGGTCCAGCCCATCGCGCTCCCGCTGTTCCACGTGACCGCCCTCGACGCGCTCCTCATGCCGATGCTCGTCACCGGCGGCACCGCAGTCCTCCTGCGCGGCTTCGATCCGGCCGCGCTCGCGGGTGCCTTCGTCGACCACCGGGTCACCCACCTGACGCTGCTGCCCATGATGTGGGCGGCCCT